>NZ_CAJULS010000013.1 GCF_910587525.1 uncultured Oscillibacter sp. | reverse complement strand
ACTGGGCTGGGGTGTCCAGAACCTATTATGAGCTGGGCGTGACCGCTATGGATGCAGGCAACCTGCATAAAGCCCAGCTGTGGCTCCACCGGGCGGACACCATTTACAGCGCTGATGACAATATCTACGATAAGGTGGGGGAGAAACTGATGGACGATTGCTCTGACCGTATTGGGCGGCTGGAGGATGAGGCCGGGCTGTTCTACAACGGCATTCCCGCCGAAATTGAGGCCAGGGCGAAGGAACTGAGCGGCCCCCAGGTTCGGGTGTGGGGTCTGCTGTCCATTGCCCGGTTGGTGCGGCTGGGGGAGCGGCTGTCCAGGCTACCAGGCTGTGAGGTGCTGGGCCAACTGGACTGGGCGGTTGATCTGATGTTTCGCTCCCTCCAGATCTTACCCTCTCAAGAGGCCTACCAACGCCTGATGGATATGTGCAACGCGCTCTATGAGCTCAACGGCAAGCCGGTCTATTACAGCGGTGAGATTGAGGTTCCAGGCAGGCCCCCCTTCCAGCTGTTCGATCTGAACGGCCTGTTTGGAGTGGAACAGGAGCTGAACAGCTACACCGACAACCATCTGCGGCTGCTGGCCGCTCTGAGCCAGGGCGCGGAGGAACTGCCCCAGGCCGAGAGCAGCATTGTGGCCTGCGCCCTGCTCCCCGACTATTACATTCGCTCCGGCGCAGACAGGTTGGAGGATGTTCCTCAGATCAAGGCGGAGCTCCAGCGTATTTGGAGCGACTATGATTTTGTTCGCGACTGCCTCTCCTGGGAGGAGGTCGGGAAAAGAATCGCGGATTATAAACAGTTGGATATTTTAACCTGATGGCTCTACAGAAGATGACCCTGCTCCACAAAGAAAAGAGTCTTGATGAGGAGTAATACAACTTTCAGTTTACCGGGGGAATTTCATCTTTGGGTGAAATCCCCCTTGACAAATGTTTTCTTAACAAAACGATTTCTGGAGTTATTTTCGCAGGAACTGCCAATATGAATCCCTCTTTTGCCGTACTTTGGATTGAAGGCAATACAATCGGCATCAAAGCAAGTGCGAAAGAGGGCCTTATTAAACAGCATACGGCAGAGGGGGCTGTGGAAATTTTTGAATCAGCACTTGGCACCCACAATCAAAAATAAGCGCTGGCAATTTGACGGGGGATTCAGCTAACTATCAAGAGCAGCACGAAGGATAAGGGAAATAGGATGATTCAATCTTTCCGTTTTTCCACAGGCTGAAAAGAGCCGCCCGGTATGGGCGGCTCTTTGAGACTGCGGAACTGCATCAATGGGTAGTCCGGTCGTAGGCCACGATGACCCGCCGGTTGGGCTCAGTGCCCGTGGAATAAGTGGTGACGCCGGGTACATCCTGGAGAGCGGTGTGAATCACATGTCGCTCGTAGGCGTTCATGGGCTCCAGAGTGACGCTGCGGCGGTATTTGACCACCTTCCCCGCCACCTTTTTCGCCAGATGCTGGAGGCTCTGTTCCCTTTTTTCCCGGTAGCCCTCCGCGTCCAGCTGGACCCGGACCCGGCTGCCGCCGGAGCGGTTGACGGAGTAGCTGGTGAGCTGCTGGATGGCGTCCAGGGTCTCGCCCCGGCGGCCAATCAGGGTGCCCATCTGCTTTCCCTCCAGAATGACTTTGTAGCGGCCCTTCTCCGGCTGATAGACCCGGATCTCCGCGGAGCACTCCATATGCTCCAAAAGGCCGGTCAGGAAGGTCCGGATGGCCCGGGACTTCTCGTCATCCACTTCCTCACCCAGATCCACAGGGACCGGGGCGGGGCGGGGCGCCTCCGCCCTGGGGGCGGCGGGCCTGTCCTCTCTGGGCTCCTGCTTCCTGGGCTTTTCCCGGCGGGGCTTGGGCTCCGGCCTGAATTCCTTTTTGGTCTCCTGCCTGGGCTCCGGCTCAGGTTTCGCCTCCGCCTTGGGGGCGGTCTTCTCCCCGTCCTCAGGGCCGTGGTAAACACGAACCCGGGCGGGACTGCTGCCAATGCCTAAAAAGCCGGACTTCGCCCGCTCCAGAATCTCAACGGACACATCGTCCCGATCCAGGCCCAGCTGTGCCAGGGCTTTGCTGATGGCCTCTTCCTCAGTTTTACCCGTTACATCGATAAACTCTCTCATAAGGGTCCTCAATCCTCCGTATCGTAGCGGTCCGCCTTGTAGGAGCGGCCGCGGGCATAGGGGCGCTCACCGACCCGGCCCGCCTCGGTGGTGCTGGGCTTTTTTGCCCGCATTTTGGCCTCTTGGGCCTCCTGCCGCTTTTCTTTCAAAGACTTCTTCTGAGCGGCCTGCTGCTTCTGCTTCTCCTGGAGGACCTTGGCCTCTTCCTGCCGGCGCTTGCGGTCAGCCTCCCGGGCCTCAAAACGGGCGTCCTCCTCCTCCTGGATCTTTCGGGTATAGAATCTCCCCAGGACAGCCTCCTGAATGATGGAGAAAGCGCTCTGGGCAATCCAGTAAACGCCCAAAGCTGCGGGCATGATGAAGGCGATGTACACGCTCATCAAAGGCATCATCAGCATCATGGTCTTGCCACTGGCGGCGGCGGAGCCCTGGTTCTGGCTGCCGGCCATGGAAACCTTGCTCAAAAGGAAGCTCAAAAGACCGGAGAGAATAGGGATCAGGATAATGCCGATCAGAGCGGGGGTCATGCCGGATTTCAAAGCGCTGAAAGCGCTGCTGGGAAGAGTGGTCAAATCCATCCCCAAGAAGTGATAATCCACGTTGACCCAATTGGGATTTTCCGCCAGGAAGGTCCTGACAATGGGATTATCGGCGTTGCTGGAGATGTGCTGGATGATCTCGATCTGGGCATAGGCGCCGTCCTTGGCGTCGTTCAGCATGGACCAGGAGAGGCCCAGGGAACTAACCACATCCTTTGCCTTCTGGAGCACCTCCAGGTTGGCGGAGCGGCTGCCGAAATTCATGAAAAAGACTACCGGCTCCCGGATAATATAGTAGAGGGCGATCAGAATCGGCATGGGAATGAAGCTCCAGAGGCACCCGCTCATGGGGTTAATGCCCTCCTCGGCATAAAACTTCTGCATCTCTTCGTTCATCTTCATCTGGTTGTTGGCGTATTTCTTCTGAATCTCCTGCATCTTGCCGGACATCCGGTTCATACGCACCATGCTCTTCTTGGACTTCATCTGGAAGGGCAGCAGCACCAACTTGATGACCAGGGTGAAGAAGATGAGGGACAGGCCGTAGGAGCTTGTCAAGTTGTAAAAGAGCCGCAGCAGCGCTGCGAAGGGGATACAGATATAGTATCCGATGGTTGAAAACATAGGCGTTTCCTCCAAAGTGGGGATGCCGCCCCACGGGGGCGGGACGGGGGGTGCACGGTCCAAAAGAGAAAAAGACGCTGGGGCTGAATTTGACCGCAGGGGTCAATTTCGCCCAAGATACGGGGGCTCGTCTGAACCAGTGCCCATGAATCTTGCAGATCTTCTGCCGGATGCGCCTGACAGCGTACCTGGCGGGGGCGCTCTGCCACATTTGCGACTGCCCTCGAGGCTGTTTTGGTGCTTGGACGCATGGACTTCCTTCTCTTCCCGCGCTTCGCGCCTGGATGAGTGCGTCCTGGGCAGAGGGTTCTTCTGCCGGCCTGCGGGGGACGGGGGAATCGCGCCGCGGCGGCGCGGGGTGGGAATACGGGCGGGAACGGAGCAGATTATCCTACACGGTGGGGATCAGGCGCGAAGCGCGGGAAGAGGGGCAGAGACAGTGCATCCAACAGTCAGATCCGCTGCGCGCCCTTCAATCCGAGCGGCAGACTTCTGCACGGCAAAAGCGGTTTTTCTTTTGGACCGTGCATGGCCCGCCAAGGTAAGCCGCGAAGCGGCGAGAAGGCCCTCTGGAGGGTTTTCTTTTTGACTGCGCCAAAAAGAAAATGGGGGGTGCATTGGACCAGCTATCCCCATGTCTGAAATCCACCCCGCACGCCAGGGCAGGAAAGGCCTCCCCCCTCCCTGCGAGGAGAAATCCTCTAAGGGACAGGGTCATACCCCCCCTTGTGAAAGGGATTGCACCGCAGAATCCGCTTGAATGCCAGCCAGCCACCCTTGAGGGCGCCATATTTCTCAACGGCCTCCAGGGCGTACTGGGAGCAGGTGGGGATATAATTGCAGCAACGGGGCCTGTAGGGAGAAACTGCCCTTTGATAGAACCGGATAAGAAGTATGAAAACCCGCTTCATCTGCCGCCCTCCAGAAGTTCCAGCTTCCGGCAAAGCCGCAGAAACGTGTCGTTCAGCTCCTTCCAGGAAACTGCCGCTGTCCGCCCCCGGGCCACCAGGATGATGTCCCACCCCTCCCGGAGCTTGTCCCGGTTGAGACGGTAGACCTCCCGCAGCCGGCGGCGGGCCCGGTTCCTCGTTACGGCTTCCCCGATCTTCGTGGAGGCGGTGATCCCCAGGCGGTTGCGGCCCAGCTTGTTTTTGCGGCAGTACACCACCATGGATCCGCTTACCGCCGATGTTCCCCGCTGATATATCCGGCGGAATTCATAATTTTCTTTTATGCTCCACGCCCGATTCATTTCATTCCCCAGCTTTCCTGAACAAAAACTCTTTTAGGGACGGAGGAATCCAAAAAATTCCAGCCGTCCCTGAAGACGTTGTTCAAGTGTCTCCCGCGCACTGTGCTCAGTAAGACAGACGCGCGCGGCCCTTGGCGCGGCGGCGGGCCAGAACCTTGCGGCCGTTGGCGGTAGCCATTCTCTTGCGGAAGCCATGGACCTTCTGGCCGTGGAGCTTCTTGGGCTGATAGGTACGTTTCGTAGCCATTTCGAGACACCTCCTGTCAGAATTGCGTCCGCCCACAGGCGGCGCTTACTCGACACCGCTCTCCATCCGGAAAGCGGCGCAGTAAACTTTAACCGGCGCTTCACACAGGAAGCGCATTGGATAGTATACCTTCTTTTTCAAAAGGTGTCAAGATAAACTTCAAATTTCCCTGAAATTCTCCCCTTTTCTCCCTTTTTCGAAAGATTTTCTACATGTAGCGCCTGTTTTTCAAAAAAAATCTAAATCTTGCGCCAATTCCAACAATATTTTTTGATCTTTTATATTAGAATAAGTATTGCCTCTCTTTGTTTTTTTTGCTATAATGAATTGTATTATTTTGTCCATTTTTCACGATACTTTTTCCATTGAAACGAAAAAAGAGAGGTGTTTCCTTTTGAATTCTGTAGCCGACATATGGGCCAACATTCTGGTGCAGCTGAAACAGGACCTCTCGGAGACCACCATCGCCACCTGGTTCGACGAGCTGGAGGCTGTGGACATCCGGGGGAACACGTTCTATCTCCACTGCGCCAACGATTTTAAGAAGGGTTATATTGAATCCCTGTTTTTAAAAAACATCAAGGCCGCCCTGCGGGACATCTTCTCCACGGACTTCGAGGTGTCCATCCTGGACGACGACGGCTTTGCGGAGTTCAAGGGCCCGGCGGAGAAAAAAAAGGAGGACCGTTTCACCTCTGAGGAGTTCACCTTTGAGACTTTTGTGGTGGGCCCGTCCAACAAACTGGCCTATGCGGCCTCCATGGCCGTGGCAGAGCACCCGGCCCAGAATTACAACCCTCTTTTGATCTATGGGGACTCCGGCCTCGGCAAAACCCACCTCTTGAACTCCATCGCCAACGTTATCCGCCGGGACGATTCCCGCTCCAAAATCGTTTACATCAAGGGAGACGATTTTATCAACGAGTTTATCGAACTGGTCCGGGCGGGCCGGGGCAGTGAGTTCCGGGCCAAGTACCGCAGCGCCGATCTGCTGCTGGTGGACGATGTGCAGTTTGTGGCCGGCAAGGAACAGGTGCAGAATGAATTCTTCCACACCTTCAACACCCTCTATGAATCCGGCCGCCAGATTGTGCTGACGTCCGACCGGCCGCCCTCTGAGATGACGCTGCTGGATGACCGCCTCCGCACCCGGTTTGAGTGGGGCCTTCTGGTAGACGTGGCTCCGCCTGTCTTTGAGACCCGGGTCGCTATTGTCAAAAACAAGGCCGCCATCCTGGGGATGAACCTGCCGGATAAGGTAGCCTTTACCATTGCGGAGAAGGCCACCGCCAACGTCCGCCAGCTGGAGGGGATCGTAAATAAACTCCTTGCCTACAAGGACCTTCTCGGCAGCGAGACAGACGAGGATACGGTCTCCCGGGCCATCCAGGACATTTTGAAGCGCAGCAGCGAGTACATTCCCACGCCGGAGGCCATTCTGGATTATATCAGCAAGCACTACGGCGTTGAGGAGTCTCTGATCCGGGGCCAGCAGCGGGTGCGGGACGCCGTTCAGGCCCGGCAGATCGCCATGTATCTCATCCGCTCCATGACAAACCTCTCCGTGGTGGACATCGGAAAGGTCTTTGACAACCGGGACCACTCCACCGTTCTCTACTCCATTCAGCGAGTGGAGGACAAGATGAAGAAGGACCCCGCCTATGCCGAAAAAATCAAGGAGATCAAAACCAATATCAACTCCAAGCGCTGATCCCATTTTTCCACATTTCCCGTGGAAAAGAAAAACTTTTCTGTGGAAAGCTTCCTTTTTGGAAAACCACAGGGAAATCCATGGAAAGGCGTCTCATTTTCTGTGGAGACCGGATCCCTTCCACTCCAACGGTTTCTCTCTTTTTTCCACATCGTTTTTTTCTACGGCTTCTATTTCTTCCAAAATCATTTGTTTTCTTTTTTAAAAACGAAATTTCCTCTATTCTGAACGAAAGGAAACGACCGCTATGATGAAATTTTCCTGCGAAAAGGCGCTACTGCAAAACGCCATCGCCGTCGCCAGCCGCGCAGTGGCTCCCAAAAGCTCGATTCCTGCCCTGGAGGGACTTCTTCTCCGGGCCGGGCAGGAGCTGACAGTTTCCGGCTACAATATGAATACCGGAATCCGCACCAAAATCTCCGCCATCGTCTCGGAGGAGGGAGAGATGGTTTTGAACGCACGCCTCTTCGGAGATATCATCCGCCGGATGCCCGACGATACGGTTACCTTCTCCGCCGATGACCGGCAGATGGTCCACCTGAGCTGCGGAGATGCGGACTTTGATATCCTGGGCCTGTCCGCCGCCGACTATCCGGATCTGCCGGAGGTGGAGGACGAGTACGCCGTTTCCATTCAGCAGAAAACCCTGCGGGCTATGATCGAGGAGACTTCCTTTGCCGTCTCCACCAATGAGAGCCGCCCGGTTCACACCGGCGCCCTGTTTGAGGTCGGTGAAAAAGGTTTGACCATGGTGGCCGTAGACGGTTTTCGTCTGGCTGTCCGCCGGGAGCCCTTGGAACAGCTGGCCGGTGGGGCCTTTTCCTTCGTCGCTCCCGGCGCCGCCCTCAACGAGGTAAAGGGTATCTGCGGCGATACGGAGGAGATTGCCTCCATCACCCTGGGTAAGCGGCATATTCTGTTTGAGGTGGGTGATACGGAGCTGATCTGCCGGCGGCTGGAGGGAGAATTCCTGGACTATAAGAACGCCATTCCCCGGGCCAATCCCATCTCTGTTACAGCGGAGACCAAGTCCCTGATTCAGAGTATCGACCGGGTTTCCGTGGTGATCTCCGATAAATTGAAGAGCCCGGTGCGGTGCGTGTTTGACCATGACAAGGTCCTCCTCTCCGCCAAGACCGGCAACGGCGAGGCCAAGGACGTCTGCCGCCTCTCCGGCGACGGAGGCGGCCTGGAGATCGGCTTCAATAACCGTTATCTCATGGAGGCCTTGCGGTACGCTCCTGCAGACACAGTGAAAATTGAACTGAATACCGGAGTTTCCCCCGCGATCATCGTTCCGACGGATGAGAAAGATAACTTTTTGTATATGGTCCTGCCGGTGCGGCTGAAATCGGCGGAGTGAGTATGAAGACGATTCAAATTACGACGGAGTTTATCAAGCTCCAGGATCTGCTGAAATTTGCGGGTCTTGTGGAGACCGGCGGGGAGGCCAAGGAGTTGATTCAGGGCGGCAGGGTTCAAGTGGGCGGTGAAGTGTGCCTTCAGCGGGGGAAGAAAATCCGGCCCGGGGACGACGTGCTCTTTGACGGCGCCCACTACACGGTCAGTTATGCGGATTGACCGTCTGGAGCTGGAGTGCTTCCGAAACTACGGGAGGCAGGCTGCGGACTTTGACTCCCGGTGCAACGTGATATTCGGGGAGAACGCCCAAGGGAAGACCAACCTGCTGGAGGCCCTGGTCTACCTCTCCTGCGGCAGGTCTCCCCGGGCCAGAAAGGACCGGGAGATGATCTGCTTTGACGCCCCCGCCGCCCGTATGTCCGCCCGGGTCTCTGCCCGGGAGCGGGAATTTTTGATGCAGGTGGACCTGTTCCGGGACCGGCGGCGGCGGATGTCTGTCAATCAGGTAGCGGCGAAAAATAATGCCGCCCTCAGCCAGGTTTACCAGACTGTGTTTTTCTGCCCGGAGGATTTATTTCTGATCCGGGAGGGGGCTGCCGCCCGGCGGAAATTCATGGATACCGCCCTGTGCCAGCTGCGGCCCCGGTATGCCGCCGCTCTGGCGGAGTACAGCCGGACCTATGACCACAAGACCCGCATCCTCCGGGACGCGGAGGAGCGGCCGGATCTGCTGGCGGCCCTGCCGGAGTTCAATGAGCGGCTGGTGTGCTTCGGCGCGGTGCTGATCCACTACCGCCAGCAGTTTGCCCTCCGGCTGAGAGAGTACGCCGCCATTCACCACCGGGAGTGCTCCGGCGGGCGGGAGGAGCTGGAGATTCAATATAAGACGGTCTCCTCTGTGGAAGACCCGGCAGCGGAGATCTCTGTCATCGCGGAACAGCTGCGGCAGCATATGGAGGATCACCAGGCGGCGGAGCGGAGTTCCCGGCTGTGTCTCTCCGGGCCCCACAAGGATGACCTTCTGGTCAGCATTGACGGCAGGGACGCCAAACAGTATGCCTCCCAGGGGCAGACCCGGACGGCGGCTCTCGCCATGAAGCTGGCGGAGAGGGAGATCTACCGGAATGTCTCCGGGGAATACCCGGTACTGCTGCTGGATGATGTGCTCAGCGAGCTGGACCCCCGGCGGCAGGAGTTCGTGCTCAACCGCATTGCGGGGGGACAGGTGTTTATCACCTGCTGCGAGGATGACCGGCTGCCGGCGCTGCTGGGGGGGAAGGTGTTTCATGTGGAGCATGGGGTGATTGGGTGATACCCGGTGTGGGAGGTGTTCCGCCGCGGGTGGGGAAGGCGCACAGGCTTTGGCCGTGCTGGGAATGCACCCCCCATATCATCGGAAGAAACTCCGCCGCTGCATTTTCGGCTAACGCCGAAAATTCCGCTCAAGCTCCGTTCCTTTCTCCTCTCCCCACCAGACCCGCTCCGCTGGGCTCCGGCGGGGACCCCCTTTTCTGAGCGCAGAAAAAGAGAAAACCCTCCAGAGGGCCCTCTCGCCGCTTCGCGGCTCACCTTGGCGGGGCCGTGCACGGTCCACCGCGCAGCCCTTGGCGGCTTTGCCGCTTAGGGATGCGGCGTCCCCCTTGCGGGAAAAGAGAAAAAGACGCTTTTGGCAGTTGCGGAAGTTTTCCGCTTTGATTGAAGGGTGCGCAGGAAACTTGATGCGTGGACGCAAGGATGTACTTCTCTTCCCGCGCTTCGCGCATGGTCGGGCTTATGTGGAAAAGTATGCGGTTTTGTTGTAGGGAGCTGTTGCGGGATGCGGGGAGGATTTGTATGAGAGATTGGAAAAAAATTTCAATCAATCTGGTCGTGGCCCTGCTCCTGATTTTGATGGGCGTGGAATTTTGCATGGAGCTTCGGTACCCCTGTAGTGAGGTGGCGGTGGCGTCGAACAACACGGAGGCCATTCTGCGGCGGGTGCCGGAGGTGGAGATCACAGAGGCGGAGATGGCCATGCTTGAGGAGTTCTCCCGATACGCTGTTGTTCAGGAGCTGCTGGAGAGCGGCGAGAGCGGATATCTGTCAGCTGCAGAGGAACCGGAGCTGATGTCTGCGGCGGACCGGTACCTGCCCCTGGAGAGCGCGGCGACTGTCGTTGTGAATGGGATTTTTTATGAGGAAAGTTCCTTCCTGAATGTGAACTGGGAGGACGGAGACGGGCACCGGGTTTTTCTTGAAAAGGTGAGGGACGGATCGGAGGAAAACTATTACAAGCTGTACTCCGTCAGCCGAAGGACTTTTTATGAGAACTGGGACAATGAGAGAGCCTAGAAAAACGTCGTCCGCCGCCGGTGGCTGGCCTGGCTGCGGGATTAGGTCTTGTCTGGTTAATGGCGGAACGGCGAACGGTGAGAGACTTTTTTACTGGGCAAGGCAGACAGTCGCAGGAATGCGTTGTGTATTTCAGAAATTTTTCACGCAGTACGGTGAAAAAAAATTTGTTGTTTGGGTGATTTGGATTTTTGAAACAAGGCCTAGATATGGGAGGAATAAGCGGTGTACCTGCACTTGGGACAAAACGAGATTGTGCCGTACCGCCGGATCATCGGCGTTTTTGACCTGGATAAATGTTCCACCTCCAAGCGGACCCGGGACTATCTCGCCGCCGCCCAGAGAGAGGGCGTGGTAATGGATGCGTCCGGGGATATTCCAAAGTCCTTTGTGGTGTGCGACCACCCCTACCACGACCAGATTGTGTATCTCAGCCAGCTGAATCCCGCCACGCTGGCCAGCCGGGTGGAGAGAAATCATTTTCAAAACAATTTTGAGTGAGGAGGTCTGTGATGAAGTCCATTGAATACCTGTGGAAGGACCGCAGGCGCCGTTTGGGACTGCCCCTCTCCTTCACCCGGTACAGCCTCAGCGAGGACCGGCTGTTTTGTGAGACGGGTTTTTTAAACCTCAAATCCGATGAAGTGCTGCTCTACCGGGTGCGGGACCTGGAGCTGACCATGACCCTGGGACAGCGAATCTTTGGAGTGGGGACCGTGTGCGTCCACTCCTCGGACAAGAGTGTTCCCCATCTGGATTTGAAGAACATCAAAAATCCCCGGGAGGTCAAGGAGCTGATTCACCAGAACGTGGAGTCCGCCAAGGACAAGCGGCGGATGCGGACCACGGAGCTGATGGGCCCGGGCCGGGAGCCTGACGGGCTCTGCGAAATGGAAGAGGACGAGGAACTGGACTAAAAGGAGAACAATTATGGCTGATCCGTCGATGATTTTCGTTTGTCTGGTTTTTTGATTCTATCCCTGGAGTGAAGCGGCGGTTCAGTTTTTTCTGCTCCGCAAGAGGAAGAAGGCCTGCTGGTTTCCACTGCTGTGCGCTGTACCGGACGCTGGCGGAGAGAGCGAAAGGAGCTCTGTGACAGGACAATCCTATGCGGGCTGTGCCCCTTGTATTCCAGGAAAATTGAGGAGTGGAGAAAGGCGGGCCGGAAGGTCTTCCAGCCCGGCTTTTTCCACTCTGGAAAACAGTGAGGCGGCTCTCCGCTGCCGTAGGGCAGATCTCTTTAAGCGGATACCGAAGAGCATGGTAAAAATTCTTTTTGGTTCTTTTTCTTATAAGAAAAAGAACAAGGTAAGGAGAACTATATGGCTGAAAATGAAATTCTGAATTCCACCGCCGTAGACGCGTCCAATGAATATGACGCGTCGGAAATCCAGGTCCTGGAGGGCCTGGAGGCCGTCCGGAAGCGGCCGGGAATGTATATCGGCTCCACCAGCGAGTCCGGTCTTCACCACTTGGTCTATGAGATTGTGGACAACGCCATTGACGAGGCGCTGGCGGGCTACTGCGACGAGATCACCGTCACCATCAATCCCGGGGACACCATCACCGTCACCGACAATGGCCGGGGTATCCCTGTGGATATCCAGGCTCAGACCGGCAAACCCGCTCTGGAGGTGGTTTTCACCATTCTTCACGCCGGAGGAAAGTTTGGCGGAGGGGGCTACAAGGTCTCCGGCGGTCTTCACGGCGTGGGCGCCAGCGTGGTCAACGCGCTCAGTGAGTGGCTGGCGGTACAGGTCCATAAGGACGGAAAAATCCACGAGATGAAGTTTTCCCGGGGACACGTCACCCAGGAGATGACTGTGGTCGGCACTACCGACCGCACCGGTACTACCGTTTCCTTCAAGCCGGACCCGGAGATGTTTGAGGAGACAGTCTACCGCTACGATACGCTGCACACCCGTATGCGGGAGGAGGCCTTTTTGAATGCGGGCCTGCGTATCCGCACTGTGGATAAACGCCAGGGCCGCGAGCAGGAGGACTCCATGTGCTACGAGGGCGGCATCCGGGAGTTTGTCACCTGGCTCAATAAGAGCAAAGACGCTCTGCACAACGGCGTTATCTATATGGCCGGGCAGAAGGATGACTCCATGGCAGAGGTTGCCCTCCAGTATAACGACGGGTATAACGAGACTATCCTCTCCTTTGCCAACAATGTCCACACTCCGGAGGGCGGCATGCACGAGGAGGGCTTCAAGCGGGCGCTGACCACCGTACTGAACAACTACGGACGGAAGATCAAGATGCTCAAGGAGGACGAGAAGGTATCTGGCGAGGACTGCCGGGAGGGTCTCACCTGCGTCATCTCCGTGAAGCTGACCGAGGCCCAGTTTGAGGGCCAGACCAAGGCCAAGCTGGGCAACAGCGAGATTCGGACTCTGGTGAACAACATCGTCTCCGACAAGCTGGATACCTTCCTGGAGGAGAATCCCCAGGTGGGACGAATGATCCTGGACAAGGCCCTTACCGCCAACCGTGCCCGGGAGGCCGCAAAGAAGGCCCGGGAGTCCATCCGCCGCAAGACGGCTCTCGGCGGCGCCGCCATGCCGGATAAGCTCCGGGACTGCAATGAGAATAACCCGGAGCTGACGGAAATCTACATCGTGGAGGGCGACTCCGCAGGAGGCTCCGCCACCCAGGGACGGGATTCCCGGTTCCAGGCCATCCTGCCTCTTTGGGGCAAGATGCTGAACGTGGAGAAGGCCCGGGCGGACAAGGTCTACGGAAACGACAAGCTCCAGCCTGTCATCACCGCCCTGGGGGCCGGCATCGGCGAGGAGTTCGACGCCGGAAAGCTGCGGTATCACAAGGTCATCATCATGGCCGATGCCGACGTGGACGGCGCCCACATCCGGACGCTGTTGCTGACCTTCTTCTTCCGCTTCATGCGGCCTCTCATCGAGCAGGGGTACGTATACTCCGCCGTGCCCCCCCTCTTCAAACTGAGCCGGGGCAAGACCACACGCCTTGCCTTCTCCGAGGAGGAGCGGGACGCCATCTCCGCGGAGCTCCGGGGGGATAACCCCAACGCCAAGGTGGACATCAGCCGGTTCAAGGGTCTGGGCGAGATGAATCCCCATGAGCTGTGGGAGACCACCATGGACCCGGAGAAGCGCACCCTGCGCCGGATTACCCTGGACGACGCGGTGCGGGCGGACGAGATTTTCACCATCCTCATGGGGGAGAAGGTGGAGCCCCGGAAGGCGTTTATTGAGGAGAACGCCCAGTACGCCGTGAATCTGGATTACTAAATAGGGTTCATCATGGAAGAGATCGTCAAAAAACGGGAAACACCCGAGCTGCCGGATGGAATCCGGATCAAATATGGAAACTGGGAATTTCATACTGGTGAAGACACTGAGATCAAGGACCTGTCAGAAAAAGGTGCAACAGGTATTGTGGAAAAAGTGCGGAATGGTCTCTGTTCAAGCCTGTACCTGACTCCTGATGAGGATGGAGAGATGGAGGAAGGGTTTTTCCAGCTGGAGAGCGCCGGCGGCGGAGGGCTGATCTTCCTGCAGATCAGCAGAGAAGAGGAGCGCGCCGCCTGGGCCTGCTTTGACCCGGACTATCTGGATTCTGAAGAGGCGGCCCCCATTGAACCCAGCGACGGGCAGTCCGTTATCCCCATGAAATGCACGATGCGGGACCGGGAGCTGGCCGCCAGATGTGTGGAGTGGTACCTCCACACCGGCGAGCCCTACCCCGGCATGGACTGGCTGAAAATGACCTGGTAGCAAGAGCGTGAAGATTATAGGGGGAAGGGTGGAGAAATAAATCTCTCAGCTCTTCTCCAGGGAGGAATTAAATGTCTAAAAAACCCCAATATGACCCAGAGGAGATTCGGTATCCCCAGCAGAAAATTCTGAATTCTCCCCTGGTGCCGGAGATGAAGCAGTCCTATATTGAATATGCCATGTCCGTCATCAAGGGCCGGGCTCTGCCGGACGTGCGGGACGGACTCAAGCCCGTCCACCGGCGGATTCTCTACGCCATGTACGAGGACAACCTGACCAGCGACAAGCCCTTTAAGAAATCCGCCACCTGCGTGGGCGACGTGCTGGGCCGGTATCACCCCCACGGCGACGCCAGCGTCTATGACGCCTTGGTCCGTCTGGCTCAGGACTTCTCCATGCGCTATATGCTGGTGGACGGACACGGCAACTTCGGCTCCGTGGACGGCGATCCCCCGGCAGCCTACCGGTACACCGAGGCCCGCCTTGCCAGGATCTCCGACGAGATGCTGCGGGACATCGAGAAGGAGACGGTGGACTGGGACCCCAACTTTGACGAGAGCCGGAAGGAGCCCCAGGTGCTGCCCTCCCGCTTCCCCAACCTGCTGGTCAACGGCTCCAGCGGCATCGCCGTGGGGATGGCCACCAACATCCCTCCCCACAACCTGCGGGAGGTCATCGGCGCGTGCCTGTGCGTGCTGGACAACCCCGAGGCCACTCTGGCAGACCTGATGGAGCACGTGAAGGGGCCGGACTTCCCCACCAAGGGCATCATCATGGGCCGGTCCGGCATCCGGGCGGCCTACGCCACCGGACGGGGCCGTCTCATGGTCCGGGCCCGTCACGATTTCGAGGAGTTCGGCAAGGACCGCACCCGCATCATCATCACCGAGATCCCCTATCAGGTCAATAAGCGGATGCTGATTAAAAATATGGCAGACCAGGTGGAGGACAAGCGTCTGGAGGGGATTTCCGACATCCGGGACGAGTCTGACCGCAACGGCATGCGCATTGTCATTGAGCTGAAGCGGGACGCCAATCCCCAGGTGGTGCTGAACCGCCTGTTCAGCCAGACCCAGCTCCAGACCACTTTTGCCATCAATATGCTGGCCCTGGTGCAGGTCAACGGCCAGCCCCAGCCCAAGATCCTCTCCCTGCGGCACATCATCGACGAGTATCTGAGCTTTCAGGAAGAGGTCATTGTCCGGCGGACGAAATTCGACCTGCGGAAGGCCCAGGAACGGGCCCACCTGCTGGAGGGCCTGCTGATTGCCCAGGATAACATTGACGAAGTGGTCAAGATCATCCGCACCAGCTATGACAACGCCAAGGAAAACCTCATGGCCCGCTTTGGACTGGACGACATCCAGGCCCAGGCCATCTGCGATATGCGGCTCATCGCCCTCCAGGGACTGAACCGGGAGAAGCTGGAGAATGAGTATAAGGAGCTGGAAGAGCGGATTGCCTATTTTAACCGTATTCTCACGGACAACAGCCTGGTCCGCCAGATTCTGAAAGAAGAGCTCACCGCCATCGCCAGCAAATACGGCGATGAGCGGGTGACGGAAATCCAGGACGTGGAGGACGAGATCGACATCGAGGACCTGATCGAGGAGGAGCAGTGCGTCTTCACCCTGACCCAGGCGGGGTATATCAAGCGGACCCCCGTCAGCGAGTACACCGCCCAGTCCAAGGGCGGCATGGGCAAGAAGGGCATCACCACCCGGGAGGAGGACTACGTGGTGGACGTGTTCACCGCCTCCACCCACGACTATATCCTCTTCTTCACCGACACCGGCAAGGTCTACCGGAAGAAGGGCTACCAGATCCCCGAGAGCGGCAAGACGGCCAAGGGCACCAATATCATCAATATCCTCCAGGTGGAGCAGGGCGAGCGAATCCAGACCATGCTCCACTTCCGGGAGACCGGCGAAAAGGAGCTGTTTTTGTTCATGGTTACCCGCCAGGGCACCGTGAAGCGCCTGCCGGTGCAGACCCTGAAAAACCTGCGCAACAACGGGATCCGGGCCCTGCGGCTGGACGAGGGCGACGAACTGGTATCCGTGCGGGAGACCGACGGGGCCAGAAAGATCCTGATCGCCACCCACGACGGCATGGCGGTCTGCTTCGACGAGAACGATGTCCGGGCCATGGGCCGGGAGGCCATGGGCGTCCGGGGCATCCGCCTGCGGGAGGGCGACTACGTGGTGGGCGCCGCCCGGGTCACCGAGGGGCGGACCGTGCTGTCCATCACCGAGAAGGGCTTTGGCAAGCGCACCCCTGTGGAGGACTACCGCACCACCAACCGGGGCGGCGTCGGCATCAAGAACTATATGATTACCGGCAAGACCGGCCCGGTGGTGGGCATCAAGGTGGTGGACGGCAGCGAGGACCTGCTGCTGATGACTCAGTCCGGCATTTTGATCCGCACCCATGTGGACGCCATCAAGCAGTGCAGCCGGGCCACCCAGGGAGTCATCGTCATGCGCTTCAAGGAGGACGGCGACAGGGTCATCTCTCTGGCTCTGGCCGACCGGGAGGAGACTGGCGAGATCGAGAGCGCGGAAGAACCTCAGGAGTGAGGAAAAGCTGAGGTTCAGAATTGCGGATGATTGGGGGACGGGCCGCCCGGAGGGGCGGCCCCTGCAGGGGCCCGCAGCAGTCCGCATTTTGAGAATTGCTGGATTTGGCTGCGTGAAATGCGGACGTTGGTTTTATGCAGGCAGGTTTAGGGAAGTTTTTCAAAAAAGAGGACGTGGAGAAATCCACGTCCTCATTCTTTGAATTCAAAGAGCTTGTATAAGGGGATGTTCAGGGCCTTGGCAATGTCAATCAGCAAGTCAACACTTGCACCGCCGTTTCCTGTTTCTACGCGTTGAATATGATTGCGGCTAACGTTTCCGCACATCTCAGCCAATTGCTCCTGAGTAATTTTAGATTCTTTTCTATAATATAAAATATTCAGGCCAATTTTGACCCACTCATTGTAATGGTTTATATTCATGAGAACACCTCACAAATATTTTATACTGTGCTCGAAAATACATAAGAACTTGAAAAATGGTATTTACCACTTTTTAAGTTGATATTACAATTGAATCAGATTATAATACCACTTTAGAGGTGGTATTTTGGATTTCTTAAAAGATTTGCTGGCCCTGTTCCTGGTGATAAAGTTATTGCCTTTTTGCCTGATTTACAGTATCATGCTAGTACGTTACCCGAGGCGGTATCTGCTGGCAGGGGAAAAGACGGTTGATATCATTCTCTCCTTTGAGGAACGCCTCTATGAAAAAATACGGAAGATTTGGAAGCGGAGAAAGATGAAAACAGTTACCATTTATACCGACGGGGCGTGCTCCGGCAACCCCGGCCCCGGCGGATGGGGCGCGATCCTGATGTACGGGGCCCATCGGCGGGAGCTCTCCGGCGGCGAGCCGGACACCACCAACAACCGCATGGAGCTGACCGCCGTCATCCAGGCGCTGTCTCTTTTGAAGGAGCCCTGCGTCGTGGACCTGTGGTCAGACTCCAAGTATGTCATTGACGGGCTGGAAAAGGGCTGGGCCAAGGGCTGGAAAAAGCGGGGCTGGGTGAAGTCCGACAAGAAGCCCGCTCTGAACCCGGATCTCTGGGACCGCCTGCTGGCGCTGGAGGAGATACACACCCTGCGCTACCACTGGGTCAAGGGCCACGCGGAGAATGAGTATAACAACCGCTGCGATGAGCTGGCGGTGATGGAAAGCCAGAAGTACAAGTAAATGTGCGCGGCCCTTACGCCATAGGGACAAAAATACAAGTCATATCGAAAAAGGGAATCATTTACAAATCGTTCATAAGAATAACACAATTCTGTCATGTTTCTGGGGTATCTTAATAATCAAGCAAAGGGTTTTCCCAGCCCGATGCGTTTTCTCCCTCCTAAACACACACACAGCAAAAAAGACCGCCTCCGGCGGTCTTTTTTGTCGTCATTTCTACAGTGGGACAGGTTAGTCCCGAAAGGGTTGAGCAGCGGTATAGACCTCCCTCTTCTGAAAAAAGCCGGCGGATTTTACGGTGAGCAAAAATATATTTTGTAAAATAGAAAAAGACGGTGTAAAATAGGAATGCTATAAAATTTCCAAAGGGAGGTTTTGCAAATGAGGGATGGATTCATTGCCGTGGCCTGCGGCGCGCCGAAAATGCGGCTGGCGGACTGCGACTATAACGCGGAGCAGACCTTTATCATGATGCGCCAGGCGGAGAAGGCCGGCGTCAAGATGCTGGTGCTGCCGGAGCTGGGTTTGACAGGCTACACCTGCGAAGACCTCTTTTTCCAGGAGACGCTGCTGCGGGGAGCGGAACAGGCCCTTCGCACCGTGCTGGAGGCCACCCGGAACCTGGAGGTGGTTACGGCGGTTGGTTTACCCCTGCGGGTAAAAGACCGGCTGTATAACTGCGCGGCAATTATACAGAAAGGACAGATTTTGGGCCTGGTTCCCAAGACGCACCTGCCAAACTATGGCGAGTTTTACGAGAAGCGCTGGTTTTCCCCCGCACCGGAGGAGGCGGAGTATGTGGACCTCTGCGGACAGGTTTCCGTGGCCTTTGCCGCTGGTCAGATTTTTGACTGCCAAGATGTCCCCGGGCTGACTCTGGGCTTTGAAATCTGCGAGGACCTCTGGTCCCCGGATTCTCCGTCGGTGAAGATGGCCCAGTCCGGGGCTGCCATCATCGGAAACCTCTCAGCCAGCAATGAGGTGCTGGGAAAGACCGCCTACCGCCGCCAGCTGGTGACGACCCAGTCCGCAAAGCTGTCTTGCGGCTATGTGTACAGCAGCTCGGGGGCGGGAGAGTCCACCTCCGATGTGGTCTTTGGCGCACACCAGATGATTGCGGAGAACGGAGCACTGCTGGCGGAACGCCGTTTTGACGGCGGGCTGCTGATTTCCGAGATCGACATCCAGCGTCTCCGCCATGAACGCCGCCGCACCCAGGCCCTTGTGCCGGAGCCCGGCAGCCAGCGGCGGGATTACACGGTTTTCTTCCTGACTGAGGGAAAGACCAAGCTCACCCGCTACGTCTCCCCTATGCCCTTCGTCCCCGAGGGGAAGGAGGACCGGGACGCCCGGTGCCGGGAGATTCTGCTGATCGCCTCCCTGGGCCTCAAGCAAAGATTGGAGCACACCGGGGCAAAAACCGCCGTGGTAGGTCTTTCCGGCGGATTGGACTCCACCTTAGCGGTGCTCATCACCGGCCTTGCCATGAAAATGCTGGACCGGCCCATGACGGACATTATTGCCGTCACCATGCCCTGCTTCGGCACCACGGACCGCACGAGGAACAACGCCGCTGTCCTGGCAGAAGAGCTGGGCACGGCGCTGAAAACAGTGGACATTACCGCCAGCGTCCGCAGCCACTTCCGGGACATCGGCCAGAGTCAGGAGAACCACGACGTTACCTATGAGAACGCCCAGGCCCGGGAGCGGACCCAGGTGCTGATGGATACCGCCAACCAGACCGGAGGCCTTGTCATCGGCACCGGGGACCTCAGCGAGCTGGCATTGGGCTGGTGTACCTACAACGGCGACCATATGAGCATGTACGCCGTCAACGCCTCCATCCCCAAGACCCTGGTGCGGCATCTGGTGGCCCACCTGGCCCGGGACAACGCCGGCAAGGACGAGGCCCTGCACAACGTGCTGGAGGATATATTGGACACCCCTGTCTCTCCGGAGCTGCTGCCCGCCGTTCAGGGGGAGATCAGCCAGCGGACGGAGGACCTGGTGGGGCCCTATGAGCTCCATGACTTCTTCCTGTACTATATGCTCCGCTGGGGCTTCTCCCCTGCCAAAATCTACCGCCTGGCGCTGTATGCCCAGGGGAAGAGGTACAGCCAGGATGTGATTCTGAAATGGCTGAAGGTATTTTACCGGCGGTTTTTCTCTCAGCAGTTCAAGCGGAACTGTCTGCCCGACGGGCCCAAGGTAGGGTCCGTGGCCCTCTCCCCCCGGGGGGACTGGCGGATGCCCAGCGACGCCAGCTGGGCGATGTGGAAAGCGGAGCTGGAGACGCTGGAGTAATGACGGCTGGACACAGAAATCAATCTTCTCTTATCCTCTGCCGGGATACACGAATCAGTCTGCGGTGCATCCCCGCCATAATCGCCAGCAGCACAGTCAGATACACGGGAAACAGCGCCACGCTGACATTGTTGGCAATTAGTCCGAAGAAAAAGGGCATCAGGCAGGTGCCCGCATAGGCGCTTGCCATCTGCACGCCGATGACGGCCTGAGAGTGGTCTGCTCCAAAATGATCCGGCGTGGAATGGATCAGGCAGGGATAGATTGGGGCACACCCAAGACCTGCCAGCAGCAGCGCCGTCAGGGCGAAGCCAGTTCCCAGCGGCAGCAGTAAGAGTGCCAGACCCGCCGCTAAAATGGTCAGGCCCAGGTGGACCATGCGGGCATCATTGAGCCGCAGAGTCAGAAACCCGCTGGCGCCCCGCCCGACTGTAATACCCAGGAAAAACAATCCCGCATAGCCTGCCGCCGTCTCAGCGGGGATGCCCAAATGCAGCACCAGATAACTGCTGGCCCACAGGCCGATGGTCTGTTCAACAGCACAGTAGCAGAAAAAGACGGTCATACTCGCAAAGGCGCCGGGAAGGCGGAGCACTCCGCCCAGAGACAGCGCGGCACTCTGACTGCCGTCCTCCGGTCCGCCGCCCCCTTGTTTTTTCCAGAGAGGCAGGCTTAGCAGCAGCGCGGCGGTGAGGAGTATCTGGAGCAGGGCGATGGTCCGGTAGCCCATGTGCCAGCCATAGCGGCCGGTGAGGGCCAATCCCATGATGTATGGCCCTACGGAGGCTCCAATACCCCACATGCAGTGGAGCCAGCTCATGTGTCGGCTGGCGTAGTGAAGGGCTACGTAGTTATTGAGGGAGGCATCCACGCTGCCGGCTCCCAGGCCATAGGGCACGGCCCACAGACACAGCATCCAAAAGGAACTGCTGACAGAAAAGCCAAACAGCGCCGCGGCAGTAATGGCCACGCTGATGGCCGTCACCCGCCCGGTGCCCAGCCGCCGGGTGAGACGGGCGCTTTGAAGGCTGGAGACAATCGTGCCCAGAGCGATGATCATGGAAATGAATCCCGCGTAAGAGACCGGCACGCCGAAGGAGCCATACATGGAGGGCCATGCCGCGCCAAGCAGGGCGTCCGGCAGGCCCAGACTGATGAAGGATATATAGATGACTGCCAATAAGAGATGTACCATTTTGCGTCCCCCCTGTTTTACTGGCAGAATTATACCATGTGGCTTGTTGAAGGGATATGGCAAAAGCGCCCAATTCATAAGGTGGTTCCGTCAAAAGCGATATGGGAAAATTTCCAGTTGCCCGCCACGGTTTTTGATCTTGTGTGTAGAGAGACAGAAGAATCAGAAAATAAAGGACGGCGCCGCCTGCCCGAATGAAAGAGCAGGCGGCGCCGTCCTTTATTTCAAGAGTGCGAAGAAAAGAGGGCCTTTGCCATCTCCAGGCCTTGGGCCCGGGTGGGGGTCTTGGTGAAATCCGCCTGTTCCGGCAGGAGACCCAAGTCCCAGGCCCGGGTCACCGCGGCCTGATTTCCGCCCTCCGCCAGGGCGGCGGGTAAGGGTCCCCGGCGGTCTGCCGCCGGATTGGGGACCATGTCCTCCCCTGCAGTCCGGATAAGGAATACCGCCGCCTCCTGCCAGGTGATGGGCCGGGCGGCGGAAAAGGTTCCGTCCGAGCTGCCCATGGCGATGCCCATCTCCTTGGCCCAGGCCATGGCAGGAAGATACCACTCAATGCCAAAATTATCGGCGAAGGGAAGTCCGTCCAGTGTCACGGCGGGACTGCCCGCGGCCTCATACAGCTGTCCTATAAACCGGCCCCGGGTCAGAGGTGCGTCCGGGTATTCCTTTTGCGCCAGCTTCTCCGGATGGGCCAGCAGCCACTCCACGGCGGTGTCCCTTCCCGACAGGGTGTCCGCCAGGGTCTGAGGAAGAGACACGTCCGGCTCCAGGGCCACCACGCCCCGGCCCGCCCCGGCATCCAGCAGAGTATTCAGGTCGATGTACTTGGAGGACAGCTGCCCCCGGATGCCGGAGTTGGGCAGGGAGAAGCCGCGCACCGCCCCGAAGTGGCTGACGCTGCCTCCGGCGCTCTCCCCAGCCAGAATGCCGCCCATCTCCTGGATCTCCACAGCGTTGATGAGGGCGGAGGAGAAGGTGGCAGGGCCAATGAGGCCCACCAGCTCGCAGCCCTCCGCCATTTCGCCGCGCAGGACCTCCAGCAGGGGCCAGATGACGCCGTCGGAGCCGCCGCCGTTGTTCCGCAGGTCCAGCAGGATTCGCCGGAAGTTTCCCTCGTCCAGGATTCCGGACACCACGGCGGCGAAAGCCTCCATGGGCAGATCCTGGGCGTTCTGGCAGGTGTTGTACTGAATATAGAAGGTATCCCCGTCCAGAGGCTTGGCGAAGTAATAGGAGTCCACCTGGGCGGTGGCGGGCGCTTTGGTGATGCGGTCCGCCAGATAGGCCAGCTCCTCCTCCCGCAAAGCGGCGTAGGGAACCGGATCCAGGGCCAGTTTTCTGCCGCCCGCCAGGGTCAGCGTCAAGGGCTCTCCGGCCTCTGCCAGGCCCAGGTATTCGTATAGATCGGCGATCTGGCAGTCCTGCCGGAAGCGCCTGGCCAGCATTACCGGGTTGTCGGCAGGGAGCAGCGGGGCAAAGGCCTCCAGTATCTTTTCCACAGGCAGATCATTGACGGCGATGACCCGCTTTCCCAAACTGGCTTTCTCCGCCGTCGGGAGCGTGGAGAGATACCACTGTCCGTCCCGCAGAATCAGGGAGAAGGGATAGCACCGGAAGTCCGCCGCGCTGCCTGCGGAGATCATGGTGTGGGAATCCCCCACCAGCGCCGTCAGGCGCATGAGATCCAGAAGAAATTCCACGTCGCTCTCCGTCTCCAGACGGGATTCAATGTCCTTTTTCAGAGCCTGGAAGGCCGACTCCGGCGCGTTGGCGAAAGCGTTTGGGTGATTTTCCACCAGCACGGTCTGATAGAGAAACTCCAGATCTTCCCGGCGCTGTTCCGCCGTTGTCTTCTCCGGCTCTGCGGCCAGAGCGGCGGTACACAGCAGCGATGCCGCCAGAAGGAACGCGGCGCTCCGCCGCAGAAACTGTTTAGCCGTTTTCATTATGATCTCCACTCCTTTTGTATTATCGAGCTAATACAACAATACAATAGCGCAGACCTGAGTAGTTGTCAAGAGATTTAACGGCATGGGAGGAAAATTTTCTTCAAAGAGATTAGAAGAGATTAAAGTCTGTTTTAAAACCGTCAAATCGCCTTGACTGGCGAAAAAATCTCCCGCCGTTGAGCATTTTGCCATTGATCCAGCCTATACAAAACAGGAAAAGGGGCCGCCGAAGGCGGCGGCCCCTGCAAAAGCAATCCGTTTGCAGGGCCGCCCCTCTGAATGGCCTGCTGTCTCCGGCGGTTTGCTTTTACCGCTTCACCGGCATGGAGAAGGTGAACCGGGTGACGCCTCCGCCGCTCTCGGCCCGCAGAGCGCCCTTGTGTTCCCGGGTGATGGCGTCGGCAATGCTGAGGCCCAGGCCAAATCCGCTCTGTTCCCCCCGGGAGGAATCTGCCCGGTAAAACCGCTCAAACAGCCGCGGCAGCTGCTCCGCCGGAATTTCTCCGGTATTGGAGACGGCCAGCACCGCTTGGCGGTCCCGCTTTTCCAGGGTCAGCGACACCGCGCCGCCGGGAGCGCTGTACTTGATGGCGTTGTCCAGCAAAATGGAGACCAGCCGCCGCAGCTTCTCCCCATCTCCCGGTACGGTGACCTCCTCCGCCAGATAGTATTCCAGGGTCTTCCCCGCCTCAAAGGCCACGGGCTCAAAGGCCAGGGCGCAGTCCTCCGCCGCCTCGGACAAAGACACGTCCCCAAAGACGGCGGCGGGAGTCGGGCTGTCCGCCCGGGCCAGGGTCAGCATTTCCTCCACCAGAGACCGCATTCTCCGGGCCTCGGAGTGGATGTTGTCCGCCCAGCGGGCGGGGCGTTCCTCCAGGGGAGACGATTCCAGCATTTCCGCGTTGGAGAGGATGACGGTCAGAGGCGTCTTCAGCTCGTGGGAGGCGTCGGAGAGGAATTGGCGCTGCTGGCGCCAGGCCCGCTCCACCGGCTGGGTGGCCCACCAGGACAGCAGTACCGCTACAGCCAGCAGCAGGAGGAGCGCGGTCCCACCGATGATGAGATAGCTGCCCATCATCTCCCGGAGCATGGCCTGCTCCATGGACATGTCCACAAAGGCCAGCTTCTCATACAGGCCGTTGTTTCTCCGCAGATAGCGCAGGTGGTAGTCCTGGACCACGCCCTCCTGGCGGTTCTGGCTCAGGCAGTCATTCAGGATGGCGGCCAGGACCTCCGTATCCTCTAGGTCGGTATAAGTGCCGCCGGTGACATAGGCAGTGGAGCCCCAGACGTTCACCGTGAAATAGGGCAGGTAGACGACCCGGTCCCGGTCCAGGGAAATGGCGATCTCCGGATGGCGGGGATCATCCTGCTGGATGACCCGGTGGAGCAGCTGGCGGCTTAGGTCCTCAATATTGCGCTGCATGGCGAAATACACGGAGAAAAAGACCACCGCCAGAATGGCGGTGACCAAAGCCATGCAGATGGCCACAAATTTCAGCCGCAGTTTTCGGATCAAGGCGGCAGCCTCCCTCCTATGAAAAAGATTGCAAAAACTGCAAAGGACGGGGCCTATTCCCCGCCCTCCAGACAATAGCCCACCATGCGGATGGTCCGGATCTTCACTCGGGAGTGGAGATGGCCCAGCTTCTTGCGCAGAAAGGAGATGTAGACCTCCACGTTGTTGTCCTCCGCATCGGATTCATAGCCCCAGATTTTCAGCAGAAGGCTCTCCTTGGTCAGAATCTGACGCTGATTGAGCATCAGCAGCTCCATCATGTCAAACTCCTTGCGGCTGAGGCGGACGGACCGCTCAGCACAGGAGAGGGTGAAGGCGGCCCGCTCCAGCCGGAGATCCCCAAAAGAGAGCGTGTCCCCACGCCGGAGTTCCGGCTGCCGCCGGGACAGGGCCCGGACACAGGCCAGCAGCTCTTTGGGTTCAAAGGGTTTGGTGAGATAGTAATCCGCGCCGCTGTCCAGTCCCGCTACCCGGTCCGATACTTCTGACCGGGCGGTGAGCATCAGCACCGGCACGGCGCTGCCGCCTGCCCGCAGGCGGTGCAGAACGGTGAAGCCGTCCATCCTCGGCAGCATCACGTCCAGCAGCACTACGTCGTAGATGCCGCTGAGGGCGTTGTCCAATCCGGACTCCCCGTCGTGACACACGTCGACGGCCCAGCCATCCATCTCCAACAGGTCCCGGAGGGTTCCGGCCAGCCGGACTTCATCTTCCACTACCAGTACGCGCATGAGGCCTCCTTATCGTATCGTCAGGTGATGTCCAGTCCGTTGGCGGCCACCCGCATCAGTGGGTCCAGGGCGGCGGTGGGCAGGGAGTAGATCGTGGTGCTGTCCCCCAACCAGACATAGCGGCCGGAGCCGTCCAGCACCTGGGCCCCAATGGTCAGGGACAGGGTCTCGTCCGAGCCGGTGTTCGAGGTGTAGTTGACGGTGATAGCCGCGAGGGGAAGGTCAAAGCCGCAGATGGACAACGCCTCATCAGAGGGGTCATAGTCCACGCACTTGGTCAGGACCAGGGCCCGGATGTCCTCCAGCAGGGCCTGGACGGTTTCGTTGGAGGTGACGTTTTCACTGCCCTGGAGCCAGGTGACGGGGCCGTCGCCGCCGTCCCGTTTGGCGGTGGTGAGGATGGTGACCAGGGCGGGGGTGCCGTCCTCGTTCTCCGCTCCCCGAATGAGGATGGAGCGGATAGAGCCCTCCTCCAGCAGCGGCAGGAGGGGCACGTCGCACATATCGTAAATGGGTACGCTCATCTGTGTGAACAGTGTGTCCGAGATGATGTATACTGTGGATGGGGCGTTCTGCTCCATCACATAGCGGCTGGTGCCGTCAGTGGTGGTCTTGCCGAAGGACAGCGCCCGGACAGAGCCGTCCGCCCCCGTGAGAGTTAAAAAGCCGGCGGGCTCGTCCAGACCGTAGGTGCTCAGGTCCTCCTCCGCGGCCAGGGTCTGCTGGGGCCGCCAGTTGATCAGCAGCGCCAGGATGGAGTTGATGGTCTCCTGCCGCAGGGGGAACTTGGGGTCGTTCTCCCAGGCCCAGTCCCCGTCCTCCTCCGCGATGAAGGACAGCGTGGTGCTGCCGTTGCTGTAGACCAGGGCGGAGTATCCCTCCACGGTCATGGAGGCCGCCACGGCTTCATCCCCCTCTGGAGCGTCCTCACGGTTCTCCCGGTACCGGATGCCCAGGACGATCAGCACCGCTGCCAGCAGGGTCAGCAAAACGGTGGTCAGGATCGTAACGGTCCGTCTCTGTCTCCAATCCATTTCCATATAGTAAAGATTCCTCCTGTTAGTCTTTGCGAAATCCGCGTCGGTTATCACAGCAGCGGGAGAATCCGCCGCCCCGTTTGGCTGGTTTTCCAGAACCATTATAACATACCGCGCCTGGTACAACAAGTCCATTCCGCGAAGTTCAGGCGGCGAAATCCCCCGCCGTTTCGTAAAAATGGATGCGATGTGGTACAAATTTACAGATTTTCGGACGATAGTAAATTGAATCTTGTGGAAATTCATGATATACTGGTTCCACTTACCTGTGAATTTACCGGATGAAGGAGAACATGCAATGAACAAATATGGCATCAACGTGGAGCTGAAAAACGTCCCCGTGCTGGACCCGGAGTTTATTCCCCTGATGCGGTTCAACCGCGCGTTCCTGGCGGATGCGAAAAAGCCTGTGGGCATTGCCGTGGAGCGGGCTGACGGCCAGATGGCCGCCTGCCGCACCTTCATCCACGGAACCCCGGAGATGAGGGAGGCCGACTGCTACTACATCGAGCGGATCGTCAAGACGCTCCTGTGGATGAAGGGCGGCTTCAAGGTCTACGTCAGCGGGGACGAGAGAATCTGCGAGTATCTGCAGTCGGTCTACTGCGCCGGCGGGCAGCAGGAGTTCGACTGGGACTACATGGCCAATGTCTTTGAGCACCCCTTTGAGGTGGTGCCGGTGGACGAGATCCCCGCGGCCAAGGACGACCCCAAGGCCATCGGCGGCCATCTGGGCGGCTGCCGCATCGGCTTTGACGCCGGCGGGTCCGACCGCAAGGTTTCCGCCGTCATCGACGGGGAGACGGTCTACTCCGAGGAGGTGGTCTGGTTTCCCAAGGTCAACGCCGACCCCGACTACCACTACGGCGGCATCGTGGCCGCGCTGAAATCCGCCGCGGAGCATATGCCCCGGGTGGACGCAGTAGGCGTCAGCTCCGCCGGTGTGTTTATCAATAACCGAACCATGAACGCCTCGCTGTTCCTGAAAGTCCCCAGGGAGATTTACGACGAGAAGGTCAAGGATATCTATATCCGGGCCATCCGCGACACCTTCGGCGATGTGCCCTATTGCGTCATCAATGACGGCGACGTCTCCGCCCTGGCCGGAGCCATGAGCCTGAACGACAACGGCGTCCTTGGCATCGCCATGGGCACCAGCGAGGCCGTGGGCTACGTGGACGAGGAGGGCCGGATCACCGGCTGGCTCAACGAGCTGGCCTTCGTCCCCGTGGACGCCCAGCCTGGCGCCATGCGGGACGAGTGGAGCGGCGACATCGGCTGCGGGGTGAAATATTTCTCCCAGGACGGCGTCATCAAGCTGGCCCCCCGGGCGGGGATTGAGCTGGACGGGAACGCCTCCCCCGCCGAGAAGCTGAAGGCCGTGCAGGCGCTGATGGCGGAGGACGACCCCCGGGCGGCTAAGGTATACGAGTCCATCGGCGTGTACCTGGGACACACCCTGGCGTATTATTACGAGCTGTACGGCTGCCGCCACGTGCTGCTGCTGGGCCGGGTCATGAGCGGCAAGGGCGGAGACCTGATTCTGGACACCGCGAAAAGGGTGCTGGCGGACGAGTATCCGGAGGTGCTGGAGAAGATGGTTCCCGAGCTGCCGGATGAGAAGTTCCGCAGGGTGGGGCAGTCTATGGCTGCCGCCAGTTTGCCGGAGATTCAATAACAGGGTATCGCCCTGACGGGCGAGGGAGGATTCAACCATGGGGAGGGCTGGGGCCATATGGGAAGATGCCCTGTCCTAACGGCCTCCTTTCGGCAGAATTGTGGGGCCAGGCCCCACCGGCCGGGCCAATTCCCGCTCCTAACGATAATAGACGCTGATGGAGTTTACTCCATCAGCGTCTTCCAGTTTTTATCGTGATAGGCATCAAAGCACATCTCTATCTGCTCCCGGGTGTTCTTTTCCTCCGCCAGGGGCGGCAGGTCTTCCAGTGAGAAATATCCGCTCTCTGTGGTTTCAATATTGGGGGTGAAGGCTCCGCCCAGGAGCGAGCACAGGACAAAGACCTTGCAGACTTTCCAGGCGTAGCGGGGGCGGTTGTGCTTCTCCCGGTCCTGGATGGCGATGACGGTGTCTGCCGTCACCTCCAGGCCGGCCTCTTCCCGCACCTCTTTGACCACATTTTCCTTGACGGAGACGTTCACGTCCACCCATCCTCCGGGCAGGGACCACCTGCCGGTGTTCTCCCGCACCAAGAGGATCTTCCCGTCCTGAAAAATGGCGGCCCGGGTGTCCAGCTTGGGGGTCTGGTAGCCTGTCTCGCAGCAGAAGAGGTCCCGGGTCTTTTCCAGGGGGATGTCTGCCTGAAGGCTTATCATCTCCGCGGCGATGTCACGAATGCGCGCATACCGCTCCCGTCCATAGGGGTCGGTTCCATAGTGCAGGCCCGCCTGGGCCATAGCCTGGAGCTCCACCGCCCAGTCAAGCCAGGGGTTTGTCCGGTCCATGGTGATTCCTCCTTGCGTAGTGTACGCCTGCCGCATTGCGGCAGGACGGTTTTTTGTTAGGCCGCGGGCTCGGTGAGAGACAGCGTTATCTCGATGATTTCCCCGTCACGCCACAGCGTCATGGGAAGCTCGTCTCCCAGGTGGTGCTGTCGGCGGACCCGCAGCAGGTCCCGGCTGGAGTTGATGTCCCGGCCGCCGGCGGAGAGAACGTAGTCCCCCTCCTGTACGCCCGCCTTGCCGGCGGGGGAATTTTCTGTCACCGACTGCACCTCAATACCCCACACATCCGGCTCCACCTGCTCAGCCATCTGGAGGACGGTGATGCCCAGCACCGGCTCCGGCTGGAGACTGCCGAAGGTCAAAAGGTCGTTGACAATTCGCTCCATGTAGGCCGATGGGATGGCAAAGCCCAGTCCCTCGATGTTGGAGTAGCGGGAGGTCATTTTGATGGTGTTGATACCCACCACCTGGCCGTATTCGTTGATGAGGGGGCCGCCGGAGTTGCCGGAGTTCAGCGCCGCGTTGGTCTGAAGCAGGGTCATGGTGCGGTCCTCCACCTCCACATCCCGGTCAATGGCGGAGACGATGCCGTCGGTGAGCGTGCCCCGCAGCTCTACGCCCAGAGGGTTTCCGATGGCGTAGACCTTGTCCCCCACAGTCAGAAGGTCCGAGTCGCCGAAGACGGCGGCGGGCAGGTCCTGCCCCTCCACCTTCAGTACCGCCAGGTCGCTGTCGGCGTCTCCGGCCACATACTTGGCCTCGTAGCTTCGGCCGCTGTCCAGGGCGACGGTGCACTCCTGTCCGCCCTCCACCACGTGGTAGTTGGTGATGAGGTAGCCGTCCTGACTGAAAATCACCCCGGTGCCCACGGAGGCGGAGCCGTCTCCCAGGTCGGCCAGGACCACTGCCACCGCCGGATTCACCTGGCGGTAGACCTCCTGGGCGGTGAGGGAAGGACCGTGCTCCTGCACCACCGGCAGCGAGCAGCCCTGGCCCGCGGGCCAGGCGGGAATGGCAATCTCCTGGGAACCGCGGTCTTCTCCGGAATCCCGGTAATCAAAATCGAAATCGAAGGGATCGATCCGGTTATGCCGGGGGACGGACCAGTCCCAAAAGACGGCGGCCGCTGCCAGGACTGCCGCCAGGGCGGCGCAGCCCAAAAAGATCCACAATCCCTTTTTGGAGTGCTTCCGTCGCGCCTGCTTTGAAGGCGCGGCAGACTGCGCCTCCCGCCTGGGAACACCCGGCAGGGGGCGGCTGTATTGCTCCACCACCTCGCCCGGCGGGGGCTGGCGGTAGATCTCCACCACCTCGTTTGGGAGGCGGGTCATGTCCTGTTCTTCCATAGGACCTCATTCCGCGGCCAGGGAGAAGGAGAAAGTGGTCACGCCGTTCTCGCTGGTCACATTGATTTTTTCCTTGTGCTGTTCCAAAATGGTCTTAACGATATAGAGCCCCAGGCCCACGCCGTCCTTGTCCCGGCTGCGGGACTTGTCGCTCTTGTGGAACCGCTCAAACAGCAGCGGCAACTCCTCCGCCGGGATGGTGTCGCCCACGTTGCGCACTGTTACCCGGGCTTTGCCGTCCAGAAGGGATACTCCCAGATACAGCGTGGACCCCGCGGTGGCGAACTTGGCGGCGTTCTCCAACAGATTGTAAATCACCTGGGTAATCATATCGTTGTCCCCCAGAACCAGGATGGACTCCTCGGGGATGTCCGCCTCTACATCCAGCTGCCGGTCCGTGATTTTCCGCTCCATGGAGACCAGGACCCGGCGCATGCTCTCGCAGATGTCGAAGTGGCCGCCGCCGCGGAGGGGGTCCATCACCTGCAGCTGGCTCACATCCAGCATCCGGCGCACCATGCGGCTGAGGCGGCGGCTTTCATCGGAGATGATCTGGAGGTACTGCCGCTCGTTCTCCGGGGGGATGGTGCCGTCCAGAATGCCGTCAGTATAGCCGGCGATGGTGGTCATGGGGGTTTTCAGCTCGTGGGAGATATTGGCGATGAACTCCTGCCGCTGGCGCTCCGTCTGCTGGAGGGATTCCGCCATGTTGTTGAAGGAGGCGGCCAGTTCGCCGATCTCGTTCACCTGGCCGTAGTCGTTTACCCGGATGTCGAAGTCCCCGGCGGCGTACTGCCGGGTGGCCTGCACCATCTCCCGGATGGGCTGGATCTGCCGCATGGCGGTGACGGAGGAGGCCATGAA
>NZ_CAJULS010000012.1 GCF_910587525.1 uncultured Oscillibacter sp. | reverse complement strand
CCGGCGCGCCGGTGGAGCACCTGCCCTTTGAGGAGGTGGACTACTGGCCGGAGCTGTGCGAGATTATGGAGTGGAGCAAAACCCACGTCCACTCCACCCTCCACATCTGCTGGGGCGCCCAGGCGGGGCTGTACTACCACTACGGAATTCCCAAGCGGCAGTTGGACCAAAAGCTCTTCGGGGTCTTCCGCCACACTCTGGAGGACCCTAATTTCATCCTCTTCCGGGGCTTTGACGACACCTTCTGGGTCCCCCACTCCCGAAACACCACGGTGGACCGGGAGGACATCGAAGCGGCGCCGGAATTGAAGATCCTGTCCAGCTCCCCGGAGGCGGGGGTCTACGCTGTCAAGACCGCCCAGGGACGGCAGGTGTTCCTTATGGGCCACGCAGAGTACGACCGGGACACCCTGAAAAAGGAGTACCTGCGGGACGTGGCCGCCGGGGTGGACATCCGGCTTCCAAAGCACTATTTCCCGGAGGATGACCCGGGGCGGGATCCTCTGGTCCGCTGGCGCTCCTGCGCCCATCTGCTGTACGGCAACTGGCTGAACTACTGCGTGTACCAGACCACGCCCTACGACATCGGCGGCATCCGGCACGGTGTCCGCACGGATGATTGACGGATGCAAAAAGCTGTCCCTCGGCGCTTTGCGCCGGGGGACAGCTTTTTGCTTACCGTTTGGCTTTCCGGTCCGACTCCATCAGCAGCTTCAAGCCCTCCACCGCCACGCGGACGGAGGCGGAGGTGTCCTCGGTCATCTTCTGGTCCAGCCCGGCGGCCTCCCGCTCCTGATTCCAGATCACATGGAAGCAGGACGCGGCCCGGCAGTGAAGCGCCGCCGCGATGACGAACAGCGCCGCCGACTCCATCTCGCTGGCCTTCACCCCCAGCCGCTTCCAGCTCTCCCATTTGGCTTTCAGCTCGTAGGAGACCGGGGAGGCGCCGGGGCTGTGCTGGCCGTAAAAGCTGTCCTTGCACTGGACTACCCCCAGGTGGACCGGCAGTCCCATCGCCTCTGCCGCCCGGGCCAGGCATCCGGTGGCCTCATAGTCCGGCACCGCCGGGAACTCGATAGGGGCGTACTCCAGGCTGGTGTGCTCGTACCGGATGGCCCCGGTGGCCACCACGATGTCCCCGGCCTGGACGCTGAGGTCAATGCCGCCGCAGGTGCCGGAGCGGAGGAAGGTGTCCGCCCCGCACTTGTGGAGCTCCTCCACCGCAATGGCAGTGGAGGGCCCGCCGATACCGGTGGAGCAGGCGGTGACCTTCTCCCCCAGCAGTGTGCCGGTCCAGACGTTGTACTCCCGGTTGTACGCAATCTGTTTCGCGCCGTCAAACAGCGCGGCGATGGCGGGCACCCTGCCCGGGTCCCCCGCCAGGATGCAGTACCTGCCCACGTCCCCGGGGACGCAGTTAATGTGGAATTGACGCTCCAGTTCTTGCATGATGGTCACCTCATTTCAATTTTTCCTCAGTATAGCACATCTGCCAAAAGGTTACAACCGGCCCCTATTCTACCGTTACGCGAAACCGGCACTTCCCGGCTCCGCCCAGGACTGTCTCCACGGTCTCCACTGTGACCGTCTTTCCCGGCAGCAGTGTCTCCAGAATATACAGAACGCTCTGCCGGGAGCACTCACAGTGGGCCGGGTCCCGGGTCTCCCGGGCCTCCGGGCAGACACACCGGGGATAGCCCACCTCATAGACCCGGCCCGGCTCGATTATTTCCGCAAAAAACGCGCCGGTGTCTCCGTATTTCCGGTACTGCTCATCCAGTGAACAGCCGCACTCCCGGAACTGCTCCAGCTGCACGGGCAGGACCGTGTTCTTTACACAGCGAATTGCTTTTTCCCGATAGTTCATCTTTCTCCTTACTTCATCGTCACCACCGTGACACCGCTCTCGCCCTCGCCGTAGACCCCCAGACGAAAGCCCTTCACGGCCTTATTCCGCCGCAGCACGTCGTGGACCGCCTTGCGCAGCGCCCCGGTGCCCTTTCCGTGGATGATGGTCACCGTCTCCAGCTTGCCCATGACGGCGGCGGAGAGAAAGTTCTCCACCACCGCCTCGGCCTCCAGGGTCTCCAAGCCCCGGATGTCCAGCTCCCGGGCCGCGGAGGCCCGCAGAGCCCGGCCGGCGTTCTGGCGAATGGACACGGCGGGATTTTTCTTCCTGGCCGCCCGCTCATCGTCCTCGATGAGCCGGACTTCCTCCGCTTTGGCCTTCATCTTCAAAATGCCGGATTTCAATTGCAGTGTTCCATCCTTGCCTACGGACACCACCTCCGCCGGGGTGCGGACGCCGGGAATCTCCACCAGGTCTCCCTCCCGAATAGGGCGGCTGGGTTTGGGGATGGGTTCCCCGCGGGCGTCATGGTGGACGACGGCCTCCTCCGCCTCGTTAAGCTGGCGGCGCAGAGCGGCACGGGCCTCGTTCTCGTCGGCATTGCGCTCCATGCGGGCCTGCTGGCGGCGCATCTCCGCCAGCTCCGCGAAAACCTGGTCGGCGGCGGCACGGGCGTCCCGCAAAATGCGCTTGGCCTCCGCCTCCCCCCGGCCCCGGGCATTCTCCTTGGCCCGCTCTATCTGCTCCCGGAACTCGCGGGCACGCTTGGCGTCCTCCTCCCGCTGGCGCAGGAGCCGGTCGGCCTCCGCCTCCCGCTTCTCCAGCGCCTGGCGCTTCTCCTCCAGCTGGGTCAGCACGTCCTCGAACCGCACGCCCTCGCCGCTGAGCTGGTTCCGGGCGGCCTCAATCACCGCCTCCGGCAGTCCCAGCCGCCGGGAGATGGCAAAGGCGTTGGACTTGCCGGGAATTCCGATCAAAAGCCGGTAGGTGGGGCGCAATGTCTCCACGTCGAACTCGCAGGAGGCGTTCTCTACTCCGGCGGTGGTCATGGCGAAGGTCTTCAGCTCCGCATAGTGGGTGGTGGCGGCGATCTTTGCCCCCGCCTGCCGCACGTGCTGGATGACGGCGATGGCCAGCGCCGCGCCCTCCACCGGGTCGGTGCCTGCCCCCAGCTCGTCGAAGAGGATCAGGCTCTTTTGATCCGCCTCCGCCAGAATGGCCACAATGTTCACCATGTGGGCGGAGAAGGTGGACAGGCTCTGCTCGATGCTCTGCTCGTCGCCGATGTCCGCCAGCACCCGTTCATAGGCGGCAATGGCGCTGCGGTCCGCCACGGGGATGTGGAGGCCGCACTGGGTCATCAGCGTCAGAAGGCCCAAGGTCTTAAGGCTGACGGTTTTGCCGCCGGTATTGGGGCCGGTGATCACCAGGGTGTCAAAGGTCCCGCCCAGCTCGATGTCGATGGGCACCGCTGTTTTAGGGTCCAGCAGGGGATGCCGGGCCTTTCGGAGATGGATCACACCGTCCCGGCGGATCTCCGGGCGCACGCCGTCCATCCGGTAGCTCAGCTGGCCCCGGGCAAAGATCAGGTCCAGGTGGACCAAGGTGTCATAATCCCACTGGATGAACTCCCGGTGGGCCGCCGCCTCGGCGGAGAGCTCTGCCAGAATGCGGTCGATCTCCTTCTGCTCCCTGGCCTCCAGCTCCACATACTCGTTGTTGGCCTGAACAACCCCCATGGGCTCCACAAACACCGTGGCCCCGGTAGCGGAGATGTCGTGGACCAGCCCCGGCAGGCCCCCCTTGTGCTCCGCCTTCACCGGCACCACAAAGCGGCCGTCCCGCTGGGTAATGATGGCTTCCTGTAGGATTTTCCCATAGGTGGGGGAGGAGATAATCTTTTGCAGAATCTGGCGGCTCTTGGCCTGGGCCGCCCGCATGTGCCGCCGGATGTCCGCCAGCTCTGTGGAGGCGGCGTCGGCGATGGTGTCCTCGTCGGGGATGCAGCGCCTGATCTTCTCCTCCAGGAAGCGGTTGCCGTGGAGGGAGAGGAACAGGTGGTCAATGGCGGTTTTCTCCGCCGGTTCATCGCCCCAATACTCCCGGGCCCGGCGGGCGGCGGTCAGCAGCCCGGCGATGGTCAGCAGTTCCCGGGTGTTCAGTCCGCCGCCCCGGTCCGCCCGGTCCAGGGATTCCGCTACCGGCTTCACGCCGGAGAAGGAGGGGCTCCCCCGCAGGCCGATCATGGTTCTGGCGGCGTCGGTCTGGTCCAGGAGGCGCAGGACCTCCTCCGGCTCCGTCTCCGGCCGGAGGCGCAGGGCCTTTGCCTTTGCCTCGGCGCTGACCGCCTGCTCGCTCAGCAGTTGCAGCACCCGGGGCAGTTCCAGGGTGCGGATGGATTTTTCAAACAGCTCGCTCATAGGTCATCCTCCGAGATGTCTTTAACGGTGGCCGCATTCTTCATAATACGGATTTTTTTCTTCCAAAAGCCAGGGCAGACGCCACTCCAGATTCAGCTGGAGACCGGGCAGGGGGAAGTCCTTTGGCAGAAGGTAGCAGTCCGGGCTGAAAGCCGCCTCCACATCCTCCGCCAGGGTCAGCCACTCCCCGCACAGATGTCCCGGGAGCGGGTCGCCTGCCGTCAGTTCCCCAATCAGGTGATACCAGCTGCCGTAGAGACAGCTCTTTTGATCCGCATGGTCCACACAGACCTCCGCCGGCTTCTCCAGGTCCAGCCCCAGACGGGCGAAGAAATCCGTCACAGCGGGTGGAAGAGTCTTGACCGCCAGGACAAAATTCCGGCATCCGGCGCAGTCACAGGTGACCCAGGGCAGAGGACGGGCCCCGTACCAAGACCGCGTAGCCTCCGCGTCTGCCCTTAAACGGTAAGATTCAAAGACAAACTCTGTCATTGTAAACTCCAAAATGTATAAATAGATCAAAAATCAACAAAATGTACTCAGCAAGCCGGGTATCCACATGGTCAATTGTCAGCCGCAATGCTCTTATAAAAGTCCAGAGTTTTGAATCCCCGCTCCAGCTGGGCACTCAGGAAGGCCTCCGCCGCCGCGGACAGCCGCCGCAGAGGCTCCTTCCCCAGCCGGAAGGAATACAGCCGCCGGGGATCTCCGTAGACAATGTGCCGCAGGGCCGACAGGGCGTCCGGGCACAGGGGCAGGGACCGCCCGCCCCCTCTGCCGCCGCAGGCGCCGCAGCGGAGCACCCCCTGGATTACATCCAGCTGGGGATTTTCCGGCTCCGGCCGTCCGCAGTAGGCGCAGCTGTCCGCCAGGGGCTCGTACCCTGCAAGGCACAGCAGTTTAAGCTCAAAGGCCGCCTTCACCAGCGCCGGAGGCCTGCGCAGCACGGCCAGGGCGTACAGCCCGTTCAAAAGGTGCCGCAGCAGTTCCCCGGCGGGAGATTCCTCGGCGGTGACGGCCTCCGTCAGCTCCGCGAAATAGAATCCCAAAGCCATGGCGTCCAGATCGGTCCGCAGGCCGTTAAACAGTTCCAGAGTAGTCCCCTCGTTGGCGTAGTACCACTGGCCCTTTTGATAGAGGGTCCACTCGGACCAGGCCAGGGACTGGGCGCAGGCGGCGAACTTGCAGCTCTTCCGGCGGACGCCCCGGGCGATGACAGAGAGTTTGCCCCGCTCTGCTGTCAGCAGAGTCAAAATTTTGTCCGTCTCTTTCGTCTCCGTCTCCCGGAGGACCAGGCCCTGTATGACGATGTGGGGCATCCCTGCCACAGCGCTCCTTCCTATGTACGGGGAGTATATTTCTCCCCGATCAGTACAGATTGTTTTCGATTCCGTCCTCGATTGACCGGTAGAGCATATAGGCCAAAGGCTCACCGGTCAGGCAGAACAGCTCCCACAGCGGAGCGGGCTCCATTTGATTCAGCATCGCGCAGACCTCCTTTTGGAGTTAGTCTGCGAAAAGGCGCGAAAACTATGGCTGGAAATGTCCGGTCAATCTGGAATCAAAAAATTCTCCGATTTGAAACTGGTGTAATATCGGCCCTTTTCCGCCCTGAATTTCAGCACACAGTAGTCCGGGTCTGTGCCGCCCCAGGAAAAAGCCGGTCCACAAAATAGATGCTGGCCCTCGGATTTTCCCGAAAGGCTGCCACCTTCTGAGAGGGGGTGTTGGTACTGAACCAGAATATCCGGATGCCCTCCCGCTCTCTTGGGGCCAACATGGCCCGGGCAGTGGGACAGCACTAGCCGTCGATCTCGCTGAGAAAGGCGGTTTTGGCCTTATCGGCCATGGCGCACACCGTCTTTGCTGGGTCGCGCATCACGAAAACTACCCCTTTTAATCTTCCCGGTAGCCCAGGTTCCGGACGTAGTTTACGTTGTCTCTCCAATTCTCCTTGACCTTTACCCAGGTCTCCAGGTATATTTTGGCGCCCATAAACCGCTCCATATCATGCCGGGCCATGGAGCTGATCTTTTTCAGCATGGCTCCCTGCTTGCCAATGATGATGCCCTTGTGGCTGGACTTCTCACAGTAGATGGTGGCCTCCACATCAATGACGCCGGAGTCCCGTTCGGAGAATTTGGTGATCTCCACGGCGGTGCCGTGGGGGATCTCCTTGTCCAGGCACAGCAAGAGCTTTTCCCGCAGCAGCTCCCCCATGACCTGCCGCTCCGGCTGGTCGCTGGTCTGGCCGTCGGGGAAGAGCTGGGGGCCCTCGGAGGCGTACTTCCGCAATTCCTTCATCAGGTCGTCCAGGCCGCTGCCGGTGTGGGCGGAGATGGGGATGATGGCGTCAAAGCTGTCCCAGACCGCGTTATAGGCGGCGATCACCGGCAGCAGCTCCGCCGGCTCCACGGTGTCGATCTTGTTGATGCACAAAATACAGGGGATCTTCTCCTCCCGGACACGGTCGATCAGGGCCTTTTCCGGTCCGCCTACGTGGGGGATGGGCTCTACCAGCAGAAGGGCGCAGTCCACATCGCTGAGGCTGGCAGTGACCACCCTCACCATATAGTCCCCCAGGGCGGATTTGGGCCGGTGGAGGCCCGGGGTGTCCAGCAGGATATATTGGGTATCCCCCCGGTTCACCACGCCGTAGATGCGGTTTCGCGTTGTCTGGGCCTTGTTGGAGACAATGGCCACCTTTTCCCCCACCAGAGCGTTGGTGAGGCTGGACTTGCCCACGTTGGGCCGGCCGCAGACGGTGACCATGGCTACATTTTTAATCCCGTTCATTCAGGTGATCCTCAACTTTCTTTTGTTAAGCGGTTTATTTATGATATTGTAACCGGAATGCCGTCAATACTGCACTGGTATTTTACCGGCACTTGAAATTTCCCAAGCGCAGCCGGAGAGGCAGCGTCAGCGCTCCAGATCAATCATCAGCACCGCGATGTCCGCCGGGGACACGCCGGAGATGCGGGACGCCTGTCCCAGATCCAGGGGCCGCACCGCCGCCAGCTTCTCCCGGGCCTCCAGACGAAGCCCCTGAATGGCGCTGTAATCCAGATCCGGCGGCAGCTTATGGGACTCCATCTTCCGGAAGTCCTCCACCTGCTTTTGCTGGCGCTGGATATAGCCCTCGTATTTGACCGAGATCTCCACTTGCTCCCGCACGTCCGGAGGCAGGTCCGGCCGGCCGGGGTCAAAGGAAATCAGCTCCTCATAGTGCAGCTGGGGCCGCCGCAGCAGGGCGATGAGGGAACAGCCGTCGGCGGCGCCGCCGGTTCCCCGCTCCGCCAGAAAGGCGGACAACGCCGGAGAGGGCGGCACGCCGGTGTGGGTCAATCGCTTGATCTCCGCCTCCACCGCCGCATACTTCTCCTCCACAGCCCGCAGCCGCTTCTCCGGTACCAGGCCGATCTCATAGCCCCGCTTCGTCAGCCGCAGGTCGGCGTTGTCCTGCCGGAGCAAAAGGCGGTACTCGCTGCGGGAGGTCATGATGCGGTAGGGCTCATCAGTGCCCTTGGTCACCAAATCGTCGATCAGGGTCCCGATATAGGCCTCCGACCGGGAGAGGATGAAGGGGGGCTGCCCCCGAAGCTTCCGGGCAGCGTTGACCCCGGCGCAGAAGCCCTGGACCGCCGCCTCCTCGTATCCGGAGGAGCCGTTGAACTGCCCAGCCCCGTACAGCCCCGGCAGGGCCTTCACCTCCAGGGTGGGGGCCAGGGCCAGGGGGTCAACGCAGTCGTATTCAATGGCGTAGGCGGGCCGGGTCATGACGGCGCGGCGGAGACCCGGCACGCTGTGAAGCATTTGAATCTGCACCTCCTCTGGCATGGAGGAGGAAAAGCCCTGGATGTACAGCTCCTCCGTGTCCAGCCCCATGGGCTCCACAAACAGCTGGTGCCGGAGCTTGTCCGGAAAGCGGACGATCTTGGTCTCAAAGGAGGGGCAGTACCGGGGCCCCACGCCTTCGATGAGGCCGGAGTACATGGGAGCCCGGTCCAGGTTCTCCTGGACGATCCGCCTGGTCTCCTCCGTGGTCCAGGTGAGCCAGCAGACCGCCTTGTTCTCCGGCGGGTCCGCCGTGGCGTAGGAAAAGGGCACCGGCAGATGGTCCCCGGGCTGGAGCTCCATCTCGTCAAAGTCCACGGTGCGGGCATTAACCCGGGGTGGGGTGCCGGTCTTGAACCGCCGCAGGGGCAGACCCAGTTTTTTCAGGGAGTCCGTCAGCCGGGCGGCGGCGTGCATCCCGTCGGGGCCGGAGTCCTCCACCCACTCGCCCACAATGGTGCGGCCGGAGAGGTAAGTCCCGGTGGCTAGGACGACAGCCTTTGCCTCAAACACGGCCCCGGTGGCCAGGACGACGGCGGAGACGGCGCCGTTTTCGGCGCGGATCTCCGTCACCTCCCCCTGGCGGACGGTCAAATGCTCCTGCCGCTCCAGGGCGTGTTTCATGTACGCCTGATAGCGCCGCCGGTCCGCCTGGGCACGGAGGGACCAGACGGCGGGTCCCTTGCCCTTGTTCAGCAGGCGGTACTGGATGCAGCACGCGTCGGCGGCCCGGGCCATCTCGCCCCCCAGGGCGTCCAGCTCCCGGACCAAATGGCCTTTGCCGGTGCCGCCGACAGCGGGGTTGCAGGGCATATTGCCCACGGCGTCTAAATTGACCGTGAAAACGATGGTTTCCGCCCCCAGGCGGGCGGCGGCCAGGGCGGCCTCAATGCCGGCGTGGCCTGCGCCGATGACGGCGATATCGAATTTTCCTGCGAGAAATTCCTGCATAGGTGCTCCTTGAAAAGTCTCCCTGGCGGGGAGACGGGGGATGCCGCCCCACGGGGGCGGGACGGGGGGTTTCACGCCGCGGGCGGGGGGTGTACGGCTTCGCCAAGGTGAACCGCGAAGCGGCGAGAGGGCCCTCTGGAGGGTTTTCTTTTTTCTCCACAAGCGGAGAAAAAAGAAAATGGGGGCGTATTGCCCAGCCATCACCATGGCTGAATTCTCCCCCGCCCGTCAGGGCGAGCACTTACTCCGGTTTACGCCGGTGGGCATACCGGTCCTCAGTCCGGCCCATGAGCCAGTCAACGGAAACATCATAGTAGTCTGCAATCCGGAGCAGATTCTCATACCTTGGCAGGGAGCCCAATTCCATATCCTGATACCCGCGGGTAGTCAAGCCAATCTTTGGGGCAAGCGCAGCCTGTGTCAGATGTTCTGCCCTCCGGAGCCTCCGGATTCTCTCTGCAAAATCCATAAATCCCCCTTGACATACGAAAACGTATAATATAACAACATACGAAAAACTATGTATTTGGAGGTAATGCTATGAATGACATTCCAGAAGTTGTGGAACAGCTCTATTACAACTGGGGCACCATCCCGGACCCGGAAAACTGGTCCGAATACATCGGAAAAAATCCCGTGCTCGCACAGGGCCTTTATTCCTTCTACCAGGGCCTGTGCCTGGGCATGAACCTCTCCGGCGCCCGCCGGGCCTGGGAGCCCCTGGCTATTCAGGACTTCCTAAGATGACCGCAGGGTCACCACCGCAACCTCCGGGCGGTTGAACAGCCGGAACGTGGGTCCGGAATTCCCCAGGCCCCGGGTGACAAACAGCGCCGAGCCGTTCTCCTCATAGAGCCCCGCCGTGTAGGAGGGAAAAAACGTCCGCTCCACGGACAAGAGCCCGTCTGTGAAGGGCAGGCGGATGATTCCCCCGTGGCCGTGGCCCGACAGCACCAGATCCGCCCCCAGCAGGCTGTACTGCTCCGCGAACTCATTGTTCCGGTGGGCCAGCAGCATCCAGAAGGGGTCCCCATGGGCGGCGTAGATCTCCGCCGCCACCTGCTCCGGCGTCTTCTGGTCGGCATAGCCGTTGGGGTCGTCAATGCCTGCCAGAACCACCGTGTCTCCGTTCCGCTCCAGGGTGGCAAACTCGTTGCTCAGTACCTGGGCTCCGCAGGATTCCAGGCGCGCTTTCAGCTCCGGCACACCGCCGATGGCCCACTCGTGGTTGCCTGTCACATAGTACAGCGGCGCGATGGCCGAGAGGCCCCGGGCCACCTCCTCCGCGTAGCCCTCCCTGGGGCCCCGGTACAGGTCCTCCAGGTCCCCCAGATAAAAGATATAGTCCGGCGCGGCCTCTGCCGCAGCGGCGAAAAGCTCCTGATTTTCCGGGCCGAACTCCCCACCGTGGAGGTCGCTGAGCACCACCAGGCGGCAGCCGTCAAAGCCCTCCGGCAGTCCGGTAAAAACCGGCTCGAAATGGGTGACCTGCAAAGCCGTGTTGTCCCAGCGGACAAACAGGGCGGTCAGAAGGGCTGCCGCCGCCAGGATCAGCAGCGTCCGCAGGGGACGGCGCCTTTTGGAACGGTTTGCCATGACCACGAACGCCTCCTCCTAATTATATATGATTATGGATTATAGCACAATGGGCTGTTTCATTGCGAGAGAAAAAATACACAAAGAACGGGGGGAGCCTCTGGGGAAATCGCACTTTCCTGGCTCTTGGAGCGCAATAGTTGGGTGTCCCCACAAGATAAGAGGTTGCCCTTTAGCAATTTTACCATAAATTGTGCTTGCAATTTGGAAAAATTCATGTTATAATCTATATAGTCCTAAAGATTAAAGAAAGGAGAAAACCGATATGAAAGATATCAAGTACCCAGTATATGGCGACGTGGACGACCTGATTTTCGTAGATGAGACCTGGTCCGAAAGTGAGCGGTAAAAACCCGTGACACCACGCCGGAGATGGCGTGGGTTTTTTGTTTTTATTTGCGGGTCATATGAAAATTGGGGCAGACAACCCGTTGACGATAGATCGTTTCCCGGTCACGTTCAGCAGACGCCAGCCAAAAGCCTCGGGCCAAAAAGCCCGAGGCTTTTTCCGCCTTTGGACGGCGGTCCAGGCGGGAGAGCGCTTCGCGGCCAAAAATCGGCAAAGAAAGACTTGCCATTTGAGGAAGACCTGCTATAATAAAAGTATTATTGAGCGCAGATCGCGCTGACAGGAGTGGATAATATGATTGGCGGAGTTTCCAGCCTGAGTTTCTACTTCAATCCCTATCAAAGCACCGCCGCCAAGCCGGCGGAGCAGTCCCAAAACGCCCAGAAAACCGGCGGCGTCTGGACAGCCCGGAAGTCCGCCTCTCCGGAGACCCCGGTGCAGCCGGTGCGTCCCGCTCCGGCCATCAGCGGCAATGAGGCCGGGTCCGCCCGGCTGGGCCTGCCCATCCGCCAGGGGGCGGACCCGGTGGAGATGGCTGTACGGATGCGCATCCAGTACGGCGGGCCCACGCCGGAGGGCGTCCAAAAAGCGGCGGAATCCCAGGACGGGCAGACCGCTCTGGGCGCAGAGAGCGTCCAGAAGGCCCTGGAGGAGGGGGAGTGCCAGACCTGCAAGGAGCGAAAGTATCAGGACGGCTCCGATGACGCCGGCGTCTCCTTCAAGACCCCCACGAAGATCGACCCGGACCAGGCCCCCTCGGCGGTCCGGGGCCACGAGATGGAGCATGTCTATCGGGAGCAGGCCAAGGCTCAGCGGGAGGACCGGAAGGTGGTCAGCCAGAACGTGACCTACCACACCGCTATCTGCCCGGAGTGTGGCAGGGCCTATATCTCCGGCGGCACCACCCGCACAGTCACCGCCGCCGAGTCCCAGGCGGAGGATCAGGAGAGCCGTCAGAATCAGGAGGCCCGTATTCCCTTCTCCGCCGTGGCGTAATTTCAACCGAATGAAAAACCGGATGGACGGCAGTGCTGTCCATCCGGTTTTTTCACTTAGAAGTTGTATTCATAGGTGGGGAATGTTGGATGGGTGGGGAAAGACCTGTCGAAACGGCGTTCAAAAACTGTGAATACAGCTTTTTACAGCCGTGTCACCACAGGGATGACCATGGGGCTGCGCTTGGTGTTTTTGAACAGATAGCTGCTGACGGCAGCCTTCACCGCGCCCTTCAGCTCGCCGTCATCCCGGCCGCGCTTCCGGGAGACGCCCTCCGCCGCGTCCAGGGCCACGCCCTGGAGCTCCTTCATCAGATCTCCGGACTCCTTGACATAGATGAAGCCCCGGGTGATTATCTCCGGCGGGCTCAGCAGCGCACCGTTGTGGGCGGACACGGGCATGACCACGACCACCATGCCGTCCTCGGCCAGGCGCTTGCGGTCCCGCATAACCACGGCCCCCACATCACCCACGCCGGAACCGTCCACGTACACCTCCCCCGCAGGGACGGTGCCGCCGATTTTCAGCGTCTTGGCGGTGATTTCGACGACAGAGCCGTTCTCCGCGATAGCGATGTGGTTGCGCGCTACGCCCATCTGCTGGGCCAGCTGGCTGTGGATCTGGAGCATCCGCTGCTCGCCGTGGAGGGGGACGAAGAAACGGGGCTTCGTCAGGGCGTGGATAATTTTCAGCTCCTCCTGGCAGGCGTGGCCGGAGACGTGGAGCATGTCGGCCTTGTCGTAGATCACGTGGACGCCCTTGCGGAACAGCTCGTTGATGACCCGGCTCACCGTCACCTCGTTGCCGGGGATGGCCGAGGCGGAGATGATGACCTTGTCGCCGGGGCCCACCTCCACCTGCTTGTGCTGGGAGAAGGCCATGCGGTACAGGGCGCTCATCTCCTCCCCCTGGGAGCCGGTGGTGACGATGACCTGTTTGTTCTTGGGCAGGCCCTTAATCTTGTTGATGTCCATGAGGGTATTTTTGGGCACCTTCATGTAGCCCAGGGAGGTGGAGACCTTCATGATATTCTCCATGGACCGGCCCGTGACGGCCACCTTCCGGCCAAAGGCCGCCGCGGCATCCAGCACCTGCTGGATGCGGTGGACATTGGAGGCAAAGGTGGTGACGATAATCCGCTCCTCACAGCACTGGAACTGCCGCATGAAGGTCTGGCCCACGGCGCTCTCGCTCATGGTGTAGCCCGGGCGCTCCACATTGGTGGAGTCGGCGCACAGGGCCAGCACGCCCTCCTTCCCCAGCTCGCCGAAGCGGGCCAGGTCGATGACCTCCCCGTCAATGGGGGTGGAGTCGATCTTGAAATCTCCGGTGTGGACCACGGTGCCCATGTGGGTGTGGATGGCGAAGGCCACGGAGTCTGCGATGGAGTGGTTGACATGGATGAACTCCACATTGAACTTCCCGGCCCGCACAGTCTTGCCCGGGTCCACGGTAATGAGCTTGGTGGACCGCACCAGGCCGTGCTCCTCCAACTTCAGGGAGATGAGGCCGGCGGTGAAACGGGTGCAGTAGATGGGCATATTCACCTGCTTGAGGACATAGGGGATTGCCCCCACATGGTCCTCATGGCCATGGGTGATGAAAAGGCCGCGGATACGGGCACGGTTCTTGATGAGGTAGGTCACATCGGGGATGATGAGGTCGATGCCGTACATGTCGTCCCCGGGGAAGGCCATGCCGCAGTCCACCACGATGATCTCACCGCCGCACTCATAGGCGGTCATGTTCTTGCCGATCTCATCCAAACCGCCCAGGGGAATGATTTTCAGTTTTTCTGCCATAGATACAATAAACTCCTTTGAACTCTTAAAAAGATATGTAACAGAGGCTCCAAAGGACACGTCCGGCGGTACACAGCCGCAAACAGGCGCACGCGAAGAAGAGACGTCCGTCGCCTGCGCGGCCCCGTTTCGCCGGCAGGGGTTCGGTCACGTCATATCCAAATCGCCATATGGACCTCTGTGATCTATTTGACCGGCGGGAAAGCGCGTCCCATGCCGGTAAAATATCAAGAATGTTTCAGCGCTCAATACCTGATTCCATATAGAACCCATTAAAAACTTTAGAAAAACTTTGACAGCGGAAAACACGCCGGGCTCTTATACGAATCTTTGACATAACGGCTGTATCGTTTTGTCAGGCCGCAGGATACGGCCTGCGCCGGAGGCGCCAGAAATATCGTGCAATATATTCCCTGGTGCCCAGGGCACGGCGGCGTGCAGTGCCGCCATAAAGGACCGGGAGGGCTTTTTCCAAGGATTGTATGATGAGACGCCTTTTCACCGGAAAGGCGCAAAAACAGCGCCGCAAGATCATTCTGCCCTCAATACAGATTTTTATTGAGGAGTAGTGGTAGTTAGTATATCACATCCAATCTGATTTGTATACATAAATTTTTCTCATTTTCCACCGGGCCGCCGGAAACTTTCTGTTGTATTTTTCGGAAAACTGTGATATGCTCCAATAGTTCACAAAGTAAACCATCGGGGAGCGACAGTATGGAGAACGAGGCGCTGCTGGAACGCATGCTGCGGGCCTGGATCGGGGTCAGCGGACTGCTGAAAAGCTCCCGGATCACCCGGGAGCTGACCTATAATGAAGCCATCGTCATGAAACTGGTCTATGACCAATACAAAACTGACGGAACGGGGCGTACTGCCGTCAGATGGATCGTACAGGAGACCAATATGCGCAAAAGTCTGGTAAACCGCACTGTCAACGCCCTGTGCGCACAGGGCTATCTTGTCAGAGAGCGGGGAGATGCGGACGGCCGGAGCGTCTTTGTGCGTCCCGTAGCGGAGCGGCTGCCGGATTTTTTGGCCGTCCACCGCCGGTCTCTGGAACTGGTCCGGCAGATCGCTGACGTGGTAGGGCCGGAGGACGCAGAGACGTTTGTCCGCATGTATGAAAAGCTGTCCGCAGCCGGTATTCGGCTGTGACTGAATTATCAACCGGAAGCGAGGAACCACTATGAAAATACGCATTATCACCGACTCTGCCGCCGACCTGCCCCAGCCCTGCCGCCCAGAGCTTACCATTCTGCCCATGACCGTGACCTTTGGAACAGAGCAGTTTCTGGACGGCGTGGACCTGACCCACCGGCAGTTTTATGAGAAGCTCATCGAGGGGGATATCCTGCCCACCACCAGCCAGATCAACCCCGCCCAGTTTGAAGAGGCCTTCCGCCAGGCCGGGGAGGCCGGGGAGGCCGTGGTGGCTGTGCTGCTGTCCTCCAAGCTCTCCGGCACCTGTCAGAGCGCCTGCATCGCGGCGCAGGAGTACCCCGGCCGGGTCTTTGTGGTGGACAGCGAGAACGCCACCCTTGGAGAGCGGATTTTGGTGGAGCGGGCTCTGGAGCTGATGGACCAGGGCCTGGAAGCCGCTGCCATCGCCAACAGGCTGGAGGCGGAGAAAAAGGACATCCGCCTGGTAGCCCTGCTGGATACCCTGGAGTATCTCAAGCGGGGCGGCAGGATTTCCTCCTCCGCGGCGTTGGTGGGCGGACTGCTGTCCATCAAACCGGTGGTGGCTGTAGAGCGCGGCGAGGTGGTCATGCTGGGCAGGGCCCGAGGCTCTAAAAACGGAAACAACCTGCTGGTGCAGGAGATCCAAAAGACCAACGGTGTGGACTTTGGCCGGCCTTACTTACTGGGGTATACGGGCTTGGAGGACAGCCTCCTGCAAAAATATATCGCCGACAGCGCCGCCCTGTGGGCGGAACACACCGATGTCCTGCCCGTAGGCACCATCGGCGGCACCATCGGGACCCATGTGGGTCCCGGCGCCGTGGGAGTCGCCTTTTTCCAGCCGTCTGACGGCTGAGAGTGCGCGAAGAAAGACTCAAAAACCAAAACCTCCGGCGCGGCCGGAGGTTTTGACGTATGTGGGGAAATCAGCCCTTTTGCTTCTCAAAGAAGGCGTCGATTTTCTTCTTGATCTCCGCCGGCTTCAAGTATTTCAGCAAGTATCCCGCCGGTTTCAGGGCCAACAGCTGTTTTACCACCTCCGGATCGCCCCGGCCGGTGAGGAAGATCACCGGAATATCCGCAAAGGACTTCTCCAGACGGAGCATCTCCAAGGTCTGTTTTCCATCGCAGACCGGCATCTCATAGTCCAGCAGGATCAGGTCCGGCCGGTTCAGGGTGATGGTGCGGATGGCGGCCACGCCGGACTCCGCCACGGCCGCCTCGTAATCCTCCTGCAGAAGCCGCATCATGGCCTGCCGGATGGTCAAGGAGTCGTCCACCACCAGGATCTTCCGCCGGTTGCTGGCCGCGTCCTGGGCTGCCTGTTCCTCCCGCATTGTCAGGTACTGCTCCACCTCGGACATGGCGTTGTCCGCCTGGAGGGGCGTGCCCACGCCATTTTCCAACAGGTGGGGCGCAATGGCGCAGTAGGCGAAGTAGCCCGCGCCGCCGGTGTTGAACAGCAGGCTGACCTGAGGCTTCTCCCGCTCAAACACCTGCCGGAACTGCTCGTAAGTCAGCAGGTTCTCCTCTTTCAGATCATAGGTCTGCCATTCCGGAAAATACTCTGTAAGCCGGCCCACAAACTGCCGGGTGGTATATCTGGCGGCATTGAGAAGCATGGTGTCCAGCCGGTTGGTCCGCAGGCCCATGACCTTGCCCACTGTGTTGAGCAGCAACTTTTCCTCAAAGACCATGAGGATCTCCTGGCGCCTGTCGTCCTGCTCCGTCCCGTAGGCCAGACAGCAGTACACGCCCCGGCCGAACTTCTCACCGCCATAGGCGTCGCTGATTACCTTGGACTCCAGGTGGAACATATCGAATACCAGCTGGATGATGGTTTTTTTGACAGCCGCCAGCTGTTCGTCCGGCAGGAGATGCTCCCACTTGCTCACCTTGCCGCCGGTGATGGCGTGGTCCTCTGTCAGGGTGTGGCCGATCAGCCAGCCGCTGCACACGCCCAGAAAATGGGCCATGGAATCCGGAGCGTAACTGGTCCGCTCCAGCTCCTCCTCCAGGGCGGGAAGGGTATTCTCCCGAAAATCCCTGTGGATGAGGCAATGCCGTTCAAGCCCCTCGTAGCCAACGGAGGCCATATACCTTTCCTCGTCCGCGAAGTGCTTGACGGCGTGGCCCTTGAAGTACTTGATCCCCTCCTGGCACGCCCACCGGCTCTTCTCCTCATCATTCTCCTCGGTAACGGCCAGAAGCTTATTGATGATCTTGAAAAGCCTCTGGTGTTCCTTGTCGATATCTTCTACTCCGGTGTTGTACTCTTCCTGCCACACCAATTGATTATCCATATGGCCCCTCCTTTGACACAGTCAAGCACATATTTTTCAGAAGCAGTCCCTGCCGGGCCTCCGGCGGAAGAAATTGGCAGAACGCAAAGAAATTCCCCCGTCCAGCGGAGCTTTCCGCCAAGAGCGGAAGCGAGCGGCAAGGGGAAATTCCTAAGCTGGAGCTAGTGGGGTGACTCGAACACCTGACCTGCTGATTACGAATCAGCTGCTCTACCGACTGAGCTACACTAGCGGATTTATCACGTTAGTATCTTAGCATATCGCCGCCGGGATTGCAAGCCCTAAAACAAAAAATATTGCCCCGCGGAAGGCCTGGCAGGCCGCCGCGGGGCGATATTTGTCAAATCCTGTGCTCCCGGTTTCAAACAGTGCCTGACTGCGGGCTTTCCATAGAAGAATCCCGGCTCTTATTTTCCGAATTCCTCTACCCGCAGGCACCGGGTGGCGTTGAGGATGGCCAGAAAGGCCACGCCTACGTCGGCGAACACCGCGGCCCACATGGTGGCCATGCCAAACGCGCCCAGAATCAGCACCGCGAACTTCACCCCCAGGGCAAACCAGATGTTCTGCTTCACAATCCGCAGCGTCTTGCGGGAGATGCGCATGGCGGTGACGATCTTGGCGGGGTTGTCGTCCATGAGGACAATGTCGGCGGCCTCAATGGCGGCGTCGGAGCCCAAGGCGCCCATGGCGATGCCTACATCCGCCCGGGTCAGCACCGGCGCGTCGTTGATGCCGTCGCCCACAAAGGCCAGCACCGCCCCCGGGGCCTTGGCCCCCAGCAGCCGCTCCACCTGGTCCACCTTATCGGCGGGGAGCAGCTGGGCGTGATACTCGTCCAGCCCCAAATCCCCGGCGACGGCTTTGGCTGTGGCCTCGTTGTCGCCGGTGAGCATGACTGTCTTTTTTACACCGGCAGCCTTCAATCCCTCCGCCAGAGTTTTGGCCTCGGGCTTGGGCAGGTCGGAAATGATGATGTGTCCGGCGTAGGCGCCGTCCACCGCCACGTGGACGATGGTTCCCGGCAGCTCACAGGGATGATAGGACACGCCCTCCCGCTCCATCAGGCGGCTGTTGCCGGCGGAGACGGTCTTGCCGTCCACCCGGGCCCGCACGCCATGTCCGGCGATCTCCTCCACGTCCGCTACCCGGGCGGCATCCAGAGCCGTCCCGCAGGCGGCCCGCAGGGACAGCGAGATGGGATGGTCCGAATAGTGCTCCGCCAGGGCGGCGCACTCCAGCAGGCTCTCCTGGGTAAAATCCGCCTCCGGATGAACGGCAGTGACGGCAAAGGTGCCCTTGGTCAGGGTGCCGGTCTTGTCAAATACCACGGTCTCTGTCTTGGAAAGAAGCTCCAAATAGTTGCTCCCCTTCACCAGAATACCGCATTTGCTGGCTCCGCCGATGCCGCCAAAGAAGCTCAGCGGCACGGAGATCACCAGAGCGCAGGGGCAGGAGATCACCAGGAAGATCAGGGCCCGGTGGAGCCAGCCGGTCCACTGGGTACCAGCCAAAAAGGCGGGCTGGACCGCCGCCGGGACCACCGCCAGGGCAATGGTGGGCAGCAGGAACAGCGCCAACGCCGCCAGGGTAACGCAGGGGGTGTAGTACCGGGCAAAGCGGGTGATGAAATTCTCACTGGCGGCCTTTTTCTCCCCGGCGTTCTCCACCAGGTCCAGAATTTTGGACACAGTGGACTCCTCGCAGGGACGGGTGACCTTCACCCGCAGGAGGCCCGACTGATTTACGCAGCCGCTGATGACGGCATCGCCGGGGGCCACATCCCGGGGAGCGGACTCACCGGTGAGGGCGGCGGTATCAAGAGAGGATATCCCCTCCAGCACCACGCCGTCCAGAGGCACCCGCTCGCCGGGCTTTACCACCACCACGGCGCCCACTTCCACATCCTCCGGGTCCACTTCTTCCAGCTCTCCGTCCGCCCCCTCCAGATTGGCGGTATCCGGGCGGATGTCCATCAGGGCGGCGATGGACTGGCGGGACTTGCCCACGGCATAGTCCTGGAACAGCTCCCCCACCTGGTAGAAGAGCATAACGAACACCGCCTCAGCGTACTCCCCGGTGCCAAAGGCCCCCACAGTGGCCAGGGCCATGAGAAAGTTCTCGTCAAAGACCTGTCCGTTTGCAATATTGCGGACGGCTTTATAGAGCACATCCCAGCCGATGACGGCATAGGGAACAAGGTACATCAGCCACAGCAGGGATATGCCGCCGGCCAGTACCGGCGGGGGCAGCAGTTCAACTGCAATCAGCAGTGCCGCCGCCGCAATAATCCGCACCAGCATTGTCCGCTGCTTGCGGGTAAGATTTTTCATATCAGAACGCCTCCTTCAAAGTCTGCGTTTTTTCCTTGTGTTTCTTTCGCTGTTCTGGTATACTGGAGGCAGTCAGATGGCAGACTCTGACCGTCTCCATTTGTCTGCACGAGACAGCCGTTACCTTTGCGCGGGGCGGCTGTTTTTTTATGCTCCGGTTTGGGCAAGGGCCCGCCGGAGGGCGGGCCCTTGCCTTTACAGGTTAATGATGCAGTCCGGCTCCACTTTTTTGCAGACGGCCACCACTTCCTTCATGATATCGTCGAAGCGCCCGTCATCGGCGTCAATAGTCATTTTCTGGGCCATGAAGCTGACGGTAGCGTCATTTACGCCGTCGATTTTCTTGATGGCATCCTCCATCTTGGCGGCGCAGTTGGCACAGTCCAGATCGGTGAGCTTGTAACGTTTTTTCATAGTCAATTCCTCCAAAATGTAATGATTTTACAGGGGATTCACTCGGATACATGTTCCAGTCCCTGGTTGATGATGGTCTTCACATGATCGTCCGCCAGGGCGTAAAACACCGTCTTGCCCTCCCGCCGGGACTTTACCAGCCGGGCGTTCTTCAACGCCCGCAGCTGGTGGGAGATGGCCGACTGGGTCATGCCCAGCAGCGACGCGATGTCGCACACGCACATCTCCGCCTCAAACAGGACATACAGAATCCGGATGCGGGTGGAGTCGCCAAAGATCCGGAACAGCTCCGTCAGGTCGTACAGAGTGTCCTCCCCCGGCATCTGTCCCCGCACCCTCTCCACAAGCTCCCCATGGGCGTGGATGAAATCGCAGCACTCCACATTGTAACGGTCCTCCATTGCTGCCTCCTTTCACTTGAACAATTGAACGATTGTTCATATGTTTATGATACTACTCTCTGACGGATTTGTCAACCGCTTTTTTGAAAAACCGTGGAAAAGTTGGGACATCCGTGATATACTGAGTGAAAATCCGTTCCGCCAAAAGGAGGAATACCATGGACGCATTGGAGACACAGGCCCGGGGCCGTCTGGCCCGCAACGCCTTTATGCTTTACAATCACATGGAGCTGGAATCCCTGGGTCCGGACCGGGCCGTGTTCCGGCTGGACATCCGGCCCGAGAGCAGAAATCCCTTCGGCATGGTCCACGGCGGTGCGCTCTACACCCTGGCGGACAACGCCGCCGGTACGGCCGCCCACACCGATGGCCGGGCCTATGTCACCCAGACCAGCTCTCTCCACTTCCTGCGCAACCAGTCCGAGGGCACCGTGCGGGCGGAGGGCCGTGTCCGCCACCGGGGAAAATCCACCTGCCTGACGGAGGTGGACATTACCGGAGAGGACGGCGTACTGCTGGCCACGGGAGAGTTTACCTTCTTCTGCGTGGCCCCGGCCCTGATGGCCCGGCGGGTCCGGGAGGACCAGGCGCCGGACGGCGGCACGGATCAATAGAGAGGAGGCCTTTTGTGGGAAATATTGATATAACCGCCCTGCTGTCCGCCTCCGTGGGGAAGGTATCGGTAGGGGATATTCTCACCTCCGTCATCGTGCTGGTGGTGTGCCTGGTGGCGGTGCGGCTGCTTTTAAAGCTGACCCGCCGGCTGCTGGGCGCCTCCAAGCTGGACGACCGGGTGCAGAAGTACCTGCTGTCCGGTGTCCGGCTGGTGCTGTATCTCCTGTCCGCCATCATTGTGATCGGGAGCCTGGGTATCGATATGACCTCTTTGGTGGCGCTGCTGTCCGTGGCCTCCCTGGGCGTAACCCTGGCAGCGGAGGATGTTCTGGCCAACGTGGCCGGGGGACTGGTGATTCTCTCCGCCCACCCCTTTGCCATCGGGGACTATATCGAGGCCTCCGGCACCGCCGGAACCGTGGAGGAGATCACCCTGAACTATACCAAGCTGATAACGCCGGACGGCCTGCTTGTGATGCTGCCCAACAAATCCCTGGCAGACTCCCAGATGACTAATTACACCACCTTGGGCCGGCGCCGTATCGCCTGGAAGCTCTCCGCCTCCTACAATGCCCCTACGGAGACCGTGAAAGCCGCCTGCCGGCAAGCCCTGTCTGCCACGGAGAACATTCTGGAGGACCCGGCCCCCGCCGTGCGCCTCTCGGCCTATGGCGACAGCGGCATTGAGTACACGGTATACTGCTGGGCGTCGTCGGAGGACTATTGGGAGGTCTACTTCGCTTTGGCGGAAAACCTGCGGACGGCCTTCGGCGAAGCCGGGGTGGAGATCCCGTACAACCATCTGGACGTTCATATCCTGGAGAACAAAGGGTGAGAGGCCGGCCGTCTGCGGAAAGGCGGCATTGTGATGGTACTGAAAAAGTTAACCGGCGTAATGGAAAAAACGATTGTGACATATGCGTGTTGAGCCATACAGAGCCGCTGAAAAAGCGGAGCTGCTGGATACCTGTACACTGCGCTGAATCATTAGGCTGGTGCGGAAATGAACAGACGAGCCTGCGGAAAACTCCGCAGGCTCGTTTCCGTATTCATGTGCCTCACGCCCGCCCCGGCAGAGGCGGCGCGTGGAGGATAACCCGCCCAAAACAGACCAGAGTCCGTCCGCTGCCGGCGGTAAAGACTACGTCGGCGTCCGCCCGGGCCCGGTTCAGGGAAAAAAGATACACGGTTCCCGCCGGGTCCTTGTAGTACTGCTTGCAGAGAATGTCCCCATCCACACAGAAGACACCCACGTCCCCAAGGCGCAGGGGGTCCCGGTTCACATAGGCCACAGAGCCATCTGCAATATAGGGCGTCATAGAGTCTCCCTGGATACGTACGGCAAACTCCGCCGCGGCAGGCACGTCGCCGGACACCTCCACATAGTCAAAATCCTCCCCAAATACCGGCGCTGCATAGCCCGCCGCCGCGGGGGAGCGGTACAGGGGAATCACCCGGGGCTCCGGCTCCGCCGGACCGCTCTCCACCTCGTCCCGGTATGCGCACAGCGTCCCCACCACGGAGCGTACCGACTCCTGCCCCCTGGAGGACAGCCCCCGATACTGCTCCAGCAGCTGCCGCTCGGTCCGGCTCAGCACCAACGAGCCGCCCCGGAAGCTGTCCTGAAACAGCGTGTTGGGATCTGTCTCCAGACAATCAAACAGCCGCAGCAGGACTTCCTCCTTGGGAAAGCTGACGCTGCCCTCATAATTGCCCACGGCGGACCCGGAGATCCCCATCATCGCCGCCAGCGCAGCCCGGGAGAGGCCCAGCTCCTCCCGCCGCTCCCGCATTCGTTCACCAAACCGCATCTCCGCACGCCCCCTTCCTTTTATAGGATTAGTATATTCCGTTTTCTTGTTGCCGTCAATTATATTTTACAAGAAACTTGTAAAAACACGCTTGACATCACAAGTTTCTTGTGGTAGTATAGGTTTGTCAACAAGATTCTTGTTAATCTTCTATCTCCCTCTTCACCGCCGGGCGCATGCCATCTCCTACCCCGCACCCCTGGGGCGCGTCCCGATCCCGGACAAACCGAAAGCGGCCCGAAGGAGGGGGGTGTCTGCGGGGGGGAACCTCTCCGGGTTCCCCCTGCGGGATTCAAATCAACCCGCCCGCAGGCGGCAGCTTCCTTCCGGGCCTCCGGCCCGGAAGGAAGCCCCCCACCAAAACAAAAAACACGCCGAAGCGTGCTTTTTGTTTTGGTGGGGGAGGGTGGATTCGAACCACCGAAGTCAGTGACAACAGATTTACAGTCTGCCCCATTTGACCGCTCTGGAACTCCCCCGTATGAAATTTGGAGCTGGTGGACGGATTCGAACCCCCGACCTGCTGATTACAAATCAGCTGCTCTACCAGCTGAGCTACACCAGCAGTTCCAACAGCATTGCCTATCATAGCAGATTGATTTGATTTTGTCAACAGCTTTTTTATTTTTTTCACCAAATTTTGAAGATTTTTGAAGGAGTGACGCTTTTGTATTATGAAAATTGCCGCAGAAGGCGGACGGCGCTGCTGTGTACCCTGTGCGGGCGGGAGATCACGGAGGGTGAGGAATACTGGTTTTGCAGCGGAAGCAGCGTGTGCGCCGCCTGTCTGCCGGATCTGGCCCGGCGGGAGCTGGCCCCCTGCCGGGAGATCAGAGGAAGGGAGACGGCGCGATGACACTGCTGGAGATGTCCCGGGAGTACCGGGAGAGCGCTGAGATCATCCACGCGCGCATTGTGGAGCTGCGGGACCTGGAGCGGGCGCAGACCGACGATGAGGCCGCCCGCCGCCTGCGCCAGCGCATTGTGGATCTGATGCCCATGTGGCGGGAGATGCGGGAACTGGCCGCTTTGACCGGCCGCTATTACGAGAGGAGTTACCACAAAAATGAGCGATACACAATTTAAGAACCGCAGCAGCGAGTGGATCGGGGATATGACGGTGTGGCTGCGGGCCAACGCCGGGGACAACAGCGAGCAGATGACCCGTCTGCGCCGGAATCTGCGCCGGGCCAGGGAGCAGGAGCTGACGCAGCGCCAGCGGGAGATGGTGGCGCTTTACTACGACCGGGGGATGACCATGCCTCAGATCGCGGAGCGGCTGGGGGTGAGCCGCTCCACAGTGTCCCGCACACTCCGCCGGGCCAGGGACAGGCTCTACCGCTTTCTGCGGTACACCTTATGAGCAGATGCTATGAATTCCCCTGAAATGCCGGGAATTTTCTGTGCAATTCGCAGGGTGTTTTCCTCTTGTGTTTTCAAAAAAAGGCCGTATAATCGGACATAGAGAGCAGTTATACTATGATTATACGGAAAACGGGACGACGCTGTCCCAGGAGGAGACGACATGATATACAACACCCTGCACAACCGCTGGCTGCGGCTGGTGGCCGCCGTTTTTGGCGAGCTGATCTGCGCCGTGGGCGTCAGGCTCTTCATTGTACCCCTGGGGCTGTACAGCGGCGGCCTGATGGGCGTGTGCCAGCTTTTCCGCACTTTGATGCAGACCTATATGGGCCTGAACTTCGGCGCCAGCGACATTGCAGGCATCCTGTACTTCGTCCTGAACATCCCCATCCTGCTCTTCGCCTACAAGACCTTGGGAAAGCAGCTGGTGTTCAAGACCCTGGTGTGCACCTTGAGCTACTCCCTCTTTTACAGCATGGTGCCCACTCCTGCCGTCCCCATTGTTGACGACTATCTGACCGCCTGCCTGCTGGGCGGCATCCTCAACGGCATCGGCTGCGGCATCGCTCTCACCTGCGGCGGCAGCGGCGGCGGGCTGGACATCGTGGGCCTGTGCCTGAGCAAGCGGGGCAGCCGCTTTACCGTGGGCAAGTTCTCCCTGACCTTCAATTTCTTCCTGTATGCCGCCTGTCTGTTCCTGTTCCAGCCGGAGATTGCCATCTACTCCGTCATCTACAACTATTTCTCCGCCATGGTGCTGGACCGGATGCACCAGCAGAACGTCAGCGTGGAGGCACTGATCTTCACCCGGGACGACCAGGACAAACTGGCCCAGTTCATCATGGAAAAGCTGGGACGGGGCGTTACCTACTGGAACGGCGTGGGCGCCTACACCGGGACGAACCTCCACGTGCTGTGCGTATGCCTTTCCAAGTATGAGATCGAGGAACTCCTCCACACTGTCCACACTATCGATCCCCACGCCTTTGTCACCATGCAGGAGGGTGTGCGGGTCCACGGCAACTTCCGGCGGAAGCTGGAGTGATTTCCGGAGAAACCAAAAAAAACAGCCCGTCCCAGTTTGGGGCGGGCTGCTGCTGTCTGTTATTGCCCTCAGTCGGTGACGTAGGGCAGCAGGGCGATCTGACGGGCCCGCTTGATGGCCTCAGTCAGCTGGCGCTGGTGCATGGCGCAGGTGCCGGTGGTCCTGCGGGGCAGGATCTTGGCGCGCTCGGAGGTGAACCGGCGCAGCTTGGCGGCGTCCTTGTAATCGATGCTCTCGCACTTCTCAGCGCAGAACTGGCAGACCTTGCGGCGTTTGCCCCGCATGGGGCGGGCGGGTCTTGCTTCACGATCGAAAGCCATAGTGCTTCCTCCTTATTTCATAGTCAGCGGTCTCTGCTCCAGAGGGATACAGGGAACCGAATCAGAACGGCAGCTCGCCGTCCTCCTCGCCGATCTCGGCGAAGTCGGAGCGGCTCTCCATGGGCGCAGGGGTCCCCCGGCCGATGGGCGCTCCGTAGGCGGGGGGGGCGCCGTAGTCTCCCGGGGCGCTGTCCCGCTTGGAATCTCCAAAGTAGATGTTGTCGGCGACCACCTCGGCGCTTCTGCGCTTGCCGCCGTTGTTGTCGGTCCAGTCGCGGATCTGCAGCCGGCCCTCCACAATGGCCATGCGGCCCTTGGCGAAGTACTTGCTGACAAATTCCGCCGTGCCCCGCCAGGCCACGATATCAATGAAGTCCGTCTCCTTCTCGCCGCTCTGGGCTTTGAAATCCCGGTCGCAGGCGATGGTGAAGGACGTGACGGCGGTCCCGCTCTGGGTCCGGCGCAGCTCAGGGTCACGGGTCAGACGGCCCATGAGAACGATCCTGTTGAGCATGTGTGCCTCCTTATTCGCCCTTGCAGACGATCATGGAGCGCATAATGCCCTCGGTAATGCCGAGGACACGGTCCAGCTCCTTGGGGAACTCGGGACCGCTGGTGAACGTCATCAGCACATAATAGCCGTCGTTCTTGTAGTTGATGGGATAAGCCAGTTTGCGGGCGCCCCACTCCTCCACTTCAACAGCGGAGCCGTGCTGCTCAGCCAGGGCCTTGAACTTCGCCACCATCGCGGCGATGTTCTCCTCCCCCTGTGCAGGGTCGATGATATACACGACCTCGTAATTGGCAGTAACCTTTGCCATGTTTGCACCTCCTTTTGGACAAATGGCCCCCGCTCTTTGGCGGGAGCAAGGATATACCTGCGTAATGCAAGCCCTATTATTATACAGGAAACAGCGGGAATGTCAAGGAAAATATTTGGCAGGCATTAGAGCAGTTCCCAGAAATCATGAGAAAAAGGGAAGCGGGGACGGGGAATGCGGAGCAAGGAGGAGGGCGCGGGCGGGCTGACGCCCGCCAAGGACGGCAACGCAGATGTGCGTTTCCCGGACCACTGGACTTTTCTCAGTATTTTGGGGAATTCCTCTAGTACTCCCAGGCCCGGGGGAAGGTCTCCTGGGTCAGGTCCTCCGCCAGCCGGGGATCGCGGCAGGCGGAGACCAGGAAGCGGTATACGATCTGAACATACTGCTGGTAGAGCTCCTCCATTTCCCCGCCTCCTCTCAGGGGATATATCGGATTGCCGGGCGATTCCTTACAGGCTGTTTTCAATTTTTTCGGCACGCCTTGTCTTTTCTCGGGAAAAGGGGTATCATAGTCCCACGGAACAAAAGGAATCGTCCGATTTCGATTGGCGCCGGCGGCGTGTCGCCGTCCGGTTTTCGCGCACCCCATCGTATTCGCTCCGCTCAGCCGCGCCGCTCCGCGGTATTTCCGCACGGCTTCCCCGTGCACTCGATACCGCTCCGCGGCCCGCCATGCAGATGGTTTTGTTCCGAAGCGCCGGAGAGGGGGCTTCCTCATATGATTGTATACCGGGAGGCCGCCTCCCTGGCCAGAGACCTGGGCGTGGACCTCCAAACCCTCTACGCCCTCAGCAACAGCCTGCCCGCCCACTACCGCTCGGTGGAGATCCCCAAGGCGGGCGGAGGATTCCGCCGCCTCACCGTGCCGGATGAGGCGCTGAAACGGGTCCAGCGGGCTATTTTGAACAATCTGCTGGTCTACATGCCCCTATCCCCCTATGCCACGGCTTACCGCTGCGGCGGCGGAGCCGTCCGCAACGCCGCCCGCCACGTGGGACAGTCCCAGGTCCTGCGGCTGGACATCCGCCATTTTTTCGACAGCGTCCGCTACTCCGCCGTGAAGGACGCCGTCTTTCCGCCGGAGATCTTCTCCGAGCCCTTGCGGGTGCTGCTGACCATGCTGTGCTACTACCGGGACGCTCTGCCCCAGGGCGCGCCCACGTCCCCCGCCATCGTGAATATCCTCCTGCGGGACTTTGACCTACGGGTTGGCGGCTGGTGCCGAAAGCGGGACATTGTCTACACCCGCTACTGCGACGATCTGACCTTTTCCGGCGAGGATTTATCCGGTGTCCAGGCTGTGGCAGAGGCGGAGCTGCGGGCCCTGGGTTTTTTCCTCAACGGCAGGAAAACCCGCCTCCGTTCCGCCGGACGGCGGCAGACGGTGACAGGTTTGGTGGTGAACAAAAGGGTAAGCGTTCCCCGGGAGGAACGGCGGGCTGTCCGTCAGGCGGTGTACTGCTGCCGCCGGTTCGGTGTGGAGGACCACCTGCGGTGGACTGGCAGCGTCGTGAGCCCGGAGGCGTATCTGGACCGTCTTCTGGGCCGGGTGGGGTATGTGCTCCAGGCGGACTCCAGCTGCGCCTGGGCCCTGGAGGCAAGACGGTGGCTGCTGGAGGAGCGCCGCCGGAGGAAATAAAAAAGAGAGGGACGGCTTTGCCGTCCCTCTCTTTTTGCATTGTTTATTTGCGGTATTCGTTCATACGCCACACAATGGCGGACATCTGACCGCGGGTCAGGGTGGCGCTGGGCCTGAAGGTGCTGGTACCGTTGGAGAAATAGCCCTCCACGATGCCGGCGGCGTTCAGCGCCTGGACGTACACATCAGAGGTGTCCGTAAAGGGCCTCACGCTGGAGAGGTTGCTGGTGCTCAGCTTCAGGGCGCCGGCGGCCAGCTGGGCCACCTGCAGGCGGGTGATGGGCGCGGACAGGTTCACATTGCTGCGGGTGACAATGCCGTCGGCCTGGGCACGGGTCAGATAGCCACTGAACACGTTCTTGCCGGTGGGGGCCTGCTCAGGATAGCCCGCGGCCAGCATGATAAGCTTCAGCGCTGCGCCGTAGGTGACGGTGCTGTTGGGCTTAAAGCTGCCGTCGGAGTAGCCGGAGATGACGTTCTGGTCGGTGAGCTCCATGACGTACTTGTAGCACCAGGTGGAGCTGTCCACATCCTTGAGGGTCTTGCGGTTGTTCAGTACGCCCAGGGAGAAGAAGCCGGTAGCCAGGGCATTGCCGTTGGCGTCCAAGGCCACATAGGGGATCTCCACAGAGCCGGTATAGCTGGCGGTGGGCACAAAGCGCAGCAGGCTCATCTGATTGGCGCCGGCGGCGTAGGTGTACATAGTGCGGGTATCCGCCCGGTCCGTGCCGGTGCCGATATACACGGCGCCGGTGGTGGCAGCGGGCAGCTCCAGCAGCTGGATGCCGCTGAGGGCGGAGCCGGTGGCGCTGAGCACTGCGCTGTAAATGGCGCTGGCGGGGAAGCTCACCGCGGTGTTTCGGGGCGTGACGCCATAGACCTCAGACACCGGGGCGCGGCTGACGCTGATGAGAATGCTGCCGGTGACGCTGATGCCGCTGGTGCCGTAGGCGGTGAAAGGAATGCTGGCGCAGTAGCTGGTGCCGCTGGGCACGTAGGTCAGCTCCGTCAGAGCGTACTGGCTGGTAGAGCTGGGGCTGAGGTAGAAGCTCTGACCGGCATAGTTGGCAGAGGTGATCTGGGTGCGGCTGGTAGTGCCGTAGCTGCTGGCGTTGTAGTAGTTATAGTACAGGCTGCCGGCGGCGGGGACGCCGCCCAGGGTCACATACTGGAGATTGTAAGTGGGATAGGACTTGCGGAAATACCGGGCGATATCGTTGGCGTTGATCTGGACATTGGTGCCGGTGGTGGTGGCATAGCGGATGCCGCCGGTGTAGTTGGAGGTGATGGCGGCGGTGCCGTCGGCCTTGATGACCAGGGAGCCCTCCACATACTCGTCGTCCCGCTCGCCGTAGGCGGTGAAGTCAAGGGTGATAGAGTCCTTAAAATTGGTGCCTGCCACGAAGGTCAGCTCGTCCAGATAGTAGTCGTTGCGGCCCACGTCTTTCTTGTTGTAATAGAACTTGGTGCCGCTGAGGTCGCTGCGGCTGAAGGAGGTCTGGCTGTTGGTGCCGTAGTCGCAGTACAGCGTGCCGTTGTTGAAAATACTGGTGCTGCTGGGCCGGGCAAAGACCACGTAGCTGACGGTGCTGTTGTACTTCTTGCGGAAGTAGGTGTTGAAGTCGGTGCGCCGGAGGTCCACGGATTTGCCGGGGGTCACGGTGTAGGTGATGTCGCCGTCTTCATCGCTCTCTGTGGAGGCGATGGACACGGTGCCGCTGACGGAGCGGCCGTTGGTGCCGTAGGCGGTGAAGTCCAGGGTCACCGTGGTCTTGAAGCTGCTGGTGGCCACAAAGGTGAGATTGCCGACGCCATAGTCCTTGCTGCCGGGGCTGTAATAGAACTTGAAATCATCGATGGTGGTGCGGTTGAAGGACTTTGAAGAGTTGGTACCGTAGTTATGGTACAGCGTGCCGTTGTTAAAGGTGCTGGAGCTGGGCTGGTCAAACTCCACATAGTCCAACGTGCCGGAGGAAGTGTTGTCCTCGTAGAAGTCCCGGAAGTCCCGCTGATTGAAGGTCACGGTTTTGCCGGGGGCCACGTCGTAATTGATGTCGCCTGTGGCGCTGGTGCCCTTGCCGATGGTGATGACCAGATTGCACTCCACATAGCTGCTGGAGCCGGTGCTGTAATAGGCCCGGAAGGGAATCGTGATGCTGTCGCCGTTTTTGGCATTGCTGTCGGCCCGGAAGGACATGCGGTCCAGAGTGTAGTCATTCCGTCCGGCATCCCTGCTGTCATAATAAAAATAGGAACGGTTCAGATCACTGCGGTCGAAGGCGGAACTGCCCACGTACACCGTGCCCCGGAAGCTGGTATAGCTGGTGGGAGCGATGAACTCCACATAGGCAATGGTCCGGCTGGAGCTGCCGTACCTGTCCTGGAAAGCCTTGTTGAAGTCCCGGGAGTCGAAGTCGATCTCCTTGCCGGGGTCCACGCTGTAGGTCACATCGCCCTTGCCGGTGGTGCCGGTGACTTTCAGCTCCAGGGTGCCCTGGGCATAGGCGCCGCTTCTGGAATAGGCCCGGTACGTGGTGGAAAAGGAGTCGCTCTTGGCGCCGCTGGGGGCCCGAAGGGAGAGGGCGTTGATGCCGCTGCTGTAAGTGTAAGTCCCGGTGGACCAGTTGCTGGCAGACAGCTCTGTGGAACCGTTGTACACCCTGCCGCTGAAATTGGAGTAGTTGCCGGAGACATTGGGGAAGGTCACATAGGAAAGGGTGTCAGTAAAACCCGCTGCGCGGTAGGCTTTCTGGAAGACGTCACTGTCAAAATAGGCGGTCTTGTTGGGAGCCACGGAGACAGTGATGGTGCTCGCGGTGGCCTGACCGCTGATGTCCACGTAGCCCTTTACCGTGTTATAGCCGGTGCTGTCCTTTGCGGTGTAATACAACCGGTAGGAAGTGCCGGAGGTTCCGGGCTGGAAGGTCATATTTCTGAAAGACGTTTCAAAATAGGGCGTGCCGGACTGTGCCGCGGTGGTCCCACTCAGGTAAAGAACTCCATTGGAGCTGCTGGGCAGGGGAGATTCAAACGTCACCGAGGCAGGACTTTTGCCGAGATAGGAAGTGCATTTACCACTAATATGGTTCCAAAGGGTGGCGCCGATGTTGGAGGTGGCGCTGATGCTGCCGGACAGGCCGGTGGCCTCCACCTGCCAAATGGCGTAAAAGGTCGTTGGGGCGGTAAAAGTCTGACTCTTGAGCGTATTGGAATCCAGCAGCGTGGACTGGCCCGTAAAGAGTGAACCGGAGGAATCCCTCTGCCAGCCCTTAAACGTGCAGCCGCTTTTAGTGGGATCGCTGATGTTGCCTGTACTGGAGAGAGGCGCATTCGCGGCCACATTTCTTGTGAAGGTCGCCGGAACGCCGCCGTTGGTGTTGAAGGTAACGGTATTCCCTGTAACAACGGGCAGCCCGCAACGGTCACAGACGTTGTTATTGTCTCTGTCGATATGAGATGTCAACTGTTCGTTGATAGAATATTCTTTTTTGCAAGCTGCGCAGGTGTATGTAGTCATGCCCTGCAAAAGACAAGACGCTGCACGCTCGCCGATCGCATTTGCGGCAGGCGCATGCTTTGATGAAGTGACGTAGCCGCATGAATCCTGACAGGTCATAATATGCTGCGCTTCTTCAGCTGTTACCTGAATTTTATGATTTTCTGATACTTTGCGGCCGCAAACAGCACATGTTTTTGTATGAGTCAGTCCATCTTTATTGTCCGTAACAGGGGTGCTCCACTGGTGCTCTTCAGGTTTTGTGGATGCATCGCAGAAACCCTCATTATTTGTACAGCCCAGAGTATGAGTGGTGTCAGTTGTAGAAAGCTTCTCATCATAGACATAACTATGTTGATGCTCCACAGGAGCCGGGTCTGGGGTAACCGGGGGAGGAGTTACAGGATCCGTAGTAGGAGGGGGCGTTTCAACAGTTCCAGAGTCTCCCCCGGTTCCAGAGTCCCCCCCGGTGTCGCCTTCATTTTCTGCCAGTGCCATAGGCATCAAACTGACGATCATCACCAGCGTCAAAAGGAACGCCAGTACGCGTTTTTTCCATAATCCGTTCATAAAAGAATCCCTCCATAAAATGTCGGATTGCGAGTGCCTGCAGGTTACATAATATACCTTCCTATAAAGTAACTGAAACCACCCCTAAAATCATGAACAAACTATGAACAACCTGCAACATTTTCGTATCAGATCGGTTACATTTTGGTGAAAACCGTCAGGTCCCAGCGGGTCCCGCCCCGCCGGGACCCGTATCAGTAAATATTTCCATTGAATGACTGTCCGTGTTGCCGTGTTATATGCGTCCTGTTCCAACTCCCGCGCCCGGTCTCCCGTGGTGTCCTGCAAGGCCGCAATCTCCCGTTGCAGACTTTCAAGGCGCTTTTGCTGTTGCTTTGTTGGCGGCTTCCCCTGCTGAACGTCCACATCCCAGCGCAAGGCTTCTTCCTCCGCTTGCAGGCTTGCCAGCTTTTCAAGCTGTTGATTTAATCGTTCCTGCCCTTTTGGGGTCTGCACTTCAACAACTCGATCAACGAAAAGACTTCCGGCCTGTGCGTTCTCCAATTTAGCAATTTTGTTTTGCAAATCGAATTCTTTTGCTATAAGCAACTGTAATTCGGCAAGCATATTCGTTTTCGTGTCCAGCGTGATCTTCTCAATGTAGGCCCGCTGTTCCGGGGTCAAGTCCTCCATGCGAACCGCCGAATATGCGCCGTGTGTTTCGGCGTTCCGGTTTCCCGTAGGCGGCCCCGCTCCGGCGGCATTCTTGTTCCCCGGCTGTCCTCCGCGCTTCCGGGGCGGTTTTTGGGCTTCAAGGGCCGCGGCCCACGAATCAAGGCTTTCCTCCTTGCCAGTGGGCCCCGCTTTTTCTTCTTTGGGTGGGCGGCCACGCCGGGGCGTTTTCGGCTTATCGCCGCCAGCGGCGGGAAGTTCCTCCTTTCCGTCTATCCACGCAAAAAAGCCGCCCGTTTTTTCATGCCGGACGGC
>NZ_CAJULS010000011.1 GCF_910587525.1 uncultured Oscillibacter sp. | reverse complement strand
GCGACTGGCTGGAGGTGGACTTCACCGACTGGGGCAGCGGGGCGGCGGAACGGGAGAACTTCGCCCTGGTGAAGGGGGCCATCCTGGCCCGCAGGCCCTTGTCCTTCACCTATTACAGCTCCGCCGGGGAGCAGAGCCGCCGCACCGTGGAGCCCGCCCGGCTGGTGTTCAAGGGCGGGTGCTGGTATCTCTCGGCCTTTTGCCAAAAGCGGCAGGACTGGCGGATTTTCCGTCTGATGCGGATGGAGGACCTTTCGCCGGAGGAGGGAACCTGTCCGTCCCGCCGTCCCCCGGAGCGCCTGGAGGCCCCGCCGTCCCCGGACTACCGGGGCGTGGACCTGCGGCTGCGCTTCACCTCCTCTGCCGCCTGGCGGGTACGGGACTACTTCCATCCGGGGCAAATCATCCCCCTGCCGGACGGCCGCCTGCTGGTGGAGTGCAATTTCCCGGAGGACCAGTGGCTGCTGTCCTTTCTCCTGTCCTTTGGCAGTCAGCTGGAGGTACTGTCGCCGGCCTATTGGCGGGAGCTCCTCACCGAAGAGATCAAAAAACTTTCGGCGGTCTATGAAACCTGACAGACCCTGTCAGGTTTTATGGCGTATCCTTATGCCAGAGACAGGGGAACAGACCCCTTCCAACATAAGGAGGTTTTCTCAATGGAAGAACGAAAATTTTGTCAGTGCTGCGGTATGCCCTTGGACAGGCTTCAGGACACGGGCACCGAGACGGACGGCACCCCCAGCGCCGACTACTGCCGCTACTGCTACCAGAATGGGGGCTTCACCGCCCCTGACGCCACGATGGACGACATCATAGCCTTCAATCTGAAGTTCAACGCGGAGAACGGTCACCCCATGGGCACGCAGGAAGAGGCGGAGAAGATGATGCGGAGCTGGTTCCCTACACTGAAGCGGTGGAAAGAGGTCTGAACGGGACCGGGCAGCTGTCAAAATGACAGCTGCCCGGTCCCGTCTTACCAGATATCGTACAGCGCTGCCATCACCTGCCAGATCTGAGAAAAGGGCCGCATCAGGTTCCATACCCCACCGCCCTGGAAGCCATACTCCGCAATGAGCCGCAGCTTGGCATCCATGCTTCGGGCGTCCTCAAACCAGACCTCGTGGACCGTGCCCCCGGCGTCAGTGTAGTGGAAGAAGGGGGACTGGGCGGTCTCGTCAAACTGGATGGCAATGTCATGTTCCAGCGCCAGCTCAATAGCCCGCTGATTGGAGATGGACTGGGCCCGTGTAGTCCCCCGGACAAAGGGCAGAGGCCAGTCGTAGCCGTAATTGGGAATCCCCAAAAAGATCTTCCCGGCGGGAATCTCCGTGACGGCGTAGTCCAGCACCGCCCGGACATTGGGAAGCGGAGCCACCGCCATGGGCGGCCCGGCGGTATAGCCCCACTCGTATGTCATCAGCAGCACCCCATCCACAGCGGCGCTGACGCCGGCGTAGTCATGGGCCTCGTACAACAGCCCCCGCTGGGCGGCAGAGGTCTTGGGGGCCAGAGCCGCCCAGAGGAACAGTCCCCGGGCCCGGAGCATTCGGTGGAGACGGTCCAAAAAGGCTGCGTAGGCCGCCGCCAGATAGCCAGGCAGGTACTCAAAGTCCACGTCCAACCCCACATAATCCTTTTCTCCGATTACCCAGAATATTTCGTCTATCAGGCGGTTCTGCATGGCATAGTCCGTCAGCACCATGGCGCCCCGCCCCGTGTCGAAGCCACCGGACTCCGTGAGGGTGGACAGGTGCATCACCGGGCGGGTGCCGTGGGACCGGGTGGCGGAAATCATGGCGCCGTCGTCCAGGGACAGTAATCCTCCTTTGGCGTCAATGCCGTATGTAAAGGGAGCCATATATGTGAGATAGGGCAGCTGCGCCTCCAGCAGCCGGGGATTGATGAAGGGATAGGCATAGCCGTTGAAGGCGGCCGCGCCGATTTTCTCATCAAAATAGGAGATCACCAAAAGCTGCCCCTCCTGCAGCGCGTCTCCGCCGCCCAGAACCCAGTTGTTCTGCCAGAGGGCGCGGGTGTCCGTTCCGTAGGCCGCGGCAATGGAGCTAAGGGTCTCCCCGGACCGGACGGCGTGGATCTGCCGGGGAAAGCGGACCACCAGGGTCTGCCCCACCGCCAGGGCCCCACCGGCGGGAACGTCGTTGGCGGAGCCCAGCAGGGCGGGGTCCACCCCGTAGAGGGCGGCTATGGAGTCCAGGGTCTCCCCGGACCGGACAACATGGATCGTCATGGAACATCACCTCTCTTTCAGGCTATGCCCGCAGGAATAGTTCTAGACGGCTCCGGGAAAAAATAGAGTTTTGTTGAGACGTTGAGGGGCGGTGAACGCGGTGGAGCTTTTAGGAGAGGTGCTGGTGATCACAGCGGCGGCGGGCGTCGGCGGCACGGGACTGGGCGGACTGACCGCCTGTCTGTTCCGGCGGGACTCCAGCCGGGCAGTGAGCCTGCTTTTGAGCTTTGCCGCCGGGGTGATGACGGCGGTGGTGTGCTTTGACCTGCTGGCGGACGCCGTGTCTCCGGAGGGCGGGCAGCTGTTTCTGGCGGTGCCGGGCATTCTGCTGGGCTGCGCCGTCACCAGTTCACTCAACGCCTGGATCGGGCGGCGAAGCGGAACCGGGCATGGGCTGTTCCTGGCGGGACTGGTGATGGCGGCGGCCATCGCCCTGCACAACGTGCCGGAGGGCATGGTCATCGGGACCTCTTTTGCCCGGGGAGCGGTCCATCCCGCCACGGCCCGAAGCGGGATCATGATGGCGGTAGTCATTGGCCTGCACAACATCCCGGAGGGCATGGCGGTAGCCGTCCCGCTGATCTCCGGCGGCATGGGACGGGCTAGAGCCGCCGGGGCCGCAGCCCTCACCGGCGCGCCCACTGTGCTGGGGGCCCTGCTGGGCTTCTGCCTGGGGACCCTGGGCCCCACGAGCCTGACCCTGGCCCTGAGCTTCGCCTCCGGGGCCATGCTGTACGTGGTGTTCGGGGAACTGCTTCCGGAGTCCGCCCTGATGTGGCGGAGCAAGGCCCCCGCCCTGGCAGCGGTATTGGGGATCATCACCGGCATGGTAATCGTGTACGCATAGCGGTCACTTCAGCCGGGAAATTGTTCAATCTGCCGGAAAATTCCCTGTGCCCTTGCAAAAGGCCGGCAGCCGTGATACACTTTCCGGCAGGAGGGTAAGAACATGTATCAATACATTTTTTTCGACCTGGACGGCACCCTGACCGACTCCCAGGAGGGCGTGCTGGAGTGCGTGCGGTATGCCATAGCGGCCATGGGCTGCCCTGTGCCGGAGGCTCCGGACTTGCTGAAGTTCATCGGCCCGCCGCTTCAAGACTCTTTCATGCAGTACTGCGGCCTCAGCCAGGAAGGAGCTCAGGAGGCCCTCCGGCTCTTCCGGGAGCAATATGTCCCCGTAGGCCAATTCAAAAACCGCCCGGCCCCGGGCATTGCGGAGATGATGGGCCGGCTGAGCGCCCGGGGATTCACACTGGCGCTGGCCTCCTCCAAAGCGGAGTCCCAGTGCATCTCCATCTGTGAGCGGTTTGGCTTCGCGCCCCATCTGGCGGTGATTGCCGGCAGCTCCGACAACCGGGACCAGAGCAAGGCAGACGTCATCCGGGAGGCCATGAGCCGCCTGGGTCTCACAGATCCCCGCCGCGCCCTGATGGTAGGTGACCGGAAGTACGACGTGGAGGGCGCCCGGGCCTGCGGCATGGACTGCGCAGGTGTGGAGTTTTTCGGCTACGCGCCCCTGGGAGAGCTGGCAGAGGCCGGCGCTGTGGCGGTGGTTCAGACCCCGGCAGAGCTGGAGGCCTTTATTCTGGCCCACGGCGGGCCAGCTGTATAAAACGCAGAAAGAGGGAGTTTCAAAACTTTTTATGGTTCTGAAAATCCCTGATTTCAATGGCGCGGGGAACCCTTCTTGGGTTCCCCGCACATACCCTTCCTTACCATTGAATACATCTCCACCATTTCCTGACAGTCTAAGAGGGAGCGCCTACGGCGCTCCCTCTTTGTTCACTGGGTCACCTGTCTTTTTCCGCTCTGACCTGTTCGACCTTGGCCTGCTCAATTTTGGCTACCTCCGCCAGGGTCCAGCCCCTGCCGGTCAGATCTGCCTCCATTACCGGGTCCACGGGGACGCCCAGATACATGCTGTTGCCCTGGGCGTAGGCGCCGGTGGTGACAGCGATCGCCTGTCCGTAGACATTCATCAAAGCGCCGCCGCTGCTGCCCTTGGAGATATCCGCCGTATTCATGACGCAGGGCCAGGCATAACCGGGCACCTCCCGCTCCGTGGCGCTGACCACACCCTCGCTGACAGCCAGGCCGCCGCCTAAGGGGTTGCCCAAGGCGTACACCTTGTCGCCGGGCCGGACGTCGCCGGTGCCCGCCATCTCCAGATACTTGAAGGCGGAGGTGGTCTTGCCCCCGGTGGTGGTCTGGGAGATCTTCACCACGGCGATGTCGATCTCCGGGTCGTAGTAAACAACCCGGTCGATTGGAAAGGTCTCCCCGGTGGAGAGGGTGGCGGTGCCGTAAATGCCATCCTCAATGGAGTGGTAATTGGTGACGGCCAGGCCGTCGGCGGAGATAAAAAAGCCGCTGGCGGTAGAGGTGGGGGTTCCCTTGTCCACGTACTTCTGCTTCTCATAGAGGTCCAGGCGGAACACAGCGGCGGTGAGCCGGTCCGCCGCCTGACGGACCGTCAGGGCCGTCTCCAACAGGCCCAGCGCATTGGCCGCGGTCCGGATGGAGGGGGTCTTCTCCACCAGACGGCCGATCACCGTGGCACTGCCGTCCTTATAGGGGAAGAGCAGAGCGTCCATGGCGGACTGATACAGCTGGCCCCGGGTCAATCCGCCGCTGTACGTCCGGGACGTCAGGCCGATCTGCTGGGCAAAAAGCGCCGCGCCGCCAACCGCAAAGTCTCCGCTCTTGTCGCTGTATCCCAACATTCGCAGCAAAAATGCAAACCAGGCGTTGGCGGTGACAGTGCTGTCGGGTTTGAACTCCGTCAGCGCCGCCCCGGAGGCCCAGCCCCGATGCGCGGCGTATGTGATCTCCGCATGGGCCCAGGCAGGGACATCGGTAAAGCCGGAGATCCAGTTGTCGTTTTTCGCCTCCTGGTGCGCCCCGGCCAGGGCCACCAGCAGCACCACCGCCTGGGCCCGCGTGGCGGGGAGGTTCAGGTCCTTCTCATTGGAGACAGTCTCAATCAGGCCCAGGGTGGCCAGGGAGTCCGCAGCCCGGGCAGCTTCCCCCTGGAGAGCAGAAGCTGCAGGCAGAGCGCCCGTCAGCAAGACCAGGGCACAGAGCAGGGAAAAAATCCTTTTTTTCATGGTATTCCTCCGAATTCAGGGTATATCCGTTGTGAAAGCGATATATGTTGACCCGGCCCCCGCGTCAACACATTCTATTGTAGCACCAACTGGCCCCCGGCGCAAGAAAAAACAAAAGGGCGCCCTCGGAAATCTCTGCTCCCCCGGAATATTCTGGACATCCGGGCAAAAACTTGCTATACTCGTCACCAAACAGGATGAACGGAGGCACGTATGGCGGAGCAGCTGGCAAAAGACCTTTGGCGTCTGGAGATTCCCCTGGAGGGCAATCCCCTGAAAACACTGAACAGTTATCTGATCATGGGAGAGCGGAACCTTCTGATCGACACTGGCTTTCGCTGGGAGACCTGCCGCGCCGCCTGTGAGCAGCAGTTGGCGGAAGCCGGTGCGGACCGGGACCGGACGGATATCTTCGTCACCCATCTCCACAGTGACCACGCAGGGCTGGCGCCGGACCTGATCCGGCCCGGATGCCATATCCTCATAGGGGAGACCGACGGCAGAGGCGTCGGCGACTACATGGACGGTGCCCACTGGCGGGGCCTCTACGCCCGGTACGTGCTGGACGGCTTTTCCCAAGTGGAGGCAGACCGCCTCTTCGGCGCCAATCCCGCCCAGACGGCCGCCCCAAGGGCGTGGGGACAGTACACGCCTCTGAGGGACGGAGATGTTTTGTCCTATGGCCGGCGCCGCCTCCGGTGCCTCCTGACCCCGGGACACACGCCGGGCCATATGTGCCTCTACGAGCCGGAGGCCGGATGGCTCTTCACCGGGGACCACATCCTCTTTCACATCTCCCCCAATATCTGCCGCTGGGAGAGCATGCCGGATGCCCTGGGCAGCTATCTGGAGAGCCTGCAAGCCGTACGGGACCTGCCGGTGAACCTCCTGCTCCCCGCTCACCGGCGGGAGACCGGCGTCCTCCGGGACCGGGTGGATGAGCTGACCGCCCACCATCTGCGCCGGATTGAGGACGCCTGGCAGACCATCCGGGAGGAACCAGGGCTGACGGGCTATGAGATCGCCGGGCGTATGCGCTGGAGAATCCGCAGCCGCAGCTGGGAGGACTTCCCCCTGGAACAGAAGTTCTTCGCCGTGGGGGAGGCCCTGGCCCACCTGGACTATCTGGAGGTCCGGGGGCGGGCCGTCCGCCGGATGGAACGGGGGAAGTACCGCTACTATACCATAGAATAAAGGAGAGGCCTGAAATGGAACTGAAAGATATCTTGAGCAGATGCGACCACACCCTGCTGGCCCAGACAGCCACGTGGGAGGAGATCCAAACCGTCTGCGACGACGGAATCAAATATGGCTGCGCCAGCGTGTGCATCCCCGCCTCCTATGTGCGCCGTGCGGCGGACTACGTGTCCGGGAAGCTCCCCATCTGCACCGTCATCGGCTTTCCCAACGGCTACGACACCACCGCCGCCAAATGCTTCATGGCAAAAGACGCCGTGGAAAACGGCGCGGACGAGGTGGATATGGTCGTCAATCTCGGCTGGGTAAAGGACCGGCGGTGGGAGGACCTCCTCTCGGAGATCCGGGCGGTGAAGGCCGCCTGCGGCGGAAAGCTCCTGAAAGTCATCATCGAATGCTGTCTGCTGACGGATGATGAAAAAATCAAGCTGTGCGAGATCGTCACGGATTCCGGCGCGGACTATATCAAGACCTCTACCGGCTTTGCCGGAGGCGGCGCCGTCCGGGAGGACGTGGCCCTGTTCGCGGCGCACGTCGGCCCCCATGTGAAGATCAAAGCCGCCGGCGGCATCGCCGGTCTCCAGGACGCGGAGGACTTCATCGCTCTGGGCGCCTCCCGGCTGGGCACCAGCCGGATTGTGAAGGCCGTGAAAGCCATGGGAGTTTGATTCCGCTCTGTACAAAACAGCCGAAAAATACCCTCCGTTGTCGAATTTTCCGACAGCAGAGGGTATTCTGTCACCCCAATACCCAGCCCCGCAGAGCCAGCGCCAGAGCGGCGGACAACAGCCCCTGGAGAACCTTGCCCAAAAGGCAGCTCCGCAGGCGCAGGCCGCTGCCCTCCAGTACCGCCGCCGTCTGGCACAGCACGGACAGCCCGCCCCATCCTGCGCACCCCGCCGCCAGCACGAAGCTGAAGCCGTCCGCCGCCAGCAGAGGCGTCAGGGAGAAGAGCTCCGTCAATCCCACCAGCAGCGGCCCCAGGCGCCCGCCCAAGGCGGCCAGAGGCGCGGCCAGCACATAGAAGAAGATCACAAAGGCACAGACGGACAGCATCCCTGTCAATCCCCCCTGCACCGCCTCCACCAGGGCGGCGAAAAAGGACCGATTTTGAAAAGTATTTTCCCTTACCACATATTGCGGAGAAGCGCTCTCGCCGCTCCGTCGGAAGACCAGCCCCGTCAGCAGGGCCGAGAGGATATGGATCAGCCACAGCCATACCCCAGTCCGAACGCTGCCAAAGACCCCGGCCCCCAGCACACTGATGAGAAACACAGGATTGGAGTTGTTGCAGAAGGCCAGCAGCCGCTCCGCCTCTCCCCGGGTCAATTCCCCCTTCTGATAGAGCCGGGCCGCCGTCTGGGCGCCGATGGGATACCCTCCCGCCAGCCCCAACAGCAGCGCCGAGCTGGCGCATCCCGGCAAACGGAACAACGGCGTCATCAGCCCCGCCAGATGGGGCGAAACCAGCTCCCCAAACCCCAGAGACACCAGCAGAATGGACAGCACTAAAAAGGGAAACAGCGCCGGCACCACGGACCGGCCGCACAGGGCCAAAGCCTCCGCCGCCGCCCGGCGAATCTCCCCGGCTTCCGCCAAAAACCATGCCAGCACAGCGCACAGTCCCAGGCAGGCCAATCCCCGCCACCGCGTTTTCATACACATCACCGCCCTACCCTATGCCGGAGGGGGACAGCTTATGTCCCAAATCTCCCTGTCCGCCATCCGAATTTCTGAACAGGCCCCCTCCCTTTTCAGGCAAGTTTTCACCATGTCCCGCATAGGGTCAGACAAGGGGTGAACTGCAAATGGATCGAAATCGAAAAGACCGGGAGGGCGGCGTTTTGACCTCCGTGGCGGAGCTCTTTGACCTGCCGGCGGATGTGGTGGCAGGTCTGCCGAGGCTGGAGATGGTGGGCAGCCGCCAGCTGTATCTGGAGCACCACACCGGCATTCTCACGTACACGGACCAGCAGATCGACGCCAACACCGCCGGAGGCGTTCTGCGCATAAAGGGAGAACGCCTTACGCTTCTTGCCATGACAGCGGGTGAGCTGCGAGTCGGCGGACACATCCAGTCTGTGGAATGGGTGAGGTAAGGCCATGCTGACGGGAATCATCAACCGCCTCCGGGGCCAGGTCCGCATCCGGGCGGAGAGCGCTTTTCCGGAGCGGATCTTAAATCTGTGCGGCGCCCGGGAGCTGGCCTTCTGGGACGTGGTGTGGGAGTCCCCCACCGCCTTCACCTGCCGCCTTGGACGCCGGGACTGGCACACCTTGCGCCAGGCGGCAAAAAATCTGGACTGCGCGCTCACCGTGGTGGGTCGGGAGGGCGCACCCTACTTTTTTTTCCGCTTCCGCCGCAGGCAGGCCCTGCTGATCGGACTGCTGCTCTGTGCCACAGGCCTGTTCCTGGGCTCTTTCTTCGTCTGGGACTTCGTGGTGGAGGGCAACGAGACCGTGCCCACGGAGGAGATCCTGCGGGCGCTGGAGAAAAACGACGTCCACCTGGGGTCCTTCGGCCTGTCTTTGAACGGAGAGCGCATCCGCAACCACGTGCTGCTGGACATCCCGGAGCTGAGTTGGATTACCGTCAACGTCTCCGGCTGCCGGGCCCACGTCCAGGTGCGGGAGCGGATTCCGGCCCCGGAGCGGCTGGACCGGCAGACCCCCTCCAACATGATCGCCCGGCGGGCGGGGCTGGTGCTGAAGGTCCGGGCTGTGGAGGGTGTGGCCAACGTCCAGCCAGGGTCCGCCGTAGAAAAAGACGAGCTGCTGATCTCCGGCGTGGAGGATACGGATACCGTAGGCGCCCGGGTACTGGCGGGGATGGGCAGTGTCACTGCCAGGACATGGTACACACTGACTGCCCCCATGCCCCTGGAGGTGCTGGAAAAGCAGTACACCGGGGAGGAGAAAGCCCTTGTCTCCCTGGCATTCGGCACACACCGCATAAAATTCTTCTCAAACAGTAGCATCCAGGGGGAGAAATATGATAAAATAACAAACAGACATCCCCTGTCCCTCTTTGGACTGCGTCTGCCGGCCACACTGGTGGTGGAGACCTGCCGTTTTTATGAAGCCGTTCCCACTGTCCGGGCCCCGGCGGAGGCAGAACAGGCCGGGGAGAATATTCTGACGGCGTACCTCGCCTCCCTGGTGGAGCCCTACGGCACGGTCAGCTCCACCCTGTGCTCCTCCCGCCAAAAAGACGGCGTACTGCTGGTGACCTTATCGGCGGAGTGCGTGGAGGAGATCGGAGTGCGGGTGCCAATCTACACGGAAGAACCGGGCGAGAGCCCGTAAATACAGGAGTGAAGCCTTTTGGAACAGAGAATCAGCATCGAGCGGCTGGAACAGGCCGTGAACATCTTCGGCTCTTTTGATGAAAACATCCGCCTTTTGGAGCAGGAGTTCTCCGTCACGGTGACCAACCGGGACGGAGAGCTGCGGGTCAACGGCGATGCGGAGAACACCATGCCTGCCTGCAAGGCTATCCAGGCCCTGCTGACCCTCTCCAGCCGGGGAGAGGCCATCGGGGAGCAGAATGTGCGCTATGTCATCAACCTGGTGCGGGCGGGAAAGGAGAGCCAGATCGCGGAGCTCACCGGCGACGTGCTGTGCATCTCCGCCAAAGGCAGGCCCATCAAGCCCAAGACCATCGGACAGAAGGAATATATCCAGTCCGTACTCAAGAACACCGTCACCATCGGCGTGGGCCCGGCGGGCACCGGCAAGACCTACCTTGCCGTGGCCGCCGCCGTCCAGGCCTTTCGGGACAAGCAGGTGAACCGCATCATTCTCACCCGGCCCGCCGTGGAGGCCGGGGAGCGGCTGGGGTTCCTGCCCGGGGACCTTCAGTCCAAGGTGGACCCCTACCTGCGGCCCCTGTACGACGCCCTCTTCGATATGCTGGGAGCGGAGACGTATCAAAAGTATCTGGAGCGGGGCAACATTGAGGTGGCCCCCCTGGCCTATATGCGAGGCCGGACCCTGGACGACAGCTTTATCATTCTGGACGAAGCCCAGAACACCAGCCGGGAACAGATGAAGATGTTTCTGACCCGGCTGGGCTTTGGCTCCAAGATCGTCATCACCGGCGACGCCACCCAGATCGACCTGCCCGACGGCAAAACCTCCGGCCTGAAGGAGGCCATGCGGGTCCTCAAAAACGTGGAGGGCATCGGCATCTGCCAGCTGACCAACGCCGACGTGGTGCGCCACGTCATGGTCCAGCGGATTGTCCAAGCCTATGAGGACTATGAGAACCGCAAAAGCAAAGACATGGGAAAACGGAAATGAGCGGTCTACCTGATGAAGTCGCCCGCCAACCGGGAGAAGGACCTGAGCGAGGTCTCGGAAGCCGCCCCGGCCGCAAAGGCGGGGAATTCCGGAGCCGGGACAACCTGCCCGGCTGGATCGAAGCAGGGCTTTGAGAGGAGAGAGAACCATGGTAAAGCGGCACTATATTCCCGTCACCGCCAACATCCCCGGTGTAAACGGCAGCCAGAAGGCTCTGATCCGCAAGGTCATCCGCACCGCCCTGGCGGCGGAGGGGGTGGACTTCCCCTGTGAAGTGGACGTGCTTGTCACAGGTGACGCGGAGATTCACCGCCTGAACCGGGAGACGCGGCAGGTGGACAACTCCACGGACGTGCTGAGTTTCCCCGCCTTTGACCTCTCCCCCGGAGAGCTGCCGGAGACGGAGGACGCCGACCCCGGCACAGGGCTGGTGCCCCTGGGGGATATGGTGATCTCCATGGAACATGTGGCGGCACAGGCAAAGGAGTACGGGCATTCCGCCCGCCGGGAGCTGGCGTATCTGGTGGTGCATTCCGTACTCCACCTTCTTGGATATGACCATCTGGATGAGGGGCCTATGAAGGCGCAGATGCGGAGGCGGGAGGAGGAAATTCTCGCCGAATTGGGGATTGGCCGGTAAGACGGTTCCCTTGTGGGAAACGGGGGATTTGATTCTTTCAGAATCCGCCCACGGAGCCGGACGGTAAGTCCGCCGGAACCCGGCGGACTTGAGGGCATCCCACACGTTGAAGCCGTGCAGCCCCTGTCCACGCCCGAGGCGCGAACCCCCGTGCCGCAAAGCGGCACACCCCCCATCCCCCCTGCATAGGCTGTCATGAGGTGATTTACCATGATGCTGCTTCAAGACGGCTGTATCGCATTCCTCGCCGCCGTTGGTCTCACCACCGTGGTCTGGCTGGTGGCCGGCGCCATCTTTCACGCGGGCCGGCCCGCTATTCCGGGCCTTTTGCTGGTCCTACCCCTGCGGGACGAGGCCCTGGCCATGGAGTCCGACGTACGGGAGCTCCGCCGGGTCCAGGGCCAGCTGCCCGGGGCCAAAATCGTCCTGGCGGACTGCGGTCTCACCCCGGACGCCCGCCAGCTTGCCCAGTACCTGGCTGGCCGGGGGAAGAATACCGTGCTGGCGGACGGCGGAGATTTTCAAATGAAGTGAGATAGAAGGTACAAAAGCTATGGAAGAACTGACCTGCTGCGAGGGGACCGTACATAGCCTCATCTTTCAAAATCCGGAAAACGGATATACCGTCCTCCGCCTCCTGACATTGGAGGGCGAGGTGGTCACCGTGGTGGGGTGCGTCCCCTGTGTGGCTCCGGGGGAACACCTCACCGCCTCCGGCGTGTGGGAAACCCACCCCCAGCACGGTGAGCAGCTGCGGGCCACGGAGCTGGAGCGGTCACTGCCGGAGGATGAGGAGGAGATTTTCAGCTACCTCTCCTCCGGCATCTGTAAAGGTGTGGGCCCTGCCACCGCCCGGCGCATTGTGGACCGGTTCGGGGCGGAGACTCTGGACATCCTAGAACGGGAGCCGGAGCGGCTGAACCTCATCAAGGGCATCACCGCCAAGAAGGCCCAGGAGATCGCCGAGGGCTTCCGCCAGCACATGGGACTGCGGCGGCTGATGGCGTTTTTGGCCCAGTACCAGCTGCCACCGGTGCTGGCCATGCGGCTGCGGCGGCTGTACGGCGGCGGGGCGCTGGAGATGGTGCGGGAGAATCCCTACCTGCTGGCGGACGACGGCTGCGGCGTGGCCTTCTCCGCCGCCGACGAGATCGCCATGAGCCTGGGCCTCTCCGCCGACAGCGGCTGCCGGGTGGAGGCGGCGGTGGTCTACGAGCTGAGCCACAACGAGAACAACGGCCATGTCTTTCTGCCCCGGAACAAGCTGCTGGATGCCACCTGCCGCCTGCTGGACTGCGCCAGTGAGCCGGCGGAGGCGGCCCTGGACGCCTTGATTGACCGGGGCGCTGTGGCCCAGGAGCATGTTGCCAAGGTGGACGCCTGCTACCTCCGGCGGCTGTGGGAGGCGGAGGCCTCAGCCTGCAGCCGGCTGAACCTGCTGTTGAGCGCGGAGGCCGACGAGAGCCGCGCCGCAGAGCGGACAGTCCGGGAGATCGAGGCGGAACAGGGCGTCACCTATGCCCCCCAGCAGCGCCAGGCGGTGGAGCTGGCGGCCCGAGAGGGCGTACTGATCCTCACCGGCGGCCCCGGCACCGGCAAGACCACCACCGTGCGGGGCATTGTGGCCCTGTTCCGGCGGATGGGGCTGGACACGGTGCTGGCGGCCCCCACGGGCCGGGCGGCCAAGCGCATGAGCGAGCTCAGTGACATGGAGGCTCAGACCATCCACCGCCTGCTGGGGGTAAAGTGGGACGAGAATACCCAGGAAGCGGTGTTCTCCAAGACGGAAAAAGAGCCTCTGGAAGCGGATGCGGTGATCGTGGACGAGATGAGCATGGTGGACCTGCCGCTGTTCTCCGCCCTGCTGCGGGCCCTGCGGCCCGGCACCCGGCTGGTGCTGGTGGGGGATGCGGACCAGCTGCCCTCCGTAGGAGCGGGGAACGTGTTCTCCGACCTGATCCGCAGCGGCCGGGTGGAGACGGTGTTCCTGCGGGAGGTATTCCGCCAGGCGGAGCAGTCCGCCATCATCCGCAATGCCCACGCCGTGAACATGGGGCAGCCTCCCAAGCTCACCAACAACCAGGGGGATTTCTTCTTCCTCTGCCGCCGGGAAGCGGAGCGAACGGTCTCCACGGTGGTGGATCTGTGCAGGACCCGCCTGCCGGAAGGCATGGGCATCCCGGCGGACCAGATCCAGGTCCTCTCCCCCATGCGCAAGGGACCCAGCGGCACTATCCGCCTCAACACCTGTCTTCAGGAGGCGCTGAATCCCAAATCGCCGGACAAGCGGGAGCTCCTCTGGGGCGAACGGCTCTTCCGGGAGGGGGACCGGATCATGCAGACCCGCAACGACTACGATGTGATCTGGGAGAAAGAGGACGGCTCTGTGGGCAGCGGCATCTTCAACGGCGATATGGGGAAGATCGCCAGGATCGACCCCTCCGGGGAGGTGCTGGAGCTGGCCTTTGACGACGGGCGGCGGGCGGCCTACGGCACGGAGCAGCTCAGCGAGCTGGAGCTGGCCTACGCCGTGACGGTCCACAAGGCCCAGGGCAGCGAGTACCGCTGCGCGGTGCTGGCGGCCATGCCGTCGGCCCAGTCGCTGATGGTGCGGGGAGTGCTTTACACCGCCCTGACCCGGGCCCGGGAGCTGCTGGTGGTGGTGGGGGACGACGCCGTCCTCCGCTCCATGGCGGCCAACGACCGCCAGCAGCGGCGCTACTCAGGCCTGCGGTGGCGGCTGGCCCACAGTGAAAAGACTGCCGGAAATCTTGACAAGGCAGGTGAAAAAACCTAAAATAGCAAAAGGTATAAACTGGAAAATTAGGCGCCAGGCGCCGGAGGAACGGAGGGGATCGACGAACATGGACATGCTGCAAAGTGTCATGGAGGCCTCCTCTCAGGCCATGTTTACCCTGGACCGGGAGGGCACCATCACCCACATCAATCACCAGACCAAGGACTACTTCGGCCTGTTCAACCACAGCCGGCACTCCCACGGCCCCGGGCGCCTGGAGCCCGGAGACCTGGTCATTATCGCCGACACCGCTATTGGCTCCGACGACGGCAACCTCTCCCCCGCCGACCTGGAGCGGCTGAACATCCATGACCGCAAGCTCCGGGCCGGGGACCGGATTGCGGCGGTGAGCCTCTTCGACTCGCCGGAGGCCAAACCCGTATACAAGTTCCTCCCCGGCGGCGACTCCGCCACACTGGAGCTCTCCACTGTCTGGCAGGACATCCCCATCCGGGTGTCCATCGACGGCAGGGCCGCCTCCGTTACCGTGGGTGAGACCGTCTACACCATCGATTACTTCTGGTGCATCGGACAGCTGGTGGTGCTGGACGGAAACACCGGACAGGTGAAATTCTGGGAGGAGAAGGGATACTCCGCCCGAAAGGAGGGCATCGGCAACCTCCTGCGGGGCGCCCCCTTCGTGGGCAAGAGCCCTGGCTCCGAGATCAGGGTGACGGGGTACTATTTCCGGGAGTTTTTCGAGGGGGCGCTGTTCGAGCGGCATCTGGAGCAGGTAATGACCGGCCAGGCCCCGGAGTTCCGGGACATGCCCTACGAAATCAACGGCTACGAGCTGGTGGCCTCCATCCTGCCTGTCACGGACAGCGGCGGGGCCCTCAGCGGCGTCATCGTGAAATTCCGGAACATCGAGGACATTCGGGTCACCATCCAGGAGCGGAACAACGCCATCAAATCCGCCGAGCGGCGGTACCGGGAGCGGGAGCAGGCCTCCCGGCCGGAGGAGAGCGATTTCGCCGCCCTCTTCGGCGGCGGGGCCGCCACGGCGGAGGTGCGCCATCGGGCTTACAAGCTCTCCCAGCTGGACTGCAACGTACTCATCACCGGAGAGAGCGGCACCGGCAAGAGCTATATGGCCCGGGCCTTTGCCCAGGCCCAGCCCCGCAAAGGCGCCTTCGTCACTGTGGACTGCTCCACCATCGCCCCCTCCCTCTTTGAGAGCGAGATGTTCGGCTACGCCGGCGGCGCCTTCACCGGGGCGGACCCCAAGGGCCGGGCCGGCTTCTTTGAGGAGGCGGACGGCGGCACCATTTTCTTGGACGAGATTGGCGAGATCCCCCTGGATGTCCAGGCAAAGCTGCTGCGGGCTATTCAGGACAAAGTGGTCTGCCGGGTGGGCTCCACCCGGCTGATCCCCGTGAATGTGCGCATCCTGGCCGCAACCAACTGCAACCTGCGGGAGAAGGTGGCCGCCGGGCAGTTCCGCCAGGACCTGTACTACCGCCTCAGCGCCTTCTCCCTGGAGCTGCCCTCCCTGCGAAACTGCCAAGAGGACGTCTACTTCCTCATCGACCACCTGATGGAAAAGATTCTCCAAAAGTACGATATGCCCAAGAAGGTGCTCTCCGGGGAGGCGGTGAACAAGCTGCTGGCCTACGACTGGCCGGGAAATATCCGGGAGCTGGAAAACGTGCTGGAGAGCGCTGTCGCCCTCTCGGAGTCCGATATCATCTATGCCGAACACATCCGTCTGGAGCAGGTCCCTCTCCGCATGACCCTGCGCCAGCGCCTGCGGCAGGAGGAGGAGAAGATCATCCGCCAGACCCTGGCCCAGTGCGGCGGCAGCCGCGCGCGGGCCATGGAGGAGCTGGGGCTGTCCAAGACTGTGTTTTATGGCAAGCTGAAGGAGTATCAGATCGAATAGTCAGATCTTCCTTTTTCTGTAAGGAGTTCTGATTTCAGGAAAAGCAGTCCTGAAATCAGAACTCTCTTTGTTTTGATATCAGGACCTTTAATTTATCTTTTATTTATATTTTGTTAAAATTCGGAAAAACTCTGTTTTGTCAGTAAAATTTCAGGCACCTCCTTTGTCGTATTCGACAGGTTTCGTCCGGTTTCTCTATTTTGGCATATATTTTGCTTATATTATCTGGCAGCAGAATCCAAACCGCAAGGGAGGTCCCCCGGCAGAGGCCGGGCGGACGCCGCAGGGAAATCAACCAAAAATCAACCAAATCCGTTCGCAAACGAGAGAAATTGAGAGGAGTCATTATGGACAAAAAAGCTGTTGCGAAAAATTACCGGTTCCTGGCGATCATGCTGGGCGCCATGGTGCTGGGCTGCATCGTGGGCCGGTTCGCTCCTGAGTTCGGCAACAAGATCAGTTTCCTGGGCACTGTATTCATCAACATGATGTTCTGCGTGGTGGTTCCCCTGGTCTTCGCCTCCATCGCCGGGTCTGTGGCCAACATGCGCAGCCGCAAGCGGGCCGGCAAGATCATGGGCACCACCGTGGCCACCTTTGTCATCACCGGCGCCATTGCCGCCGTGATTATGTTCGCCCTGATGAAGATTTTCCCCCCGGTGCTCGCCCCCTGGACGGAGCTGCCCACTGAGGAGCTGGGCGAGTATGCCTCCATCTCCGACATGATCGTCAACTTCTTCACCGCCAGCGATTTCGTGGGCCTGCTAAGCCGCCGCGCCATGCTGCCCCTGATCGTGTTCTCCGTGCTGTTCGGCTTCGCCACCAACCTCTCCGGCGGCGCAGACAGCATCGTCGGCAAGTGGCTCAGCGGCCTCACCGACGTCATGATGAAGTTTGTGCAGATCATCACCTACTATGCCCCCATCGCCTTCTTCGCCATCTTCGCCGATCTGATGGCCACCTACGGCTCCGCCATCACCGAGTCCTACGGCCGGGCCATGGCCGTGTACTATCCCCTGTGCTTCATCTACATCTTCACCGCCTTCCCCCTGTTCGCCTGGTTCGGCGGCGGCAAGCACGGCATCAAGACCATGTTCAGCCACATTGCAAAGCCCGCCGTGGTGTCCCTGGGCACCTGCTCCTCTGTGGCCACCATCCCCACCAACCTCACCGAGGCAGAGGACACCGGCATCTCTAAGGACGTGGCCGAGATGGTCTGCCCCCTGGGCGCCACTATGCACATGGACGGCTCCTGCTTCTCCTGCGTTTTGAAGATCGCCTTCGTCCTGGGCGCCCTGGGCCAGGACTTCAGCTGGGGCATGCTGGTTCCCGTGGTCCTGGTGGCCGTGCTCAGCTCTGTGGGCATGAGCGGCGTCCCCGGCGGCGGCTATATCGGCGAGTATATCATCTGCTCCATCTTCTTCCCCCAGAATATTGAAATCGCCTTCCCGATCCTGGTGGCCATCGGCAACCTGGTGGACCCCCCCGCCACCATGATTAACTCCGCCGGCGACTATGTGGTCTGCTACATCGTCTCCCGCTTCGCCGACGGCAAAGACTGGCTGGACAAGGCCATCGCCAAAAAGTCCGCCGGCTGATTCCACGTACCCCTTTTCTCCCCTTGCGGGCATGGGTGGGGCCAAGGTGTGGTTGAGCCTTGGCCCCCGTCCATCCCCCGGCACAACAAAAGAGAAAGGAAGCCCCCTATGATCTGCGACAACATCACTACGGCCGCAAACGGCCATCTCCTCTTCGCCGGGCAGGATACGGTGGACCTGGCCAAGCAGTACGGCACGCCCCTGTATCTGATGGACGAAGACCGGATCCGGGAAAAATGCCGGATCTACACCGCCGCCTTCCGCAAGCACTTCGGTGATAAGGCCCGCCCCCTCTACGCCAGCAAGGCCCTCTCCTGCAAGCGCATCTATGAGATCATGAAGGAGGAGGACATGGGCATCGACGTGGTGTCCTCCGGTGAGATCTACACCGCCCTTCAGGCGGGTTACGACCTGAGCCGGGCCTATTTCCACAGCAATAACAAGACCGACGAGGACATCCGCTACGGCATGGACCACGGCATCGGCTGCTTTGTGGCCGACAACGTGGAGGAGATCAAGGTCATTGAGGCCGAGGCAGCCGCGCGGAATATCAAGCAGCCGGTCCTCCTGCGCCTCACTCCCGGCATCGATCCCCACACCTATGAGGCCATCGCCACGGGAAAGGTGGACTCCAAGTTCGGCAGCGCCATTGAGACGGGCCAGGCGGAAGAGATCACCGCCTTCACCCTGAAACAGCCTCACGTGGATCTGGCGGGCTTCCACTGCCATGTGGGCTCCCAGGTCTTCGCCGAAGATGTCTTTGAGCGGGCCGCCGTCATCATGCTGGAGTTCGCGGCCGAGATGAAGAAAAAATACGGCTATATGGCCCGGCAGCTGGACCTGGGCGGCGGCTACGGCGTGCGGTATGTGGACAGCGACCCCTTCCTGGATGTGGACACCAAGGTGGGCGAGGTGGCCGCGGCCATTCAGGAGACCTGCGCGCGCCTCGGCATCGCGATGCCGGAGATTCACATGGAGCCGGGCCGGAGCATTGTGGCCGACGCGGGCATGACCCTCTACACCGCCGGCACCGTCAAGCGCATCCCCGGCTACAAGAACTACGTCTCCGTGGACGGCGGCATGCCGGACCACCCCCGCTTCGCCCTGTACGGCTCATTGTACACCTGTCTGCTGGCCAACAAGATGAATGAGGCCGCGGACTTTGAGTGCTCTGTGGTAGGCCGCTGCTGCGAGAGCGGCGACATCATCCAGGAGCACGTGAAGCTCCCCCGAAGCGTTGGCCGGGGAGACATCGTGGCGGTGTGCACCACCGGCGCCTACCACTATTCCATGGCCTCCAACTACAACCGCCTGCCCCGTCCCCCCATTGTCATGCTTCGGGGCGGCAAAGAGAGCTATGTGGCTGTCCGCCGGGAGTCCCTGGAGGACTTGTGCCGCAACGACCTCTGACACCTGCGGTGGAAAGCAGCAGATCTGGAAATCACATACAGAGATACCCACCAACCGAGCCGGAACGATCTGGAGGCTCTGTTTCTCTCAGTGGAGTGGTCCTCCGGCCACTATCCGGGCAAACTGCAAGCGGCCATAAGGCACTTTGAAACGGTGTACACCGCCTGGGACGGGGATACCCTGGCCGGTCCGGTGTGCGCCATGGACGACGGCGCCATGACCGCATATATCCACTACCTGCTGGTGCGGCCGGAGTACCAGCACACGGGGATTGGAACGCATCTGGTTGAGCTGATGAAGGATCGTTACCGGAACTTTCTTCGCATCGTACTGGTGGCCTACGACAAAGAAGCGGGCTTCTACGAGTCCTGCGGATTCCAAAAACCAGACGGTTACAGCCCCATGTTCATCACAGAGCTCTGGACCTGAAAGGCCCCCCCTGACGCGGAGTGTTTTGGCTCCGTGTCAGGGGGGGTAAAATCATGTTCGCATTGGGTTATGGTTTGTTCCCTTCCCGCCCCGCTCGAAGCCGCAGGGGCTTTGCCCCCGCACCCCCAACGCCTTTTGAAAAGGGCGGCCCTAAATCTCAGCGGCACAATATCATGCCGTAATCAGCTGGGGATGCTCCAGAAGGTACTGGAGGTCCTTGAAGACCTCTCCCGCCTCCTGGCCGTCCACCACCCGGTGGTCAAAGGTCAGGTAAACCCACATCATCTCCCGTGGGGCCAGGGTGCCGTCGGGGAGATAACCGGGCTTGCGGGTAGTGCGGCCAAAACCGAAGATGCCCACCTCCGGCGGGTTGAGGATGGGCGTGGACATGTCGATGGGGAACATGCCCACGTTGGAAACCGTGCAGGTGCCGCAGCCCTGTTCACCGCTCTGGAGCCGCTTCTCCCGGGCCCGCCGGCCCAGGTCCTTGGCCGCAAGGCTCAGCTCCGCCAAGGTCAGGGTATCCGCGTTTTTGATGACGGGCACCATGAGCCCGCCCTCGGTGGCCACCGCCAAGGACAGCTGGACGTGCTTGTGGGAATAGAGCGTCTTGCCGTCAAAGGTGGCGTTGACCGTGGGGTGCTTTTTCAGCACCTTGCACACGGCCATGCAGAGGAGATCGTTCACCGTCACCCGGCAGCCCAGGTACTCCTCTCCCTCCACCAGCTTTTTCCGCAGAGCCAGCAGATCCGTCACATCCACCTCGCACATGGCGGTGCACTGGGCGGACTGCTGGAGGCTGGTCATCATGTTCCGGGCAATGGTCTTGCGGACACCGGTCCATGGAATGGCGGTGATTTCATCCTCCACCGCCGCCGGGGCCGCTGCCGGGGCTGGCGATACCTTCCGGGATTCCAGATAGGCCGTCACATCCTTGGCGGCCACGCGCCGGCCGTCGGGGCCGCTGCCGGCTGGAACATCCGCCAGGTCGATTCCGGCCTCCCGGGCCATCTTCCGGGCAAGGCCCGTGGCCCGAACGTGCCGCCGGCCCTGGGGCGCAGGCGCCTCCGCCGGAGCAGGAGCCGTCTGCGGGGCAGGAACTGTCTGCGGGGCGCTCTCCGCAGCCGCCGGAGCCCCGCCGCCCGTCAGGGCGTCGTACTCCTCCTTTGTCTCCGTGACCCAGGCGATGGGTCTGCCCACCTCCACGGTCTCCCCGGCAGCCTCCAAAATATGAAGGTAGCCGCCGTGGACGCTCTCATACTCGATGGTGTTCTTCTCGTTCTCATACTCCATGATGGCGTCGCCCTTTTGAATCAGAGCGCCCTCAGCGGCCTTCCACTCGCTGATGGTTCCCTCCACCATGGTCAGGCCCGCCTTCGGCATTGGGATGTCAATACGCATGGGTTTTCCTCGCCGCCTTCACGGCGGGGTCTCCCCGCCTGACGGCTCCTCCTTCCTGATTTTTCCTCCGTGCCATGGCGCTCACTTCATCATAGCCCGGATGGAGGCGCAGATGCGCTCCACATCGGGGATGGCGTGCTTCTCCATGGGGATGTTGTAGGGCATGGGCACGTCCAAAGCCGCGATGCGCACCACGGGGCCGTCCAGCTCGTCGTACTGCTCCTCCTGGAAGCGGGCGGCCAGCTCCGCGCCGATGCCGGCGGTCTTGCCGCTCTCCTCCACAATGGCGGCCCGGTGGGTCTTCCGAATGGACTGGTAGATGGTATCCGTGTCCAGAGGGGCCAGGGTCCGGGGGTCAATGACCTCCACCTCAATGCCCTCAGCAGCCAGTTTTTCCGCCGCCTCCAGGGCCCGGGCCACCATCAGCCCCACGGCCACCAGGGTCACGTCCTTCCCCGAACGCTTCACGTCCGCAAGGCCGATAGGGATGGTGTAGTCGCTGCCGTACACGTCGTCGGCAATGTCCTGCTTCACCTGGTAGAGCTGCTTGGGCTCGCAGAAAAGCACCGGATTGTCCGACCGGATGGCGGACTTTAAGAGGCCTTTGGCGTCATAGGCGCAGGAGGGGGTGACGATGGTCAGCCCCGGGGCGTGCATGAAGAGGCTCTCCACCACGTTGGAGTGTTCGCTTCCCGCACCGTTGGAGGCGCCGGAGGCGCACCGGATCACCAAGGGCAGCTTATACTCCGGCCCGTGCATATACCGCCACTTGGCCACCAGGTGGAAGATCTCCGTAAACGCCACCATGGTGAAGTCGGCGTACATCAGCTCCACACAGGGCCGCAGGCCGGTAATGGCTGCGCCCACGGCGGAGGAAACGATGGCAGTCTCCGCAATGGGGGTGTTCCGGACCCGCTTGGGGCCGAACTCCTCCAGCAGCCCCCGGGTTTCGCCGAAGATGCCGCCGAACTCCGCCACATCCTCGCCGTAGACCACGATCCTGCCGTCCCGGCGCATCTCCTCTTTCAGCGCGTCGTTGATGGCCTTTACATATGGAACCTTCATCTTGTTCTCCCCCCTTCTCAGGCATACAGCCCGTCATAGATCTCGTCCGGCGTCATGGACGGCGCGGCCTCCGCATGGGCGATAGCCGCCTCCATCTCGCCGTCGAAAGCTGTCCGCATAGCGCCGGCCTCCTCCGCCGTCAGCACGCCCCGCTCCGCCAGCATGGCCTCTAGATTCTTCACGCAGTCCCTGTTCTCCATCCATTCTTTTGCCACGGCAGCATCCCGGTAGGCACACTGGTCGCCCTCGAAGTGGCCCCTCCAGCGGTAGTCCTTGCACTCCAGCACGGCAGGCCCCTGGCCGGAGCGGACATGCCCGGCCATCTCTTTCGCCGCCTCATAGACCGCCAACACATCCGTACCGTCGGCCACCCGGGCGGGCATCCCATAGCCGGCCGCCCGGTCCGCCAGGGCGTTCTCCACAGGGATGCTGGTGGAAACATGGGTGGAGATAGCAAACTGGTTGTTCTCGCATACAAACAGCACAGGCAGCTTCCAGGCCGCCGCCAGGTTCATGGCCTCATACACCGGGCCCCGGCTGGAAGTGCCGTCTCCCATGAACATATAGACGATGTTGTCCCGGCCCTCCATGTCGATGGTCAGAGCCGCGCCCACGGCCACACCGGCGTCACAGCCCAGGGTGCCGGACATACCCAGCACACCGGTGCGCAGCTCGCCGATGTGGAGGCTGCCGCCCCGGCCGCCGGAGTTGCCGGTCTTCTTGGCCAGCAGCTCGCCGAAGAGCATCTCCAGCGGCGTACCCAGCATCCGGGGCATGGCGGTTGGGCGGTGGGTCAGCTTGAAGTAGTCTCCCGGTTTCCGGGTGGACAGGGTGCCCACGTAGGCGGCCTCCTGGCCCACGCCGCTGTGGACGTGGCCCGGCACCCGCCCCTGGGCGTAGAGGTCCTTCATCTTCTCCTCCAGGAGACGGGTCTCCAGCAGGTTTTTGTGGATCTCCAGCAAAAATTCCTTGGAATATTGCATCAGCATAGCCTCCTTTATCAGTTTGTTTACGGAATCAGCAGCATTTTGCCCGGCGCGCCGCCCTGAATGGCCGCCAGGGCTTCCTCAAAGCCGTCCAAGGGATACTGCCCGCCCATCACCGGCTCCAGGGAAAAGCCGGGGGATTGTAAAATCTTCATACAGTCGTCCCAGGTGGCGAACATCTGCCGCCCGGAGACGCCGGTGTACTGGCTCTCCCGATAGATGATGTCCTCGGTGAGGTTGATGGGGATCTCCCCGTTGGGCAGGCCCACAGAGACCAGCCGTCCTCCCTTCCGCAGGGCCCGCAGGCCCGCCACAATGGCTTTGCCGTTTCCAGTGATGTCAATGGCGGCGTCCGCGCCCGCGCCATTGGTCTCCCGGCGCACAGCCTGGACGATGTCCGTCTCCATGCTGTTAATGGTGGTGTCGGCGCCCATGGCCTCCGCCAGCCTCAGCTTCTCCGGCAGAATGTCGCAGGCGATAACCCGTTTGGCTCCGTGGGCTTTGCAGGCTCCAGCCACCATCAGCCCAATGGGGCCGCAGCCGCTGACCAGCACGGTCTTACCCCGCACCTCCGCTTTCTCCACGCCATGGACACCGGCGCCCATGGCCTCCAGCATAGCCCCCATCTCATAGGTGATGCCGTCTCCCAGGCGGACGATGCAGTCCTGCGGCACCGGAGTGTACTCGGCAAAGGCCCCCGGCTCCGTGACGCCGAAGAGCTTCATGTTCTCGCAGATGTGCCGCCGGCCATTCTCACACTGGAAGCAGTGGTTGCAGGGGATGTGGGTCTCCACGGAGATCCGGTCCCCCACCTGGTATCCGGTGACGTTCTTTCCCACCTCCACAATCTCTCCGGCGGTCTCATGGCCGAAGACGATAGGGAGGTTCTTCATCCGGTTGGCGGCCCACTCATTCCAGCCATAGATATGCAGGTCCGTTCCGCAGATGGCGGAGGCATGGACCTTCATCAGCACCTCGTTGTCTCCAATCTGGGGAATGGGGATATCCGTCCGGTATTCCGCGCCCTTTCCCGGCACCATTTTGCAAATGCCGCGCATGGTTCCCTTCATGTCAAACACTCCTTCAACAGCAAAGCTTTGAAAAAGGGCCCCGAAGGTATCGCTATCTTCGAGGCCCTTGGTTCCGGCATGCTGCTGTTATTTATTAGAGGTGTGAATGGCCCGCTTCTCAGCCTGGAGGGCGGCCTCCCGCATGGTTTCGGTTACCGTGGGATGAGAGTGAATGGTGTTGATGATCTCGTCCAGGGTCATCTCCTCGCCGATGGCCAGCGCGCCCTCGGCGATCAGGTCCGTTGCCCGGGGCCCGATGATGTGCATACCTAGAATCTCGCCGTACTCCTTGCCGGCAATGATCTTCACCAGACCCTCTCCTCCGTTGATAATCAGGGCCTTGCCGTTGGCGCTCATGGGGAACTTGCCCACCTTGTACTCGACGCCCCGGGCCTTGCACTGCTCCTCGGTGAGGCCAACAGAGGCGGCCTCCGGCTCAATGTAGACGCAGGTGGGGTTGGTCTTCTCGTCGTAGTACGCCTCATGGCCGCAGATGTTTTCCGCAGCTACCTCGCCCATGGCGCTGGCGGTGTGGGCCAGCTGGGCGCGGCCCATCACGCAGTCGCCAATGGCGTACACGCCGGGCACATTGGTCTCCATCTTGTCGTTGACAATGATCCGGCCCCGGTCGTTGGCGATCTTCCCGGCCTCCAGGTTGAGGCTTGCAGTGTTGGCCTTCCGGCCAATGGCCACCAGCACCTTCTCCGCTTCAAAGCTGACGGTCTCGCCGGCCTTATTTTTGCACACGACCTTCGCGCCCACCGGGCTGGACTCAACGGACTGCACAGGGCACTCCAGGTTAAACTCCATGCCCATCTTCTTCATGTGGGCCACGCCGATCTTGGTCAGATCGCCGTCCAGCATGGGCAGCATGTGGTCCATGGCCTCGACGACCGTGATCTTGGTGCCGAAGGCCGCATAGGCGCAGGCCAGCTCCAATCCGATGACGCCGCCGCCGATGACCACCATGGTCTTGGGCAGGGCCTCCAGGCTCAACGCGCCAGTGGAGTCGATGCAGTTGGGGTTCTCCTTGATGCCGGGGATGGGGGGCACGGAGTTGACGGAGCCGGTGGCCACGATGATGGCGTCCGCCGTCATCTCCTCCACGGTGCCGTCGGGCTTCTTCACGGAGATCTTCTTCTCCCCAACGAAGCTGGCCTCGCCATCGATCTTCTTCACCTTGTTCATCTTGAGAAGGCCCGCCACGCCGGAGGTGAGCTTCTTGGAGATGTCGTTCTTGTGGGCGATGACCTGGGGGAAGTTGACCTTGACGCCCTCCACCTCCACGCCAATCTCCTTGCCCTGATTTTTGATGTCCTCCACCAGCTCGGCGGAGTGCAGCAGGCATTTGGTGGGAATGCAGCCCACGTTCAGGCAGGTGCCGCCCAAGTACTGCTTTTCAACAACCGTCACCTTGGCGCCCAGCTGGGCCGCCCGGATGGCGGCCACGTAGCCGCCGGGGCCGCCGCCGATGACGATGACGCTAGTGTCTCCGGCAGGCTTGGCAGGCGCGGCAGTTGCCGCGGCAGCGGCGGGAGCGAAAGGGACCGCAGGAGTGGCCGCGGGAGCCGCGCCGCCCACAGCCTCGCCAGGCTGGCCGATCCAGGCCAGGGTGCCTTTCACCGCTACGTCATCGCCCTCCTGGGCCACAATTTTCAGCAGGGTACCCTCGGCCTCGCTGGCCACCTCGTTGGTCAGCTTGTCGGTGGTAATCTCCAGAATCACGTCGCCCACTTTGACGGCGTCGCCCTCATGCTTGATCCACTTGGAGACGGTACCCTCCTCCATGGTCAGACCCAGCTGAGGCATTTTCACTTCAAAAGCCATTGGTGGTTCCTCCTATATCAGAGCAGAATGCTCATGGGCTTCTCCAGCAGATCCCGCAGGTCCATCTCGAACTTCGCCACCACGGAGCCGTCCAGCAGACGGTGGTCCAGGGTGCAGGAGAGGCGCATGACCTGCTTTTTGAACAGCTTGCCCTCGCCGTCCAGATCCAGCTCGTCGTGAATGGCGCACACGCCCAGGATGGCGGCGTCCGGCTGGTTGATGATGGGGGTGAAGGTCTCAATGCCGAACATGCCCAGGTTGGACACGGTGAAGGTGGAGCCCTTGTACTCGTCGGCCCCCAGCTTGTTCTCCTTGGCCCGGGAGGCCAGGTCCTTGGCGGCGGCGGACAGGGCGTCCAGGCTCAGCTTGTCGGCGTCCCGGATCACGGGGACGATGAGACCGGCGTCCAGAGCCACGGCCATACCCAGGTTCACGTGGGCCCGCTGAATGATCTGGTCGCCGTCCAGGCTCACCAGCATCTCTGGGTGCTGGCGCAGGCACTTGGCGGTAGCTTTCAGAACAAGATCATTGACGGAGTATTTTTTGCCGGTCTCCGCCAGCAGCATTTTGCGGAACTTCATCAACGCGGTAACGTCTACCTTGATGTTCTGGGTCACCGGCGGAATCTCGTTGTGGGAGGCCCACATCCGCTGGGAGACCACCTTGCGCATACCCGCCAGCTTAATGACGGTGTCGCCTTCCATCAGCTCCAAAGAGCCGGCCTTGGGGGCGGGAGCGGACGCAGCAGCGGCAGGAGCGGCAGCAGGGGCATTCTTCTGGGCCTCGGCGGCGGCCAGAATGTCCTTCTGGGTAATACGGCCGAAGGAACCGGATCCCGCGATATTGGAATAGTCCACGCCCAGCTTGGCCGCGGTCTTCCGGGCCAGGGGGGAGATGCGGATCCGGGCGCCATTCGCAGCAGCCACGGAGACCGCAGCAGCGGCAGGAACGGCAGCCACAGCGGCGGCCTCAGCAGCGGAAGCAACAGAGTCCGCGGCGGCAGGAGCGGAGGCTCCGCCAACGGCTTCTCCGGGCTGGCCGATGTAGGCGAGGAGGCCTTTCACAGGGATGTCCTCCCCCTCCTGGGCCACAATCTTCAACAGCACGCCGTCGTGCTCGCTGGTGACCTCATTGGTCAGCTTATCGGTGGTGATCTCCAGGATCACATCGCCGGTCTTCACCTCGTCCCCCTCGTGCTTGATCCACTGGGAGACGGTGCCCTCCTCCATGGTCAGGCCCAGCTGGGGCATCAGTACTTCAAAAGCCATGATAAACCCTCCTCACTTGTTCAGCACGCGCTTGACGGCCTTGACGATGGTGTCGGGATGGGGGAAGTTCTCGTCCTCCAGAGTGGGGCTGAAAGGAGGCACGATGTTCAGTCCGCAGACCCGCTCCACAGGGGCGTCCAGCTCGTCGAACAGCTCCTCGGCAATCTGGGCGGAAATTTCACCGGCGTAGCTGCCCCGCTTGACCTCTTCGGAGACGATGATGACATTGTGGGTCTTGGACACGGACTTTACAATGGCGTCCCAGTCCAGGGGCACCAGGCTCCGCAGGTCCAGAACCTCCACGTCGATGCCCTCGGCAGCCAGGGTCTTGGCGGCCTCCAGGGAGAAGTTGACCTCACGGCTCCAGGTGATGATGGTCAGGTCCTTGCCCTCCCGCTTCACATCGGCCAGACCCAGGGGGATGAGATACTCCTCTTCCGGAATCTCCTCCTTCTTGGCGTACAGCAGCTTATGCTCCAGCACGATGACGGGATCATCGTCCCGGATGGCGGTTTTCAGCATGCCCTTGGCGTCCTTGGCGGAGCAGGGGGCGATGACTTTCAGGCCTGGGAAGTGGCAGAAGAAGTTCTCCAGGGACTGGGAGTGCTGGCCGGCATTGCGCCGGCCTGCGCCCATGGGGGCCCGAAGCACCATGGGGACGGTGGCCTGCCCACCGCTCATGTAGCGCATCTTGGCAGCCTGGTTCAGCAGGGGGTCCGCCGCCACGGTGGCAAAGTCGTCATACATCAGCTCCACCACAGGACGCATACCCCGCATGGCCGCGCCCACGGCCATGCCGCAGAAGCCCTCCTCGGAAATGGGGGTATCGATCACGCGGTTGGGGCCGAACTCCTCCAGAAAGCCACGGGTGATGGCGAACACGTTGCCCATGACGGCCATGTCCTCGCCCATGATGAATACCTTGTCGTCACGGACCATTTCTTCGTGCAGGGCCTCGCCAATGGCCTTGCTGACGGTAATCTTTTTGCTCATCTTGCCACACACCTTTCGTTGTCAGAGGCATAGACATCCGTCACCGCCTCGGAGGGATCGGGATACTCGGAATCAACAGCAAACTGCACGGCGGCGTTCATCTCGTCGTCGGCGGCCTTTTTGATGGCCTCCAGCTCCTCGGCAGCCACGCCCATGTCCATCAGGCGCTTGCCCAGTTTTTCGATGGCGTCGTTCTCCAGAGCTTTCTCCATGTACTCGCCGGGGCGGTACACGGCGGGGTCGCCGCAGTAGTGACCCTGATAACGGTATACCTTGGCCTCCACCACATAGGGACCCTTGCCGCTGCGGGCATGGTCCATTGCCGTGGTCATGGCCTCGTAGACGGCCACGGGATCGGTGCCGTCCACCACGGCGAAAGGCACGTCATAGGCGGCGGCGCGGGGGGCCAGATCCGGGGTATTGGTGACCCGGTGAATCTCCGTAGACACGCCGTAGCAGTTGTTCTCAATGAACCAAACCAACGGCAGTTTCCAAGTGGCGGCCATGTTCAGGTTCTCATGGAAGGTGCCTTCGTTGGTGGAGCTGTCGCCAAAGCACCCTACGGTGACGGCGTTATCCCCCAGGATTTTAGATGCCAGCGCACTGCCGGCGGAGATGCCCTGGCCCGCGCCCACGATGCCGTTGGCGCCCAGGTGGTTCATCTTCTTCATATCGGCGATGTGCATAGATCCGCCCTTGCCCTGGCAGTAGCCGGTCTTCTTGCCGAAGAGCTCCGCCATGCAGAGGTTGGCGTCCATGCCCCGGGCGATGGCATGGCCATGACCCCGGTGGGTGGAGGTGAAGTAGTCCTGGGGCTGGATGGCGGCAAAGGCTCCCGCCGCGGCCGCTTCCTGTCCGATGCTCAGGTGGATGTTGCCGGCCAGCATACCCTTGGTGAAGCACTCAGCGGCCTTCTCCTCGAAGGTCCTGATGCGCACCATCGTGCGGTAAAAATCAGTCAGCTGTTCCTTGGAGTATTTCTTGTTAGCCAATGTTTTCACGCCTTTCCTTAAATGTATCTTTCCCCGGGCCATCCCTCCGGACGGCCCACAGGGCAATATCTCAAGTGTTGCCGGATCTCAGAGCTGCCGGGGAGAGAGCAGGGGCACTTCCAGCTCCGGGTCCATCTTCCGGCGCATGTCCACGCCCTCGATCTCCCCGATCACCGCGTCGGTGGTCAGCAGCACCTTGGTGCCCTCTACCAGATGTCCGCCGTAAGCCCTGCCGTCCTGGTCGGCCAGGTCCACATGGATGTGGAGGTTCGTGGCGCCGCTGTCGTCATGGCAAATAATACCGCTGGCGCTGAGCAGCTCGATGGGCCCATCCAGCTGGAGAGGATCGCCGTAGCCGTACTTCGCCCGCTTCTCCGGAATCTCAATGGGGTCGCAGAAGCGCACATGGGCAAGGCTCCCGATGGCGCTGAGGACCACACCGTTGCTGATGCCCGCCCGCTCGCAGGCCTCCTGAAGGCCCAGCAGAACGTCCGTGCCGGGCTTTAGCCGCAGCACCACGACCCGTCCCAGCTTGCCCTCGGCCATCTGAATATTGTTATCATTATTGTCCATATTTTACCCTCCATTTTGTATAAATTGCATAAATTTTTGGGAAATTTGGGCATGGAGAAAGCACGCGGCGCTTAGCCGCCACGTGCTTTCTCTCTAACGCAACCTTAAAACGAGTCGTTTGTCAGGGGGAACGCACTCCGGTGGAGCGTCATTCTCTAAATTGGAAATCCCCTTAATTATTTCGTGAACGCGTCGATCAGGTCCTGGCCGATCATGTCGACAAACTGAGGATCGGTGTAGATGCCGGCGGCAGCCTGACGGAACTCCTCAGCGGCCTCGGGGGTCAGCTCGGAAACCGTGACGCCAGCGGCCTTCCAGGCCTCCAGCACCTCCTGGTCGCCCTGGCGCTCCAGCACACGCTGATTCTGGGCAGCCTTCAGGCCGCACTCATCAACGATCTTCTGCAGCTCGGGAGACAGAGAGTTATACAGCTCACCGTTCATGGTGAAGAAGATGCAGTCATACACGCCGGTCCAGTAAGTGACGTACTTCTGAACCTCCTGGATGGAGGCGCCGTTGGCGGTGGGCAGGGGGTTCTCCTGGCCGTCATAGGTGCCGGTCTGCAGGCCGGTATAGACCTCGGACCAGTTGGCGTTGGTGTAGTTGGCGCCCCAGGCGGCGTACTCGGCGTTCAGCAGGTCGGAACTGGCCACGCGGAGCTTCAGGCCCTGCATATCGGCAACGGACTCGATGGGACGCTTGCTGTTGGTGGGATGACGGAAGCCGTTCTCCGCGATGCCCAGCAGGTGCAGGCCCATGCTCTCCACGACCTCGCCCACGGCCTTGCCGGCGTCGCCGTCCAGCTTGGCGTCAACATCCTCGAAGGAGTCAAACAGGAAGGGCAGGGAGACCACGTTCAGGCGCTTATCGAAGTTGGAATAGATGATGTTGGAGTGAGCGGACAGCTCAATGGTGCCGTCCATAACGCCCTGGATGCCCTCGGTCTGGTTGCCGGAGGTCAGCTGGTCGGCGGCGTAGACCTCGACGGTGACGGCGCCGCCGGTGGCCTCGCTGACCATCTGGCCGAAGTCGCGGCCCATGTCGGCCCAGCAGGTGTTCTCCGTGGCGGAGCAGGTGTACTTCCAGGTCTGCTTCTCAAACTGAGGGGCGTCGCCGTCGGTGGAGGCGGGAGTATCGTTGTTGGCGGGGGTATCGTTGTTGGCGGGGGTGCCGGAACCACCGTCATTGCCGCCGCAGGCGGCCAGGGACAGGCACATGGCAAGTGTCATGAGCAGTGCAAGAAACTTTTTCATTGGTTTTCCTCCTCTAAAAATTACAGTTGCGTCTATCTGAGATCACTTTCGTGATGGCAGATCATCAGACACCCTTCAGGAACACGGTGGAGAAGAAGGGGATGTAGGTCACCAGCAGCAGCGCGATGACGCAGGCTAAGATCATGGGCCACACAGCCTTGGACATGGTCTCTATGGTGACCCTGGTCTTGTCCTTGATGTTCGTGAGCTTCTCGCTGACGCCGATGGCCACGAACAGGTTCACGCCCACGGGCGGAGTCACTTGGCCGATGGCCAGATTCACGGTGGCGATGACGCCAAAATGAACCAGGTTGATCCCCAGCTGCTGGGCCACAGGGTACATGATGGGGATAAAGATATACATGGCAGAGTTGGCGTCCACGAAGCAACCGGCGATCAGGAAGATCACGTTGATGATAATCAGGAAGATGTACTTGTTGCCGGCCACGTTGAGCAGCAGCGCCTGGGCGGCCTTGGAGATGCCGTGGACGGTGCAGATGTAGGAGAACAGAGAGGCGGCGCCGATGATGAGCATGATGCCGCCGGTGGTCTTGCCGGAATCCACCAGCAGGTCAAAGAGATCCTTGATCTTGACCTCACGGTAAATGAAGAGGCCTACGATCAATCCGTATACCACGGAGACGGCCGCCGCCTCAGTGGGGGTGAAGACGCCGCCGTAGATGCCGCCCAGAATAATGACGGGCATCAAAAAGCCCCAGAAGGCCGTGCGGAAGGACTTCCACCGCTCGCCCCAGGTGGCCTTCTCCCGGGAGGCGGGCAGGCCCTTGCGCCGGACCTCGATCATGATGATGATGACCAGAGCCAGGCCCATCATGACGCCGGGGAGGATGCCGCCCATGAACATGTCGCCCACGGAGACGCCGGTGATGGAGGCGTAGACCACGAAGGCGATGGAGGGCGGGATAACGATGGCGATGGACGAAGCCGTTGCCATCATGGCCGAGGAGAACGCCGCGGAGAAGCCGCCGCGGTTAATCATGGCGGGGATCAGGATGATGCCCAGAGCCGCCACGGTGGCGGGACCGGAGCCGGAGATGGCGCCGAAGAAGCAGGCCACCACCACGCAGACGATGGCAATGCCGCCCCGCCGGTGGCCGATGCAGTCATCAATGAACTGGACCAGCCGGGTGGAGATGCCGGCCTTTGCCATGATGTTGCCGGAGAGCACAAAGAACGGGATGGCCAGCAGCAGGAACTTGGCCATACTGCTGTAAACGTTGGTGGGCACGATAGACAGCTTGTCGCCGGAGAAGAGCATGGCGAAGATGGAGCTCATGCCCAAGCTGACGCAGATGGGGATATTCAGGAACAGCATCACGAAAAAGCTGCCGAACAGGATCAGGTTAATCATTGCCGTCCTCCTCCCCCGCCTTCAGCCCGTCGCCGAACACGTTGGTGATAAAAAACTCGATGGTGTGCAGCACCAAAAAGATGGCGCCGATGGGCAGAAAGATGGTGAACACCCACTCCGGCCAGTTCAGGGAGGAGGTGTGCTTGCCGGTGCTGATCTGATTGAAGACCTTGTCAAAGCCGGTCTTGATGAGCACACCCCAGAAGACCAGGTTGAACACGCTGATGATGGTGATAAAGACCTTTTTCGCGCCGGTTTGCAGCCGGTCATAAATCAGCGACAGACTGATGAGGCTGCCCTCCTGGGCCGCCAGCGCGCAACCCAGCATAATCAGCAGAACAAAGAGGTTGATGACCAGCTCCTCCGACCAGGCGAACTGACTGGGGGTCAGCTTCCGGACCACCACGTTGGCGAAGGTGATCACGGTCACGACTACCAGTACCGCGCTGAGAACGACCTTCTCAACGGCGGCAATGACGTTCATGATCTTTTTGTAGACTTTCATTAAACCATTCCCTTCCTTTATACTGCGGCCGCATCCCCGCGCCGCCGCTCCACAGAAACATCCCTTGGTCCTTCTGTTTGTGGACTGCTCTCTCCGGGGGTCCTCCCCCCCTGGTGGCTTTTCACAGACGCGGCCCCGCCGCCCCCGCGATTTTTTCCGCTTCCTACGAAAATTCTCCGTTTTCGGGAATTTTCCGTTCCCTTCCCGGAAAATCATACTATAATAATTTCATTTCAACGGCGTCCGGCTCCGCCGGTGATGCCGAAGAGGAGGTTCTCTATGTCTCGCTGTCAGGTCACACTCAGCGCCAACGCCGGCACTGCCCTGGACTTCGGCGGGCTCCGCATCTGGGTGGACGCCCTCCACGATGAAAAGGTCCCGGGGTTCTCCACCGTCACGCCATCGCTCTGGACCGCCATGCAGACCCACCCGGCCTTTGCCGCGCCGGACCTGCTGTTCTTCACCCACTGCCATCCGGACCACTTCTCCCAGTGGATGGCCCGGGAAGCCCTGGACCTCTGGCCCCAGGCGAAAATTATCCTGCCGGAGAACCGTTTCCCGGAACAGGCGCTGCTCTCCGGCCGGCGGGAACGGGTGCGTCTGCCGAACCTGACCCTGGACTTCATCCGCCTCACTCATGAGGGGCCCCGCTACGCGGACAAGCCCCACTACGGCTGCATTCTCGAATCCCGGGGCTTCCGAGTCCTCATCACCGGGGACTGTAAGCTCTGCGCCCCGGAGCTGGCGGAATTTCTGGCGGAGGACGGCCCCGTGGACCTGGCCATTCTGGACTTTCCCTGGATGACGCTGCCCCGGGGGCGGCGCTTTGTGCAGGAGCACATCCGGCCCAAAACGCTTCTGGTGTGCCATCTCCCCTTCTCCGGGGACGACATCTACGGCTACCGGGCCGCCGCCCTGAAATCCGCGCCGCTGTTGGAGGACGTGGACGTCCGGCTCTTATTGGAGCCGCTTCAGCAGGAGACCCTAGAGGACGCACCATGATGCGTCCTCTTTTTTTGCCCTAGGGCAAATGAAGAGGACGCACCATGATGC
>NZ_CAJULS010000010.1 GCF_910587525.1 uncultured Oscillibacter sp. | reverse complement strand
CTGTTCCCTATTCCCAATTATATCATCCTTTTTTCCTTATGTGAACACTACCTAGATTCAGTTTTCCAACAGCCGGGCTGACATAACAGATTGAGTTTGCGGCCTATAGTCTTCCATGGTTTGCCCTCGCCTTACGGTCTTCCACGCCGCCAACGGCGGACCGCTCCCTATAAACCTTCCCCCTCTGACAGACTTTTGAAAGCGTTTTACACACTTTCGCTTTTATTCCGCACCCATTTACCGGCCATTGCAAGGCCAACCGGCATTTTTTTCATTTTTCCATTGAAGTCCGGACCGGGCCTCCGGGTGCCTCTGTATTTTTTATCCATATCTTTCCGCATATATATAATCTATACCTCCTCTCCGCCCGGATATTTGAAAAGCACCTACGGAAATCATGTCTCCCACCTGCCAAACAGGTATACGATTACCTGTCCCGATTTTATGCACAATCTTTGAAATTTTCTCCCGCTGTCCAACTGCTTACCTCTCCGTACTTATGCATCCCATCCACTCTTTAACCGTGCGGATCCGCTTCCACATTGGGTATCCTGACAGGTTTCGGAGGATTTTGATTCCTCCCTTTAGTAAACTTGACAATCCCCAAAATTTGGGCTATGATAGCTTCAAGCACATGCCGCTGCCGAATGGACGGCATAGCAGGGCTCAACGGTGCATTCCAGCATGAGGAGGTTTGAAGCGAAGCGCAGTCTGTTGCAGGGTACGGGAAGCGCCTGGCCGGTTTGGCCGGTCCTTCCTAAAATTACGGCTGTGACCAATTCCTGCGCCGGAATCGCCGCCGCGGCAGATGGCGGCACGGCGTACCGGACAGCATTGGCACGGCGAAGGGAGTAAGAAAAACAACTATGATCAACAAAATGAGAACAGCCCAGGAAGCTGTTGCAGGCATCCAGGACGGGATGACCGTCATGGTGGGCGGCTTCCTGGGGACCGGGACCCCGGAGATCCTGATCGACGCCTTGGTGGAAAAAGGCGTGAAGCACCTGACCGTCATCGCCAACGACGGCGGCCTCCCCGCCTCCGTCACCGGCACCACGGACCGGGGCGTGGCCAAGCTCCTCAGCGCGGGCATGATCGACCACATCATCGCCTCCCACGTGGGCATGAACCCCATCATCGGCAAGGGCATGAACGACGGCACTCTGAAATGCACCCTGGTGCCCCAGGGCTCCCTGGCGGAGAAGATCCGCGCCGCCGGCGCGGGCCTGGGCGGCGTGCTGACTCCCACGGGCGTGGGCACCATCATCGCCGACGGCAAGGAGACCCTGACCATCGAGGGCAGGCAGTATCTGCTGGAACTGCCCCTCCGCGCGGACTTCGCTCTGTGCCGGGCCAGCATCTGCGACAAGTTCGGCAACTTCAGCTGCGCAAAGGCTACCAAGAACTTTAACCACGTCATGGCCATGGCGGCGGACACCGTCATCCTCGGCGCGGAGAAGGTTGTGGAGATCGGCGAGGTGGATGTGGACACCTTCACCACCGCCGGTGTGTATGTGAACTATATCGTAGGAGGTGAGCAGCCTTGGCAGATCTGAAGATGAGAATCGCCAAGCGTGCGGCGAAAGAATTTAAGGACGGCGACATCGCCAATCTGGGCATTGGCCTGCCCACCATGGTGGCTAACTGCCTGCCCGAGGGCGTAACCATCGTGCTGCACTCCGAGAACGGCTTCACCGGCCTGCTGGGCGCTCCAGAAAAGGGCCAGGAGGACGTGGACGTCATCAACTCCGGCGGCGCCTACGTCACCTACGCTCCCTACGGCAACTTCTTCGGCTCCGAGGAGAGCTTCTCCATTATCCGCGGCGGCCACGTGGACGCCACGGTGCTGGGCGCTATGGAGGTGGACGAGAAGGGCAATATCGCCAACTGGATCATCCCCGGGAAGATGGTGGCCGGCATGGGCGGCGCCATGGACCTGGTGGTGGGTGCGCGCAAGGTGATCGTGGCCATGCTGCACACCCAGAAGGGCGCACACAAGATCCTCAAAGAGTGTACCCTGCCCCTGACAGCCGTGGGCGTGGTGGACATGATTATCACCGAGATGGGCGTGATGGAAGTCACTCCTGAGGGCATCGTCCTCAAGGAGCTGCACCCCGACTACTCCCTGGATGACATCAAGGCCGCCACCGGCTGCGAGCTCATCGTCAGCCCCGACCTCAAGCCCATGGAGGAAGAGTAATTCAACCCATTTTACAAAAATGGGAGTCCCGGCATTTGCCGGGGCTCCCATCTTTCAACCAGAAAAAATCGTTACAGCACTTCCCCCCACAGGGACAGCACCGCCCGCCCCCCGATCCGGACCCGGACAGCACCGCCCTCCTCCGTAAGGCGGCTGAGAATCTCCGACGGCTTTCCCATTGCCATTCCCTGTATAAAGCGGTTTTCGGCTCCGGAGGAAATGAATCCCCGGCGATACAGGTAATACGTCAGGGCCCCGTTGGAAGTTCCTGTGGCGGCCTCCTCCGGGATGGCGTACAGCGGCGCGAAGTTGCGGCAATAGGCCGCTGCGTCCTCCGTTCCCGGGCTGAACATATGGACGCCCACCACACCATACCGCTCCGACAGGCGGCAGACCTCCGCCTCGTTCTGGACGGCGCTGTCCAGAACATCCGGGTCCCGCACCGGCAGCAGGATGTCCAGAAGGCCGGTGCTGACGGCCTGTGGCTTCAGCCCCTCCGGCCGGTCCGCCGGGGTCAGGCCGTAGGCGGCGTACAGCTCCGCCTGCTCCTCCGTGGAAAAGGTCCGGCCCTCTGCCGGAGGAGCCATGTCCATCCACACAGCGTCCGGCTCCACCGTGACCTCCAGATCCCCGGAGCGGGTGTGGAGGGCGTACTGCCCCGCCGGGACCTCTCCGGTCTCCCGCAGGACGGTGAAGGCGGCAATGGTGGCGTGGCCGCACAGGTCCACCTCCTCCGCCGGGGTGAAGTAGCGGATATGGAAGCTCCGCTCCCCGGTGCGCTGGACAAAGGCAGTCTCCGAGTGCTTCAATTCCCCAGCCAGAGCGCACATCAGCGTCTCCTCCGGAAAGAGGCCCTCCCCCAGGGGGACCACGCCCGCCTGGTTGCCGGAAAACCGTTGGGCCGTAAAGGCGTCCGCGATGTAAAAGCGCATATTGTTCCTCCTTCTGTTCCATAGTTTGACAAGGGGCAGCATCCGGGCGGCTGTCTGCTGCCCCTTGTCAAGCAATGGCACCTGGGCCGTTTATGGAAAGCGGCCCGGCGCTTGGACGCCGGGCCGGCAGTTTACTGAATTTCAGAAAACTCAGGGCTTCTTGCGGCTGAACTCCTTGGGAACCACACAGGTACCCTCGGCAATGGCCACGATCACGGGCTCCTCCAGAACGTCCGCAGCGGAGGCGTTGATGTCGGGGCGGGTGGCGATGACCTTGCGGGCCTCGAAGCGCATCTTGCGGGAGGTGTTGCCGATATGGGTAACCTCGCCGTAGGCCTCGATGTAGTCTCCGGCGTAGACGGGCGCCTTGAACTCCACGTTGTTGTAGGCGCAGAACAGGCCCTCGTCTCCGTCGGTCTTGATCAGCAGCTCGGTGGCCACATCGCCGAAGAGATGGACCATATGGGCGCCGTCCACCAGGTTCCCGCCGTAGTGGGCATCTTTGGCGGACATGCGCAGGCGGATCAGCGATGTGTACTTCTTCTCTTCCATGTTGAAATCACTCCTGTTTTTTATTTGCGGATCACTCCGCGTTCTCCCATTGTTCGGGTCGACGAACTTTATTGTAAACTGATTTCCGATATTTGTCAATCCCGCCATTAAAATAACATCTTCTGCGCTATATAGACCGTAGAAATTGCAGAATCAGCCGCAGGCCGTAGACCAGAATCACGCTGCCGCACACCACGTTGATAATCCTCAGAACACGGTCGCTGAACCGGGCGGAGAAGAGGGAGATTAGCAGTGTGACGCCGGAGAACCACAGGCAGGAGGCCGTGGCGGAGCCCAGCACCAGAAGTGTGCTGTCCGCCCCGGGATGGCCGGCGCGGAAGCTGCCGTAGAGCAGCGTACCGTCGATGAGGGCCTGGGGATTGAGCCAGGTGACCACAAAGGCCTTGGCGGCAATTTTGGGCAGGGGGATGTCCATGTCCACGCTCTGGTCCATAGACGGCTTCTCCCGAATCAGCCCCACGCCGATCCAGCACACCACCAATCCGCCCGCCGCCAGCACGGCGGCCTGGAGCAGGGAAAACCGCTCCACCAGTGCGCCGATGCCGAAGAAGCAGGCCAGCAGCAGGCTGACATCGAAAAAAATCACGATCAGCGCGATGGGAATCAGCCGCCGGCGGGGCTGGGTCAGAGCGGCGTTGATCACGAAAAGATTCTGCATCCCGATGGGGGCCACATAGGCCAACCCGATGGCCAGGCCCTGCAAGTAGAGACCCATAGAAACATCCCCCCGTATGTGTTGACCTGACCATAACACACATTCCGCCGCCGCGCAAGAGCGCAGAAATTTGCTACCTGGTAAGGAGGCGCTGACCATGTCCAGCCATGAAAACTGCCCCTGCATGGCCGAGTGCCCGCTGAACCGGGCGCTGAAGCTGATCGGTGGCAAATGGAAGATGCAGATTCTCTGCTCCCTCCACAGCAACGGCCCCACCCGGTACAACCAGCTGAAAAGGACCCTGGACGGCGTGTCCAACACCGTGCTGGCCGGGGCCCTTCGGGAGCTGGAGGCCGACGGTCTGGTGGTCCGGCGGGAGTACCTGGAGGTCCCCGTGCGGGTGGAGTATGACATCGCGGAGCGGAGCCGGTCCCTGATTCCCATTCTGGACGAGCTGGGCCGGTGGTGCGACTCCCTGCCCGCCGGCGGAGATATGAAAAAAAGCGGGGCAGGCCCCGCGGACGATGGAGGTGCGGCCCTTTGAAAAGGATTCTGGCCCCCCTGGTGGGGGACGCGCCGGTGGTGACAGCCATCGGCCTGTGCAAAAACGCCGGCAAAACCACTGCCCTGCGCCGACTGATGGCCGAGCTGGAGGACGAATGCCTGGGACTCACCTCGGTAGGCCGGGACGGCGAGGCCACCGATCTTGTAACCGGCACGGAAAAACCGGACCTGTATATCAAGCGGGGGGACCTGTTCGCCACCGCCCGGGGCATGATAAACCTGTGCGACGTCACCCTGGAGGCAGCGGCCCTCACCGGCGTCATGACCCCCCTGGGGGAGGTGGCGGTGTTTCGAGCCCTGTCCGACGGGTATATCCAGCTGGCAGGTCCCTCCGCCGCCGGGCAGCTGAAGCCCCTGTGCGCCAGCTTCACCGCCCTGGGGGCGAACCGGGTGCTCATTGACGGCGCCGCAGGGCGGAAATCCCTGGCGGGGGCCGGTGTAGAGGGCACCGCCATCCTGTGTACCGGCGCCTCCCTGGACCGGAACATGGACCTGGTGGTGGCGGAGACGGCGTATATCTGCCGCCTGTTCGCCAGCAGGCGGCCCGCCTCCCCGGGGCTGGCCGCCGCGCTGGACATCTGTGGGGCGCGCTACGCGCTCTTCGGTCCCGATGGGGAGCCCTGGGAGCTGCCCCTGGATGAAAACGGCCTCCCCCGCTGGAACAAGCTCCCCCGGGAGAAATGCGCCCTGTGGGTGGCCGGCGGCGTCACCGACCCGCTGCTCAAGACCCTGGCCCGCCGGGGCGCACCCGTTACCCTGGCGTCTGCGGACGCCACCCACATTCTGGCGGGCCGGAATGTGCTGGAGCTGTTCACCCGGACCGGCGGAGAGCTGGCGGTCCGGCGGGAGCTGTCCATCGCCGCCGTGGGAGCCAATCCCTGGTCGGCCTACGGCTGGCACTTCCAGCCCCAGGCATTTGAGGACGCCCTCCGGCAGGTTGTGACGCTGCCGGTGGTAAACGTAAACGTGAAGGAGGAGAGATGATGGAACTGACCCTTGAACTGCGGGAGGAATCCGGTCTCCAGTGGGTGCTGGAGCGGTTGAGCCCCATGTCGCCCTTCGGCCGCGCCGCCGCCCGTGCTCTGCGTTGGTACGCCCCCGGAGAGGAGGCCGCGCTGGAGACCGAGCTGGACAATGTGGCTCTGGCTCTGGAGTTTTGGAACGCCGCAGGCACTCTCTCTCCGGAGCCGGAGTCCTGCTGCTGCGGTGCGCCCCGGCTGGACCCGGCCTCTTTGAAGGATATGGCCGCCATTCTCCGGGGTGTGACCCGGTGCCTCCCCCTGTTTCACGATATCCGGGGCTCCCTGGACCGGGACCCCGAAAACCCATTTGACCTGGTGGAGCTCTTTGAGATCAAACACTTCCTGGTGACACTGGAGCAGCTGACCGTGGCCTACGCCAAGCTGCCCTCCTTCCAGGATCTGACCTTCGTTCCCATGGACGAGTCTCTGAACCTGCTGGACCCGGACGGCCGCCGCCTGCCCGCCTTCTCCGTTTCGGAGACCTATCACCCGGACCTCGGCCCCCTGCGGGCGGAAAAAGCCGCTCTGGAGCGGTCCATCCGCGCCGCCAATGAGGAGGAGAAGGCCGCGCTTCTGGACCAGCGTCACCGGCTCACCGTGCAGGAGGACCTGCTGGAACTGGAGGTCCGGCGGACACTCACCCGGCGCCTCATGGACCGCAAAGCGGACTTTTTGGCCAACATGGAAGCTCTGGGCCGCATGGACCTGTTTCTGGCCAAGGCAAAGCTGGCCAAGCGGTACCGCTGCGTCCGGCCCGTGCTCTCCGGCGGATCCGCGCTCTCTCTCCAGGGCCTCCGCCACCCCCAGGTGGCCGAGGAACTGGCCTCCCGGGGAGAGGACTTTACCCCGCTGGACCTGAATCTCGCCGCCGGATGCACCGTCATTACCGGAGCCAACATGGGCGGCAAGACCGTCTCCCTGCGCTCCACAGTGCTGAGCCTGCTGCTGTGCCAGTGCGGATTCTTCGTCTTTGCCAATTTCGCGTCGCTGCCCCTGTTCCACGAGGCAGCCCTGATTTTGGCAGACACCGGTCCCGGCTCTGGGGGCCTCTCCTCTTTCGGCCGGGAGGTCCACCTGCTGGACCGGCTGCTGGACCGTACCCGTGGACAGCGCTTCTTCCTGGCCCTGGACGAGTTTGCCCGGGGCACCAACCCCCAGGAGGGGGCCGCTCTGGCCCGGGCATTGGTGCAGTATCTGGGCACGCTGGACTGCGTGGCCCTGATGACCACCCACTACGACGGCGTCTCCGATGTGGCGGGGGCCCACTACCAGGTGGCCGGGCTCGTCCGGGAGATCCACGGGGACGAGGGAGATGACCCCCGCAGCCGCATCGCCCGCCGGATGGACTACCGCCTGATGAGCGCCCCCCCCGGCGCGCCCTGCCCCAGGGACGCCCTGCGGGTCTGCCGCCTTTTGGACCTGGAACCGGCTCTGATGGAGCTGTTCCAGGCGGACCTGTGATATCCGGCTGGAAGGATATGGTTACCAAAAATCACATGGAAAAATCATGCAAAACCGCCAATATCAAAAAACTTGACAAAAGCCGCCATTTGGGTTATATTATTTTTAGTCAAACTGAATAAAGCATGGATAGAGGTGCGGAACGCGAGGTAGCAAATCAATGACAAGGGCAGGCAAGTCCAATGTGATTTGTGAATATTCGTTCCGCCGAAAGAGGGTACGGAATGCCGCCGCCCCCCTTGGAGCGTACGCTCAGCGCGTGCGGTCTGTCATGGAGAGCATGGAGTACTATTTATGCCTGCGGGAAGCGGTCTCTATCGTATTTTCTGTCCGGCATAAATAGTCCCTTGTGTTTATGGAGCGCTATCCTACTCCGCGTATACAAAATATGCGGCGTAGGATAGCGCTCTAAGTATTTTTTGGGAGGTACGAAATGGAGAAACTCATCATCACAGCAGCCATTTGCGGAGCCGAGGTCACCAAAGAGCACAACCCCGCCGTTCCCTATACGGTGGAGGAGATGGTGCGGGAGGCCAAGAGCGCCTTTGAAGCCGGCGCTGCTGTCATCCACGTCCACGTCCGCTGGGACGACGGCACCCCGACCCAGGACAAGGAGCGTTTCCGGGTCGTTCTGGACGCCATCCGCGAGGCCTGTCCCGGCGTGATCCTGATTCCCTCCACCGGCGGTGCCACCGGCATGACCCCGGAGGAGCGCCTGCAGCCCACCGAGCTCTTCCCCGAGATGGCAACCCTGGACTGCGGCACCTGCAACTTCGGCGACGACATCTTCGTCAACGATATGCCCACCATGCGTGCCTTCGGCAAACGGATGCTGGAAAACAACATCAAGCCCGAGTATGAGTGCTTTGAAATCGGCCATTTGGACACCGTGCTGAACATGGCCGCCAAGGGTCTGGTCCCTGCCGCCCCCATGCAGTTTAACTTCGTGCTTGGCGTCAACGGCTGCACCCCCGCCACTGTCGGCAACCTGGACTATCTTGTCAGGCAGATCCCCGCCGGGTCCACCTGGACCGTCACCGGCGTGGGCCGCGGCGCATGGCCCATGGCCGCCGCCGGCATCGTCATGGGCGGCAACGTCCGTGTGGGCTTTGAGGACAACATCTACTTAGAGCGGGGCCACAAGGCCGCCTCCAACGGCGAGCTGGTTGCCAAGGTCGTGGCCCTGGCGAAGCTCCTGGGCCGCGAGGTCGCCACCCCCGACGAGGCCCGCAGGATTCTCTCCCTGACCAAGTAAGAGGCAGCTGCCTCTTTGCGGTCCAAGTATTCCATTTCATCATTTTGTTCATACCATAAATCTTACCATACAAAATTTTTTGAGGAGGAACACCACCATGCAGAAGAAAGGCAACAAGTACGGAACCCACCGCGTCATTGAGCCCAAGGGCGTTTTGACCCAGGCCGCTCAGAAGATCGACAACAACATGGACGAGATCTACTCCAACGAGATCCTGTGCAACGTCACCGCTCTGAATATTGACTCCGCTTCCTTCACCCAGATCGCCGACGCCTGCGGCGGCGACGAGACCAAAATCGGCGAAATGATCATGGGTATCGTGGCCGAGCGCGGCAAGCAGCAGAATCCCGTCACCGGCTCCGGCGGCATGTTCATGGGCAACGTGGCCAAGATCGGCGACGACCTCAAGGGCAAGATCGACCTGAAAGAGGGCGACAAGATCGTCTCCCTGGTCTCCCTGTCCCTGACCCCCCTGAAGATCAACAAGATCAAGGCCATCCACAAGGAGATTGACCGCGTGGACGTGGACGCCCAGGCCATCCTGTTTGAGAGCGGCATCTATGCCAAGATGCCCGACGATATGCCCGAGCCCCTGGCCCTGGCCGCTCTGGATGTGGCCGGCGCTCCCGCTCAGGCCCGGAAGCTCCCCAAAGAGGGCGACAGCGTCCTGATCCTGGGCGCCAACGGCAAGTCCGGCGTTCTGTGCGGTTACGAGGCCATGAAGAAGGTCGGCCCCAACGGCAAGGTCATCGGCGTCGTCCGCAACCCCAAGCAGGTGGCTGACCTGAAGGAGCTGGGCGTCTATACCGACATCGTCGTGGCCGACTGCACCCGTCCCGTGGACGTGATGGAGGCCGCTCTGGCCGCCAACGGCGGCAAGGAGTATGATATCTCCATCTGCTGCGTCAACATCGAGAGCTGCGAAATGTCCGCTATTCTGCCCGTCCGTGACGACGGCCTGGTGTACTTCTTCTCCATGGCCACCTCCTTCACCAAGGCCGCTTTGGGCGCCGAGGGCATCGGCAAGGACGTCACCATGATCGTGGGCAACGGCTACACCAAGGACCACGCCGAGATCACCCTGGGCGTCATCCGCGAGAACGCCAAGCTCCGCAAGCTGTTTGAGGAGAAGTACGTCTGATCCTGTTCCATGGAAGCGGGCACGTCCCGCGAAATTAAAAGTGGAGGTAACCCATCATGAAAGTTTCCCGCCGCGCAGAGCTGTTCCCCCACGTCACCGACGCCGAGTGGAACGACTGGAGATGGCAGATCAAAAACCGCGTTGAGACCCTGGAGGACCTGAAAAAATACGTCTCTCTGACTCCCGAGGAGGAGGAGGGCGTCAAGGCCTGCCTCGGCACTCTGCGCATGGCCATCACCCCCTACTACCTCTCCCTGATCGACCCCAACGACCCCCACGACCCCGTCCGCAAACAGGCCGTTCCCACCGGGTCCGAGCTGCATCAGGCCGCTTCCGACCTGCTGGACCCCCTGCATGAGGATGAGGACTCCCCGGCCCCCGGTCTGACCCACCGCTATCCGGACCGTTGCCTGCTGCTGATCACCGACCAGTGCTCCATGTACTGCCGTCACTGCACCCGCCGGCGCTTCGCCGGCCAGAAGGACGCCGGTCTTCCCGTGGACCAGGTGGATCAGGCCATCGAGTACATCCGCAAGACGCCCGTCATCCGCGATGTGTTGCTCTCCGGCGGCGACGCGCTGCTCTGCTCTGACGAGCGGCTGGAGTATATCATCGCCAAGCTCCGGGAGATCCCCCACGTGGAAATCGTCCGCATCGGCTCCCGCACCCCGGTGGTCTGCCCCCAGCGTGTCACCCCCGAGCTGTGCAATATGCTGAAGAAGTATCATCCCATTTGGCTGAACACTCACTTCAACCACCCCAACGAGATCACCCCCGAGTCCGCCAAGGCCTGCCAGATGCTGGCTGACGCCGGCGTCCCTCTGGGCAACCAGAGCGTGCTGCTGGCCGGTGTGAACGACTGCGTCCACACCATGAAGAAGCTGGTCAACGAGCTGGTGAAGATCCGGGTTCGCCCCTACTACATCTACCAGTGCGACCTGTCCATGGGCCTGGAGCACTTCCGCACCCCCGTCAGCAAGGGCATCGAGATCATCGAGGCTCTGCGGGGCCACACCTCCGGCTTCTGCGTGCCCACCTTCGTGGTAGACGCCCCCGGCGGCGGCGGCAAGACCCCTGTCATGCCCCAGTACGTCATCTCCCAGACGCCTCACAAGGTCATCCTCCGCAACTACGAGGGCGTCATCACCACCTACACCGAGCCCGAAAACTACCAGGAGACCTGCCAGTGCGAATACTGCCGGGCCGAGCGCGAGGGCAAGCGCAAGACGGAGCTCATGGGTGTCGCCGGACTGGAGCGGGGCCAGGCCCTCTCCATGGAGCCCGCCAACCTGGAGCGCCACAAGCGTTCTCACCACGAGTAATCACCTTCACCGGTCTACCCGGGGCCCCGCCTTGGCGGGTCCCCGGGCGCAGTCCGGTATGCGTATCCCAATAAACAGATGATTGGATGTGAGCGTATTTGGAATCCAAACTGAACCTTGATTTTAAGCTGGTAGAACAGGCCCGCGCCCATGCCGCCCAGGTAGCCGACGAGACCCAGCGGTTTATCGACGGCTACACTACCGTGGCCGTAGAGCGCACCATCTGCCGGCTGCTCGGCATCGACGGCGTCAGCGGCGGAGAGACCCTGGATATCACCGGCGAAAACAGCCTGGGCGTACCCCTGCCCAGCGTGGTGGTGGACTACCTGATGGAAAAGGGTGCGCTGTCTCAGGGCGCCGCCTTCTGGCTGGGCAACGCCATGGTAGAGACCGGCAAGAACCCTCAGGTCCTGGCTGAGGAGGTCGCTGCCGGCACGCTGGACCTGACGGCCCTGCCCGTCCACGCTGAGGCGGACATTCACGCCGCCCTGGCTCCCATCGTGGAAGAGAGCCTGAAGAAAATCCGCACCCGCCGCAAACGCCGGGAGGACTTCATCGCCTCCCACGGCGGCGAGAAGAACGGCCCCTGGGTCTATCTGATCGTGGCCACCGGCAACATCTATGAGGACATCGTGCAGGCCACCGCCGCCGCCCGCCAGGGTGCCGACGTTATCGCCGTCATCCGTACCACCGGCCAGTCCCTGCTGGACTACGTCCCCTACGGCGCCACCACCGAGGGCTTCGGCGGCACCTATGCCACCCAGGAGAACTTCCGCCTCATGCGGGAGGCCATGGACAAAGTGGGCGAGGAGCTGGGCCGCTACATCCGGGTGTGCAACTACTGCTCCGGACTGTGCATGCCCGAGATTGCCGCCATGGGCGCCTTCGAGGGCCTGGACGTGATGCTCAACGACGCCCTTTACGGCATTTTGTTCCGCGACATCAACATGCAGCGCACCCTGGTGGACCAGTCCTTCTCCCGCGCCATCAACGCTTATGCGGGCGTTGTGATCAACACCGGCGAGGACAACTACCTCACCACCGCCGACGCGGTGGAGGAGGCCCACACCGTGCTGGCCTCCCAGTTCCTCAACGAGGCCTTCGCCCTCAAGGCGGGGCTGCCCGAGGAGCAGATGGGCCTGGGCCATGCCTTTGAGATTGACCCCGATGTGGAAAACGGCTTCCTCTATGAGCTGGCGCAGGCCGAGATGGCCCGGGAGATCTTCCCCAACGCGCCGCTGAAGTACATGCCTCCCACCAAGTTTATGACCGGCAACGTGTTCCGCGGCCACGTGCAGGACGCCCTGTTCAATATGGTGACCATCCTGACGGGTCAGAAGATCCACCTGCTGGGCATGATGACCGAGGCCATCCACACTCCCTTCCTGTCCGACCGGTTCCTGGCTATTCAGAACGCCCAGTACATCTTCCGCACCATGCAGGACCTGGGCAGCGAGATTGTGTTCAAGGACGGCGGCATCATGCAGACCCGTGCCAACGAGGTGCTGAAAAAAGCCACCGACCTGCTGGGCCAGATCGAGCAGCTGGGCATCTTTGAGACCCTGGAGCGGGGCATCTTCGCCGACATCAAGCGCCCCCGCGATGGCGGCAAGGGCCTGGACGGCGTCGTAAGCAAGACGCCGGGCTATTTCAACCCGTTCCTGGAACCCATGATGAAAGGGGGCACCGTTAAATGAGCTCCGGACTGTATCAGATTCGCGATAAAAACCTGGACACCACCCTGGACCTGACCCGTTTGAAGCCCTATGGCGACACCATGAACGACGGTAAGGTGCAGACCTCCTTCACCCTCCCGGTGAAGGAGGACGACCGGGGCGCGGCCGCCGCCGTACTGGTGGCCCAGAAGATGGGCCTGTCGGAGCCCAACGTGGCCCTGCGGCAGAAGCTGGACGAAAACTTCACCTTCTACGTGGTCTATGGCTCCCTGACCCACACCGTCAATTACAACGAAATCGTGGTTCAGACCGTCACCGACGAGGTGATGGATATGCACGAGACCGACGACTTCCTGAAAGAGCGCCTGGGCCGCAAGATGGTGGTCATCGGCGCGTCCACCGGCACGGACGCTCACACCGTGGGCATCGACGCCATCATGAACCGCAAGGGCTTCGCCGGCCACTACGGCCTGGAGCGCTACGAGATGGTGGAGGCCTACAACCTGGGCAGCCAGGTCCCCAACGAGGAGTTCCTGCGCAAGGCCGCCGAAGTCAACGCCGACGTGCTGCTGGTCTCCCAGACCGTTACCCAGAAGGACGTCCACATTCAGAACCTCACCGAGCTCATTGAGCTGGCGGAGGCCGAGGGTGTCCGGGAGAAGTACATCTTCTGCTGCGGCGGCGCCCGCGTCACCCACGCTCTGGCCAAAGAGCTGGGCTATGACGCCGGTTTCGGCGCAGGCACCTACGCCGACGACGTGGCCACCTTCACCTCGAAGGAGCTGGTCCGCCGCCTGAACAAGTGATCCGTCCGTCCTGTCTGAGGCAAACGCGAGAGGCCGGGAGTTCAGCCACTCCCGGCCCCGGCGGTATCCATTTGTATGGTCAGCAGAGCTGAGCCAACCGCCCACCCACGCGCAAAGCGCATATCTGCTGTACCATGAAGCCATACAAACCGGCCGCTCCGCGGCCGCAGCGGCTATACGCTGTTGCAGAGCATCAATGCTCTTTTTCAAGTTTGTTGACTATAAAAGAAGGGAGGTAACTGAGACAGGACGGCTGATTGGGAGTATATCCCAAAATTTTTCCACTCACAATCGATTTTGGGATCTGCTCTGAGGCACCCCCCATCCCTGGCGTATCCATTCGCACGGACCCCGGCCGAGAGAACCGGAGGTCCAAGAGAGAAAAGGAGGTTTCGCAATGCAATCCCTGAAAAATTTGAAGGACAGACTCGGCAAAGTTCTGCTGGTCATGTACGCGCTGGTCCCTCTCATGACCACCTTCGCCCTGGCGGCTGAGGACGGCCAGAGCAGGTTCTACGGCACCATCTGGTCTCTGATTCCCCCCATCGTGGCCATTGTTCTGGCGTTGATCACCAAGGAGGTCTACTCCTCCCTGTTCCTGGGCATCCTGGTGGGCTACCTGATCCAGATGGAATTCAACCCCGTGGCCGCCATCACCACTCTGATCGCCGATCTGGGCGACAACATCGGCGGCAACGCTGGTATCCTGATCTTCCTGGTAGTCCTGGGCACCATGGTGGCCCTGATGATCCGGGCCGGCGGCTCCAAAGCCTACGGTGACTGGGCCGTGGAGCACCTGAAGAGCAAGAAGAGCGCCCTGTGGTCCACCTTCATCCTGGCTGCCATCCTGGGCGTGGACGACTATTTCAACAACCTGACCACCGGCAACGTCATGCGTCCCGTCACGGACCGGCACCAGATTTCCCGCGCCAAGCTGGCCTATATGTGCGACGCCACCGCCGCCCCCATCTGCATCATGATGCCCGTCTCCTCCTGGGCTGCCGCCGTCACCGGCGTTATCGACAACGAGGAGCTGGGCTTCCAGATCTTCTGCCGGGCCATTCCCTATAACTTCTACGCGATTTTGACCATCGTCTTCATCATTGTCATGATCGTGCGGGACATCGACTTCGGCCCCATGAAGACCCACGAGGACAACGCCAAGAAGGGTGATATTTACACCACTCCCGAGCGCCCCTTCGCCGGTGCTGAGGAGATGAAATTCAATCCCAACGGCAAGGTCATCGACCTGGTGATCCCCGTGATTATCCTGATCGTCGGCTGCGTGGGCGGCCTGGTTTACGCCGGCTACCTGAACGGCGGCACCGACCTGCTGAGCATGTTCGCCAACACCGACGCCTTTGTGGGCCTGCCTCTGGGCTCCACCGTCGCTCTGATCATCACATTCATCTTCTTCGCCTTCCGCCGTTCCATGAAGTTCACTGAACTGATGGACTGCATCCCCGAGGGCTTCAAGCAGATGGTTCCCGCCATCCTGATCCTGTGCTTCGCCTGGACCATCGGTGGCGTGACCCGTTACGGCCTGGGCGCTCCCGAGTTCGTGGCCGGGCTGGTTGAGTCCTTCGGTCCCGCTCTGCGCAACATGCTGCCCGCCGTGATCTTCCTGATCGCCTGCTTCCTGGGCTTCGCCACCGGTACCTCCTGGGGCACCTTCGGCATCCTGCTGCCCATCGTGCTGGACGTGTTCACTCCCGGCGGCTTCGCCAACCTGACCGCTGAGACCTTGAACGAAGTGCCCATCCTCATGGTCGGCATCGGCGCCACCCTGGGCGGCGCGGTCTGCGGCGACCACTGCTCCCCCATCTCCGATACCACCATCATGGCCTCCTCCGGCTCTCAGTGCTACCACCTGAATCACGTGCTCACCCAGATGCCCTACGCGGTTACCGTGGCGGCCATCTCCTTTGTGAACTACGTGATCACCGGTATCCTGATCAACTTCGTGCCGGAGATCGTCTGCCTGGTCATTGCCATCGCTTCCACCATCGTCACCATGCTCGTGATCGACAAGGTGACCAAGTCCAAGAAGACGGCCTGACCCCGGGGGAGACAATTCTTCTGACAAACGCGTTATGCCGCTCCACTCCCTCTGGAGTGGAGCGGTATTTCCCTTTCAGCGGACGAGAACGCGGAATGCGGCCCAGGGACTCTTGGACCAATACAGCCGCTTCTCGGCGGCGGGCACACCGGCGAGGTACTCCAGCCCCATCTCTTTCTTCAACGCGGCAAACTCATAGATCATCTTCATAGCTGTATGCTCCTTTCTTGTTTCTGTACTCAGTATACTTCAGCCCAAAGCATTACACAAGCGAATAATTCTCATGTTTTATATGAGTTAAAGGAATGATTAAATGAACACGATCAAGTGTCAAATTCTCCTGAAAGCTGTGGAACTGGGGAGCATCACCCGGGCGGCGGAGGACATGGGGTATACGCAGTCGGCGGTGAGCCGCTCCATTGCCGACCTGGAACGGGAGTGGGATGTGACGCTGCTGACTCGGAACAAAGACGGGGTGGTTCTCACCGCCCAGGGAGAATCCCTGCTGCCGGACATCCAGTCGCTGTGCAACGCCCAGCGGACTTTGGAAACCCAGGTCTCCGCTCTCCACGGCCTCACCCGCGGCACTCTGCGGGTGGGCACCTTTACCAGCGTCTCCATACACTGGCTCCCGGGGATCATGAAAGAGTTCCTGGCCCTCTATCCTGGCATCCGGTTTGACCTGGTCAGCAAGTGGGAATTCGCCGAGGTGGAGGAGCTGGTGCGCCGGGGGCAGGTGGACTGTGGCTTTCTGGCCCTTCCGTCGGGGGACGCGCTGGACACCGCCTTTCTGCGGCGGGACCGGCTGCTGGCAGTGCTCCCTCCGGATCATCCCCTGGCGGGAGCAGAGTGCTATCCCGCGGCCCGATTTGCCCAGGACCCCTATATCCGCATTCATGAGCACTGGGACATGGAGTTCTCCCGCATCTTCCAGGATGAGGGTTTGCGGCCCAACATCCAGTACACCGTCAATGACGATTTCGCCATCCTGGCCATGGTAGAGCAGGGCCTTGGTATCAGCATCCTGCCGGAGATGGTGGTGCGCGGCAGCCAGCGGAATGTGGCCGCCATCCCCCTGGAGCGGCCCCGCTACCGGGAGATCGGACTGGCGGTCCGCCGGGGCGGACCCGTGTCCCCCCTGACCCGCCGCTTCCGGGACTTCACGCTCCAGTGGCTGGAAGGTGACCGCTGATTGCGGCATATACATTACATATAGTACGATTGCTATGAACTTAATACTTTGTATCACATTCATTACAATTTTTCTCCTAATATCAAAATACCGCAGTGAAGTTACTGCGGTACAACATGTTTTATTTGTTCGATATAAAAAGTTGACAGACTATCCCCTTGGTGTAGCCTGTCAACTTATCTTGGTGCGGGCATGGGGACTCGAACCCCAACGCATCGCTGCACGAGAACCTAAATCTCGCATGTCTACCAATTCCATCATGCCCGCATATATGGGCGGCAGATCATCTCACCGCCGCTTTTGTTTCCGCTGAGCGCCAACAGCCGTCAAATCAAATCCACAGCCAGGGCACTCTGCTCTATTCCCGCGATAACGCGCGAAATCATATTGATTACGTCCGCAAGGGTAAACTTTTCGTGCTGGTCGGTCATTTGCTCCCACGTATGATGTACGAACTGATTCCTGATTTTGCGGATCGAGTCATAATATGCCAATTCGTCTGCCAGTGAGTCCTGCAAATCTGCCCGGCAGCACATACCGATCTGGCGGATATAGTCGCTGACCTTTGGATTTCTTACTTTTTTCCACTGAGAATTACCTGTGATATCCGAAAACCAATTTGCAATCTCACTCAGCACAGATTCAAAAAAGGCCAGCAGAAGCAGCAACAGGGTATATTTGTTGATTTCCTCATAGAGAAAGCTCCATGAGAGAAACTGACTGTGTTCCCAGGATACAGGCCCGGCCCAGTCGTGTTCATCAATGTCAAAGGGTTCAAACGTGTCCACTTTCTCTTTCAGGAATATGAGCAGGTAAAGGCAGTAGTCGTTGATCTTAGCCAGTTGCTCCTCGTATTTCACAAACGGAAAAACCCCGCCCTCTGTCACAAACAGGAGATAACCGGCGTTCCCCGCATAGTGCTCACAGGAATGGCTCTCTTTCAGCCGCTCCATGTCTCCGTCCATATCCGCACCAATCCTCACGCTGCGCGACAGCACGCAAAGCCTATACTCCAGTTGCGCACGCAGGGCCCTCCTGCCTTCCAACGGGGTTGCGCGGCAGGGATGCTTGTGTTATGATAGCAAAAACAGTTCGGGCCGTATTTGAAAATTGGACGCGCAGTGCGGAAAAGTTTGGCGGCTTTGAGTGCTTTTTTGAGTGTTCTAATGTATTATAAATAAGATCAATTTATTATACCACAGTCCTTCCGTCAAGACAACACAAAAATCCTCTCTTTTCAGTTTTGCGCCGCTGAACGCCCTACCACAACAATCTTCAGCAAAATAACCATCAGAAGTTGAAATGTGGCAGTCCGGCATATTCTTCGGGCAGTTCATCTTCGCAATAAACACCCGTAAGGGTCGTAATCAATGCTGATTGCTCACTGCAAACGTGTCGGTTTAAATAAGCAATAAAATCTTTTTCATTATAGTGTGCGCCAATCAAATTACCCATTTTTACACGATATTTGGCAGCATCAGGACTTTTATACAACCAATGACAGCAGAACTCTGAGCAATATCGTTCGAGGTTATCGGCAGCTTCATCTGGGACAGCGAATACACTTATTGCGCTGTCCGCGCTCAATAATACGTTTTTCAAAAAGCGCCCCTGATTTGATTGATCACTCCGATTATACCACGGGCCTGGGCTTACAGCATCGTATTGTCAAAGCGCCAAAGTTATAATTTGGCAGCGCTTTCTTCAAAAGGGACCAAAAGGCGCCATAAATCAGCCCGGCAAATCAGGAGTTGTATGATTCGAAAGGAACTTTACTTTCTGTTCGGTCTTCTTTTAATTCTCAGCAGTCTCATGAAATCATTCAGCAAAGACGTATCCACTGGTTCAAACATTATCCATTTTCCATCATGGTAAGTTTGAGCCTTGTCATAGATCTCTTGCACTTCTTTTGAATAATTTTCTCTCTCTGCTTCAAATTTCAACCGTTCGCCCTTCCCTAAGATAATCATAAAGCCCACACAGTTTTCTCTTGCGTATAATGCACACAGCGTTTTACCGCCCCGGCGATATTTATATTCGTATTTCCATGCTTTGCCGCCCATATCCCACAGACAGTCCATATCATATTGTTCATCAATTGCAGCACACAACTTATTCCATACATCGTATAGAGATTTTCCAACCAAAGCTGTCATTTCTTCTTCGTTAGGTATCATATCAAGCATATTAACCCTCCTGTATAACTTCCGATTGGCCGCTCTGATTATATCATCTCTGATTTTTCGTTTCAACCTGTGATCAGCGAAATTGTCAGCGCCGCGCCTTCACAGCACAAAAGGTGAGGGAGGAACAAAAATCTCCATTAGAAAAGAGGAATCCCGTCATGTCCACTCCCCGTGTTACCGCCATCCACGATATGTCCGGCTTTGGCCGCTGCTCCCTGACCGTGGCCCTTCCCATTCTCTCCGCTATGGGGGTGCAGTGCTGCCCTCTGCCCACTGCCTTTCTCTCCACCCATACCGGAGGCTTTGAGGGCTTCACTTTCCTGGACATGACGGACGAAATGCCGAAGATCGCCCGGCACTGGAAGTCCCTGGGCCTCCGGTTTGACGCCGTTTACAGCGGCTTTCTGGGCAGCGCCCGGCAGATCGGCATGGTGGCGGACTTCATCCGGGACTTCCGGGGAGACGGCGTAGTGGTGGTGGACCCGGTGATGGGAGACGGCGGGGCAGTCTACCGGACCTACACGCCGGAGATGTGCGCCGGGACGGCCCGTCTGGCGGAACAGGCGGACGTCATCACCCCCAATCTGACGGAGGCCGCGCTGCTGCTGGGCATCCCCTACGGGGAACTTCCCGGGGGGGAGGCAGGGTGCCGGGCGATTGTGGAGCGGCTGAGCCTGGAGGGCCGGCGCTCCGTGGTGCTCACCGGGGCCAGCCTGGAGCCGGGCAGCACCGGAGCCATGTGCTTCGACGCCTCCGCCGGGCGGACGGAGGCCGTTCAGACCCGGCGGGTGGACCGGGACTTCCACGGCACAGGCGATGTGTTTTCCAGCGTCCTCACCGGGGCGCTGGTGCAAGGGAAATCCCTGATAGAGGCCGCCCGGGCGGCGGTGGAATTTGTCCGGGCCTGTGCGGAGCGGACGGCAGCCATGGATCTCCCCATGCGGGAGGGCGTGGACTTTGAGCCGCTGCTGGGCCTGCTGGCAAAACCTGCGCCCACTCCTCTGGATGGTCCAGCATAGGCGTCTGCGACCGGCTGCGGCATATGCCGCAGCCCCCTTTCAGTGTCCAGAATCCGCCGGAAAATGCTGTACAATTCCCCTTTGGTGTGCTATAATTTTGAAACTTAACTGGTTTAATGGAAATGGAGGAGTCACCATGAGCGATGAGATGCGCACCTTCGGCTATCTCTGCCCCAAGTGCGGCAAGACGGTGATGGCCGCCCGGTCCGTCTTTGCCCTGGAGGCTTCCAATGCGGAGATCGAGTGCACCTGCGGGGAATCTGCCCTGCGGGCGGAGTTCGACGGGGAGAGCTACCGGCTCTATGTCCCCTGCGGCCTCTGCGGGGAGACCCACACGGCGGCCTGCCCGCCGGAGCGGGTCCTGCGGGGCGCCACGGCTCTGGGCTGCGCGAAGACAAAGCAGTTTTGCTGTTTCATCGGTCCGGAGGGCACGGTGGAGAAAAACCTCCGGGAGCTGGAGATTTTGGCCGAGAAGGAAAAGCGGCAGGAGGATGGCGGCGGGGCCTTTGTGGACAGCGTCATCATGTATGAGGTCCTCTCCGAGCTAAAGGAGATCGCCGCCCGTGAGAACGGAGTCACCTGCGGCTGCGGCGGCGCACAATACGGCATGGAGATCCGCCGCTCCGCCGTGGATCTCATCTGCCGCCGCTGCGGCGCTAAGCTGCGCGTCCCCGCGGCCACGGACCGGGACCTGGACGACCTCTGCTGCCATATGAAGCTGGTCATCCCCGGGACGCCCCGCTGAACTGATTTCTGATATTGGACTTTCCCGGAAGTCCGGTATGAAAGGATTTGATCCCATGATTACCCTGCTCTCCCGGCTGTTTATTCCGCCGGACGGCCGGGATCCCGCCGCTCTCCGCAAGGCCTGGGGGATTCTCTGCGGCGCGGTGGGCATTCTTTTGAATATTTTGCTCTTCGCGGGCAAGCTCCTGGCGGGCCGCCTGGCCGGCTCCGTGGCCATTACGGCCGACGCCTTCAACAATCTCTCCGACGCCGCCTCCTCTGCCATCACGCTGCTGGGCTTCCAGCTGGCGGGGCAGAAGCCGGACGCCCACCACCCCTTCGGCCACGGGCGGATCGAATACCTCTCGGGCCTTGGCGTGTCGGTACTGATTTTGCTGATGGGCTGGGAACTGCTCCAGTCCTCTGTCTCCAAAATTCTGCGTCCCGCGGCGGTGACGGCCGCCCCGCTGGTCATTGCCATTTTGTGCGTCTCCATAGGCGTCAAGCTCTATATGGCCTTTTACAACTGGCGGCTGGGCCGGCAGCTGGACTCCACTGCCATGCGGGCCACTGCTGCGGATTCCCTCTGCGACAGCGCAGCCACCGCCGCGGTCCTGGCGGCCACGCTGGTGGGTCATTTCACGGGAAAACGGATCGACGGCTGGGCGGGCCTGCTGGTGGCCGCCTTTATCCTCTGGTCCGGCGTCAAGGCCGCCAAGGAGACCATTGACCCCCTGCTGGGCGCTCCGCCCACCCACGAGTTTGTCTCCCGCATCCGGGAACTGGTGATGGCCCATGCCGGGATTATCGGCATCCACGATCTGATCGTCCACGATTACGGTCCCGGCCGGGTGATGATCTCCCTCCATGCCGAGGTCCCTGCCAGTCAGGACGTGCTGGCCCTCCACGATGAAATTGACAACGTGGAAAAGGAGCTGCGGGAGCAATTGGGCTGCGAAGCTGTCATCCACATGGACCCGGTGGACACCGACAACGCCCTGACGGAGGATATCCGCCGCCGGGTGGCGGATCTGGTCCGCTGCATTGACGACGCCGTCACGATTCACGACTTCCGTATGGTCTCCGGCCCTACCCACACCAATGTAATCTTCGACGCAGTGGTACCCTATGACTTCCGCCTCAGTGACAAAACGGTGGAGGAGAAAATCCGCACCGCCGTCCGGGCGCTGGACGGGAGTTACTATGCCGTGGTCCGCGTGGAGCGGTCCTATACCTGATATAGAAAGAGCGTCCCAGGAGGCGGTGCCTCCCGGGACGCTCTGTTTGATAAATGTCAAAACGCACAAACGGCGGATATTTTTCCGCCGCTCTTCGCTAAATTTTTTTGCCAGGCGGCGGCCCGCCTGTAAAACTTTGTTTTATTTGGCAAAAAAATCTCTCGCCGTTGGACATTCCAGTTTTCGCGGAAGTGTCTGACCGCGCATTTTATCATCCGAGATTTTGTTTTTGCGGCCGTGGCTTTGCAGAGCCGACCCCTGCATAAAATCTGCGAAGAGGACACTCCCGTGGAAACCTGCCTCTTGAAAATCTGCTGTTTCTCTGGTATAGTATTTTAGTTATAGTATGTGAAAATCCGACGAGGTGAAATTGTGTACCTAAAAGCATTGGAAATTCAAGGCTTCAAATCCTTTCCAGACAAGACCGTTCTGAACTTCGGAGAGGACATTACCGCCATTGTGGGCCCCAACGGCTCCGGCAAGAGCAACATCTCCGACGCCATCCGCTGGGTCATGGGCGAGCAGAGCGCCAAGGGCCTGCGGGGGGCCAAGATGGAGGATGTCATTTTCGGCGGCACGGAGAAGCGGACCCAGGTAGGCTTCGCCCAGGTGACGCTGGTGCTGGACAACACCGAGGGTATCTTCCCCTCCATGGAGGAGTCGGAGGTGGCGGTGACCCGCCGGTACTACCGCAGCGGCGAGAGCGAGTATTACATCAACCGCCAGTTCGTCCGCCTCAAGGACGTGACGGAGCTGTTCATGGACACCGGCATGGGCAAGGAGGGCTACTCCATCATTGGACAAGGCAAGATCGATGAGATTTTGTCCACCCGCAGCGGCGACCGGCGGGAGATCTTTGAGGAGGCCGCCGGCATCTCCAAGTTCCGCCACCGGAAGGAGGACTCCGAGCGGAAGCTGGAGCGCACCCAGGAGAATCTGGTGCGGATCAACGACAAGATCGCGGAGCTGGAACTCCAGGTGGAGCCTTTGCGGGACCAGGCGGAGAAGGCCAAAAAGTACCTGGTTCTCCGGGACGAGCTGCGGCTTTTGGAGATCTCCGTGTGGCTGGAGAATCTTGACAATCTGAAAATTGCCGCCCGGAAGCTGGAGACGGATTTCCGGGCCGCCGAGGCAGCCCGGGACGAGGCCCGGTCCGCTCTGGACGCCCTCTATGCCGAGGGGGAGCAGTTCGGGGAAAAGATGCGGGCCAAAGATGTGGAAGCCGAGGCCATCCGAACGGAGGCTGCCGCCCTGGGCGGCCAGGTGACGGAGCAGGAGTCCGCCGTGGCCGTGCTGGAGAGCACCATCGCCCACAATCAGGAAAATATTCAGCGTTCCCGCCGGGAGCTGGAAGAGACGGAGAGCCGCTCCGGGAGCCTCCAGAGACAGGCGGAGGAGCAGGAGGCCCGCATGGCGGAGATCGACGCCGCGCTGGCGGTCCTGAGCGCGGATCTGGAGGGGCTGCTGGCCCAGGCCCAGGCCGCCGCCGACAGAGCCGGCGGAGCCCAGGACGAGGCGGAGTCCCTGCGGGCCAAGGAGGCCATTGCTGTGGCCGCCGCGGCGGACCAGCGGGCTGAGGCCGCCGCCCTGGCCGCGGAGCGGGGCCAGATTGAGGAGCGAAAGGGCGCCGTGGAAGCGGAGAAGACAGCGGGGGAGGCCCAGCTGAAGGAGGTGGAACAGGAGGCCAAAGCCAACCGGCGGGCGTTGGAGGACGCCCGGGACGAGGCGGAGGCTGCGGCCAACATCATCGCCGGCCACAGCCTGCGGATGGAGGAGCGGAAGAAGAAAGCCGCCACCGCCGCGGAGCAACGGGTGAAGCTGACCATGGACGCCGGCGCCTTGGACAACCGCATCCGTTTGCTGACAGAGATGGAGAAGGAGTACGAGGGCTTCTCCAAGGCCGTCAAGACCGTGATGCAGGCCAGGGGCAGCCTGCGGGGCATCCACGGTCCTGTGGCGAACCTGATGAGGACCGACGGAAAATACAGCCTGGCCATTGAGATCGCCCTGGGGGCTGGCCTCCAGAACATCGTGGTGGACCGGGAGGAGGACGCCAAGAGCGCCATCAACTACCTCAAGCAGAGGGACGGAGGCCGGGCCACCTTCCTGCCGCTCACCGCCATCCGGGGCGGCGAACTGCGGCAGCAGGGCGTGGAGAGCGAATTCGGCTTTGTGGGGCTGGCCTCCCGCCTCATCGCCTTTGAGGAAAAGTACCGGAACATCTTTGAGAGCCTTCTGGGCCGCACAGTGATCGCCGAGGACATGGACTGCGGCATTGCCATGGCCCGGAAGTACCAGAACGCCTTCCGCATCGTCACCCTGGACGGTCAGGTTATCAACCGGGGCGGCTCCATGACCGGTGGCTCCACATCCCGCTCGGCGGGCGTGCTGAGCCGGGCGGCGGAGCTTCAAAAGCTGAACAGCCGCGCCGGGGCCATGCACCGGGCCCTGGAGGAGGCCAGACAGGCGGAGGAGGCGGCGAACCGGGAGCTGGCCGCCGCCCAGTACGAGCTGGAGACCGCGGAGAGCCAGCGCCGCCAGGCTGAGGACGAGGTGCTGCGTCTGGAGGGCACCAAGAGCCATTTTGATATTCTTCTGCGGTCCCTGCGGGAGAATCTGGAGAACCTGGAGGGCGAGCTGGAGAGCCTCGCCGGCCGGCTGGCGGACAACACCCGGAAGGCAGAAGCAGCCGGGGAGCAGATCGCCGCGCAGGAGGCCCAGGCCGCCGTTTACCGCTCCCAGGCGGAGGCGGGACTGGACCGGCAGTCGGAGCTGCTGGCGGAGTCCAACGCCCTGGCGGAGGAGATCGCCGGGAAGAAAGAGGAGCTGGCGGCCCTGACCGCCCAGCGGGAGGCCGCCGCCGGACGGGCGGCGGATCTGCGCCGCCTCTCTGCCGACCTGGGGGGTGACCGGGCCCAGAAGGAGGAGGCAGTCCGGGCCTATCAGGCCCATATCGACGAGGCCGAATCTGAGATCGCCCGGCGGCGGGAGACCATCGCGGGGCTCACCGCCCGGGGCGAGGCCTTCCAGGCCCGGCTTCAAGCCCTGAACGAGGAGAAACTGGCTCTGGAGGCCCGGCGCACCGCCCAGAACCGGGCCAGCCAGGAGATGAACGAGAGCCTTTTGAACCTGGAGCGCTCTGCCTCCAAGCTGGAACAGAAGATCGCCACCTCCGCCCTGGAGGAAAAACAGATTTTAGACCGGCTCTGGGAGCACTACGAGCTGAGCCATTCCGACGCCCAGGCACAGCGGATCGAGTTGGAGAGCGTGCCCAAGGCCACCCGCCGCATCGGCGAGCTGAAGCGGGACATCTCCGCCCTGGGCACGCCAAACATCGGCGCCATCGAAGAGTACGACCGGGTGAACACCCGGTATACCTACCTCACCGGCCAGCGGGACGACGTGGAGGGCGCCAAGGCGGATTTGGAGAAGATCATCGGGGAGATCACGGCGGAGATGACCCGCATCTTCGCCCAGCAGTTCAAGCTCCTCTCCGAGAGCTTCCAGACCACCTTTGTGGAGCTCTTCGGCGGCGGGCAGGCCCGGCTGGAGCTGGAGGACGAGACAGACATCCTGGGCTGCGGCATCGAGATCAAGGCCCAGCCCCCGGGGAAGACCCTGAAAACCATCTCCCTCCTCTCCGGCGGCGAGAAGGCCTTCGTGGCCATCGCCCTGTATTTCTCCATCCTAAAGGTACATCCCACGCCCTTCTGCGTCATGGACGAGATCGAGGCGGCGCTGGACGACGTGAACGTCACCCGCTACGCCCGCTATATGCGCACCCTGGCGGGGCGGACCCAGTTCATCGTCATCACCCACCGCCGGGGCACCATGGAGGAGGCCGACGTGCTCTACGGCATCACCATGCAGGAGCAGGGCGTCTCCAAGATTTTGACCATCAATCTCAACGACATGGCAAAGGAACTGGACATTGAATAGGAGGCAGCTGTATGAGCTTGCGGCAGAAGAAGTACACGGTGATTGCCGTCATGGTGGGCGTGCCGGCCCTGCTGCTTCTGGCGGTATCAGCGGGACTGCTGGACCACGCCGAAGCGGAGGTGATTACTGCCGCCGCCCTTCTGGCCGTGGCCGCGGGAGTTGTTCTCGGCCTCCGCTGGATACGCTGTTCCCACTGTGGCAGCTGGCTGGAGCGGAACGACGGCCAGTACTGCCAGCACTGCGGAAAGAAAATCGACTGGGACGAAAAACCCGGCCGGAAAGGAGACCAATCATGAGTCTGCGACAAAAGGATTATATTGTGGCCGCCCTGGCCGTCGGAGGGCTGTTTGCCGCCCTTGTAAACGGCGTGGCGGGCGCCGTGATGCTCCTGGCCGCCCTGGGGCTCTATAATATGTGGTGGCGGTGTCCCCACTGCGGCAAGTTTCTGGGCCGCAAGCACGAGCTCCACTGCCGTTACTGCGGCAAGGCCGTGGACCGCACTGTGAAATACTCAAAAAAGGATCAAGAGGAATCTTGACGTTCTGGAGGATACTATGGGCTTTTTTGACAAGCTGAAAAAGATCACTACCAATCTCTTCTCCACCTTCACCGAGGCGGACGAAGCCTTTTTTGAGGAGCTGGAGGAGACGCTGATCCTGGCGGACCTGGGCGTAGAGACCGCCATGGAGGCCGTGGAGCGCCTGCGGGAGAGGGTGCGGAAGGAAAAGCTCCAGGACCAGGAGGCCGTCCGGGCCGCCCTGCGGCAGGTGCTGGTGGAGCTGCTGGACGTGGGCACCACGGAGCTGAACGTCTCCACCGCCCCCAGCGTCATGCTGTTCATCGGCGTCAACGGCGTGGGCAAGACCACCTCCATCGGCAAAGTGGCCCATCTTTTGAAGCTGGGGGGCAAGCGGGTGCTGCTGTGCGCGGCGGACACCTTCCGGGCCGCCGCCGCCGACCAGCTGGAGATCTGGGCGCAGCGGGCCGGGTGCGAGATCGTCCGCCAGCACGAGGGGGCGGACCCCGGCGCGGTTCTCTTTGACGCCCTCCAGGCCGCCAGGGCCCGTGGCGTGGACGTGGTGTTGTGCGACACCGCCGGACGGCTCCACAACAAGGCCAATCTCATGGCGGAGCTCAGCAAGCTCAGCAAGATTATCGACCGGGAGTGTCCCGGCGCGGCCCGGGAGACCCTGCTGGTGCTGGACGCCACCACGGGCCAGAACGGCCTCATCCAGGCCAGGACGTTCAAGGAGACGGCGGGCCTCACGGGTATCGTCCTCACCAAGCTGGACGGCACTGCCAAGGGCGGCATCGCCGTGGCCATCGCCCGGGAGCTGGGCGTCCCTGTGAAGCTGGCTGGCGTGGGCGAGGGCATTGACGATTTGAAGCCCTTTGACGCGGAGGAATACGCGGAAGCGATTATTTGACCGCTTCGGGAAAGGAGCCCCCATGATGCTTTTCAGCCGCCGGAAAGTTGCCCAGGTGAATTCCCTGCAGGAGCTGCTGCGAATTCAGGAGGCGCTTGCCGCCCAGGGGATTGCCAGCTCCGCCGGCGCGGGGGGGTACGGCCCGCGCCATGGAACGGCGGAGCCGCCTGGGCGGAGGTTTCGAACGGGATATATTCTATACGCTTTATGTTCACAAAAACAACTATGACAGGGCCGCGTATCTGCTGGAAACCCTCCGGCGGGGCCGCTGAGAGAAAGAGAGGAAATCCAATGAATCGAGCTGACGGCCGGGCCTTTGATGAACTGCGCCCGGTGAAGGTCACCACGGGATTTATCAAATTTGCCGAGGGCAGCTGCCTCATTGAGTGCGGCGATACGAAAGTCCTCTGCTGCGCCAGCGTGGAGGACAAGACCCCGCCCCACGTGCCCTACGGGGAGGGATGGGTTACCGCCGAGTACTCCATGCTCCCCCGGGCCAACCGGGAGCGGAGCCGCCGGGACGTGGCCAAATTGAAGCTCAGTCCCCGCAGCGCCGAGATCCAGCGGCTGGTGGGCCGGTCCCTCCGGGCCGCCGTGGATATGAAAAAATTGGGAGAGCGGACCATCACCATCGACTGCGATGTGCTCCAAGGGGACGGCGGTACCCGTACCGCCTCCGTCACCGGGGGATTCATCGCGCTGGCCCTGGCCTGCAAAAAGTTGGCGGCGGACGGCGTCCTGGGGGCCAGCCCCATCCGGCACTTCGTCACCGGCATCTCTGCCGGCATTGTGGACGACACGGCCCTGCTGGACCTCCAGTACAGCGAGGACAGCCGCGCCCAGGTGGACCTGAACTGTGTGATGAACGAGGCCGGGGGGCTGATCGAGCTCCAGGGTACCGGCGAGGGCCGGGCCTTCACCCCGGCGGAGCAGCAGGAGCTGGTGCGGCTGTGCGCCAAGGGCTGCCGGGAGCTGCTGGCCATTCAAAAAGAAGCCTTGGGAGGAGCGCTCTGATGTCAGAAAAATTTGTGCTGGCGACCCATAACGCCAATAAATTGAAAGAAATGTCCGGCATATTGTCAAAGCTCGGCGTCCAAGTGGTCTCCCCTGCGGACCTGGGCATTGCCGTGGATGTGGAGGAGACCGGGACCACCTTTGCTGAAAACGCCATGCTGAAAGCCAGGGCCATCTGTGCCGCGGCGGGCCTGCCCGCCATCGCCGACGACTCCGGCCTCTGCGTGGACGCCCTGAACGGCGGTCCCGGGGTCTATTCCGCCCGCTACGGCGGGGAGGATCTGGACGACCGGGGGCGGTATACGCTGCTGCTGAACAGTATGCGGGGCCAGACCACCCGGGCGGCCCACTTCGCCTGCGCCGTGGCCTGCGCCTTTCCCAACGGCGATGAGCTGGCGGCGGAGGGGACCTGCGGCGGCACCATCGCCTTTGCCCCCATGGGGGAGAACGGCTTTGGCTACGACCCGGTGTTTTTCGTGCCGCAGAAGGCAAAGACCTTCGCCCAGCTGACGGCGGAGGAGAAGGCGGAGATATCCCACCGGGGGAAAGCTCTGGCGGAATTTGTGGAGAAGCTGGGAACTTATCTCAAAAAGTAACCGTCCAAAAGAGAAAAGGGCGAAGCCGGAAAAAAGTTTGGATCAAACCTTTTCAAAGGTTTGCGGGGTGCAGGGCGAAGCCCGTGCCGGAATCGTATCCAGGGTACGCAGGGCGAAGCCCGCATCGTGCTTGTCTCATTTTAGAACGTCAGAATGCAGGAGACGCAAATCATTAAAAGTGGGGCTGTTTGACGCCTCCGGCGGCAAAGGCGCTGGAAGGCCGTGCCGGAGGGGCGGTCAACGAGAAGTTCTGCGGCGCAGCCTTCCCGCTGGGGTTCTTTCGTACCCTGCGGGGCGCGAGCAGGGGATTTGCCCCTGCACCCCACGGCCTTTGAAAAGGCCGGCGAAACTTTTATCCCGCGCGTTCTACGGACCGTTGATCCATATGAACGCCACAGAAACGAAGCCTGAAAACAGAAAGGCAGATCCATGGAACTGACAAGCAAACAGCGGGCCCAGCTGAGGGGCCTGGCAAACACCATCGGCACCATTCTCCAGGTGGGCAAGGACGGCATCGGCGAAAATCTCGTCAAGCAGGCCGACGACGCCCTGGAGGCCCGGGAGCTCATCAAAGGCCGGGTTTTGGAGAATAATATCGAATACGACGCCCGAAGCGCGGCGGCGGAGCTGGCCAAGGCCACCCGCAGCGAGGTGGTGCAGGTCATCGGCACCAAGTTCGTGCTGTACCGGGAGAGCCACTCCAAGCCCAGGGAAAAGCGCATCCAGCTGGTGAAGAGCAAACGCCCGAAAACCTGACCAAATGTGATTCCCAAGAAAAAGGGGGTTCCTGTTTGAAAATCGGAATTTACGGCGGCACTTTCAACCCGCCCCATCTGGGCCATATTACCGCGGCCCGGGCGGTGTTTGCGCTGCTGAAACTGGACAGGCTTCTGATCGTCCCCGACGGCCAGCCGCCCCACAAGGACCTGCCCCCGGACAGTCCCGCGCCGGAGCAGCGGCTGGCCCTGACCCGGCTGGCGGCGGCGGAGATGGGGGACCGGGCGGAGGTGCTGGACCTGGAGCTCCGCCGGGAGGGACGGAGCTATACGTCCGACACCCTGACCCGGCTCCATGCCCTATATCCGGAGGACGAGCTGTGGCTGCTGATGGGGGCGGACATGTTCCTGACCCTCCACCGTTGGCATGAGCCGGAGACAATCCTGTCTCTGGCGGGCATCGCCGCCTTTGGCCGCACGGAGGCGGACACGGAGGAGCTGTTCGCCGCCCAGCGGGACTACCTTTATAAGAGTTTTCCCCAGGCGCGGCTCTTTACGCTGACTATTCCCGGCGTGGTGGACATCTCCTCCACGGATCTGCGGGAGCAGCTGGCGGCGGGGGGCGGAGCCAACTGTCTGGCCCCGGCGGTGTACGGCCTGATCCTGCGGGAGGGGCTCTACGGCACGGCGGCGGACCTGAAACACCTTCCTCTCAGCCGGCTGCGGCCCGCGGCCCTGAGCTATTTGAACCACCGGCGCATCCCTCACGTGCTGGGCACGGAGCAGGAGGCCATCCGCCTGGCGGTACGGTACGGCGCCGATGTGGAGAAGGCCCGCAGGGCCGCCCTCCTCCACGACTGCACGAAAAAGCTGGACATGGAGGAGCAGCTGTCCCTGTGCCGGCAGTACGGCATCCAGCTGGACGGGCTGGAGCAGAGGGCCTTGAAGCTCCTCCACGCCAGGACCGGCGCCGAGGTTGCCCGGGACGTGTTCGGCGTGGACGATGAGATTTACAGCGCCATCCGGTGGCACACTACCGGTCACGCCAACATGACTCTTCTGGAGAAAATCATCTATCTTGCGGACTATATCGAGCCCAGCCGGGATTTTCCCGGGGTGGACAGACTGCGCAAAGTGTGTTATGAGGATCTGGACAAGGGCCTGCTGACGGGCCTGGAGATGACCATTGAGGAAATGCGGGGGATGGGAAACCCAGTGCACCACGCCACCCTGGAGGCGCGGGATTTCTTGAAAGGATAAGGATCAGTGGAAAGAGAACAGAGACACGCGGGTGGGAACCGCCTGGAAAAGAAACCCCCAAAACCGAAAAAGCCCAGCCGGTTTACCAAACAGCAGAAGATCATGATCGCCGTGGCGGCGGTTCTGGCAGTGGCGGTGGGCGGTGTGCTGGCGTGGCGGAGCGTCTTTGCCCGCCCGGATCTGGACAACCGCCGGGGCGGCGCCATCTTCACCAAGAAGGACGACGGCACGGAGGAGATCGAGGAGATTGATTACGGCGAGGGCATCCGTCCCCGGGCCGGCGGTGAGCGCAAGAGCGAGGACTTCTACACCGTGCTGATCCTGGGGCTGGATACCGGCGGCGGCGGCCACACGGACACCATGCTGCTGGCCAGTTACGACGTGACCAACCAGAAGGCCACGGTGATGTCCATTCCCCGGGACACCATGGTCAACGTCCCTTGGGATGTGAAGAAAATCAACTCCGTCTACCTTCACTACGGCGGCGGGGAACGGGGTATCCAGGCGCTGTACAAGGAGGTTTCCCAGCTGGTGGGCTTTGAGCCGGACTATCAGGTGGTAGTGGAGTGGGAGGCCGTGGGCAAGCTGGTGGACGCCATCGGCGGCGTGGACTTCAACAACCCCTATCCCATGGACTACCACGACCCTTACCAGGATTTGGTGATCGAGCAGGCCCCGGGCCTGCGGCACTTAAACGGCAACGACGCCATGCAGATCATTCGCTGGCGAAAAAATGATAAAGACAGCCCCTACGGCTATCATACCGGTATCGGCGACGATGGCCGGATCAAACTCCAGCAGGACTTCTTAAAGGCGGTCATCAAACAGATGATGACCATTAAAAACGTGGGTAACATCAACAAGATCGCTAAGGTCTTTGACGAGTGCGTGGAGACGGACCTCGCATTCCAGGAGATATTCTGGTTTGCCCAGAAAGCCATCCTGGGCGGGCTGAATGTGGACAATGTGGAGTTCCTCTCCATGCCATTCCGATATGCCAATGCCTGGAGCCCCACCGTTGGCAATATGCAGTCTTATGTGGCCCCCATCGCCGGGCAGCTGCTGGACATTGTGAACAACAAGCTCAGCCCCTATGTGGAGGTCTTCACCCGGCGGGACCTGGACATCATGTCCGTGAACGCCGACGGCAGTCTCAGCTCCTCCACCGGCTACGTGGAGGACAAGGTGGCGGCTCTGCCGCCGGACATACCCTCCGGCGAGCCGGAGAACGACTGGGCCCTGGACGCCAACGGAAACCCCTACGACCCGGAGACCGGCTTCCTCATTGATCCGGAGACCGGGGAGATCATGGAGGGCATCCTGGCCGTTCCCCCTGTGGTCACGGACCCGGACAATCCCGGCGTCGTTGATCCCGGCAATCCGGGAGTGATCGACCCCAACAGCCCCGGCGTCACAGACCCGGGGACTACCGTCCCCAACAATCCCGGTACGGTGGACCCCGGTACGGCAGATCCGGGGACATCCAATCCCGGCATGGTGGACCCGGGGACCCTGGATCCCAACAGTCCCGGCATCACGGACCCCGGCACAACGGTCCCGCCGGACGCCGGCGTGACCGATCCCGGAGCCTCCGGCGAGCCCGTCCCGCCCCCGGAGCCCGCGGACCCCGGCTTTGTCATCATCGACCCCGTCCCTGTGGAATAGAATCATCAATATCAAATAGAAAGAGAGGAACGAGCCCATGACACCGAAGGAACTGGCAATCATCGCGGCAAGGGCCCTGGACGAGAAAAAGGGCAAGGAGATTTCCGCCATCGAGATCACGGACCTCACCACGCTGGCGGATTACTTCGTCATCGCCAGCGGTACCTCCAACACCCAGATCAACGCCCTGTGCGGCGCTGTGGAAAAGGCGTTGAAGGAGGAGGCCGGCGAGGCCCCCCTCCACCGGGAGGGCCACCGGGACGGCACCTGGGTGCTGCTGGACTACGGGTGTCTTGCTGTCCACGTCTTCTCCCAGGAGGCCCGGGAGTTCTACGACCTGGAGCGGCTGTGGCAGGACGGCAAGCCCCTGGACCTCAGCGGCGTACTCACAGAGAATTAAACCAAAGGCGGGTCGGCTTTCGCCGGCCCGCCTTACTGCTAAAGTTTTTGGTTAGGCTTTTTTCCAAGAGTTTGCGGGGTGCAGGGGAGGAACCCCCGCGCTGCTGGTCGTATCAAGAATTATGTGCCAATAGGTTTGCCGATTTTTGAATTGAACGCAGTCAGCCAATGAGCTCAGCTTCCCCGAAGGCGGCATCCAGGTGTTTCATATTCATGTACTTCTTGTTACCCCACTGGGTGCCGGCCACATGGCGGAGCCGGGCGCAGACCAGCATGAGGGCAGAATTCCTATCCGGAAAGGCCCCCACCACCCTGGTGCGGCGGCGGATCTCCCGGTTGAGCCGCTCGATCACATTGTTGGTGCGGATCCGCGTCCAATGCGCGGAGAGGAAGCCGCAATGGGTAAACGTCTCTTCTGCGCCGACGTCTCCCGAGGTGGTGGTGAGGTTCCGGTCATAGTGACCGCTGCGGTACCCATGACGGACCTCACTGCGTTCGTACCGGGCCGCTTGAGTCAGTTTTTCGGCCTCCACCTCCAGCAATTCAGTGAGTGTTTCTTCTACGCTGCCCCGGACCAGCTCCTTAAGTTGACCCTTGATGACTTCTTCGCTCAGTTGTACAATCTTCTCAGACATGGTTTACAGTCTCCTCTCTGAATGGTGTGTCGTTACTTCATTCTACCAGAGGGCGGCAAACTATGTCTCTTTTTATTTGCGCAACTTATTGTACCTTATTCTATAACCACTGCATGTTAATTATTTATTTTTAGGCCACATGCCAGGAAAAGAGGGCCACAAATCCACTGCGGCCCCCTTCCATATGTAACTATGCTTTTGCTCTTACAATGCTTGTTGTGTAAGACTTTTCGTCATAGCCGGTCTCATCACCTGCATAGCAATAAGCGGTGGCGTAATAGTATCGTCCGACTACGCCATAGTAGGTGGCGGCATCTTTGTAATGATGTATTCCAGAGCCCATCATGGTGGGATAGTCCTCATAGTTATATGTTTTGATACGGGTAAAGTCTGTTCCGTTTCTAGATTCATAGAGGAAAATTGTAGATGCACCGATCTGCGTCATGTTGCGAATTCCGTCCACGTCCACGGTGATAACAATTTTCCCACCGCTTTGCGGTGTTAAAACTACTCTATATGCGTCAAGATAGTTGCTGGAGCGGGCAGATGCTTGCACACATAAAAGACTGGCCGTTACGCAAATCAGCAGGAGCAAAGATACAATTTTTGTTCTCTTCATTGGTCAATCACGTTCCTCGTAAATAGAATCTATGATCTTCCGCACTTCTTCCTCAGTAATACTGCCGCTTATACGACATTCAAAGATACCATTACACCAGATAATCTTTGCAAGGGATTGATCTATAATGATGTGATGGTTAATTTCATTGCAGAAATAGCTGGAGTCTGGCGAGGAGTCCTTTTCAACTATTTGCTGCGTTGCTCTGGAGGACTCAATAAAGCGCATGGTTAAAAAATCCTCTTCTGTTACGCAATCCATATAGATACAAATTCCGCTGGTTTCGTAAATCGCGTATGCCTCCGGGGTTCCAAAGCGTTCAGGCACCCATGTGGGGGCGAGAGGCGCGGTAATCCCAAACGCCTCGACCGCTTCCGAGAGGGAGCCATATTCCGCAGATTCTCCCTGGGCAATGGGGTACACGGATACCTCCGCGTAGGGCACCTCCGCCTTTTCCATCCGGAAAGTCTCGGAGGTCACGCGGGCAATGGTGCCCCAGATATTGATGCCATAGGCCTGGGCGAGTATGGAACTGCAGAACAACACAGCGGCGAATGAAGCGACTGCTCTGATTGGGAAGTGCGGTGATCTCGGGCGCCTGCGGCGGGGAGTGGATGTCTCTTTCTCCAGCAGCCCGTGTTTTTCGTGAAAGGCCGACAATGCCTCCTGGGGATCAGCCGCAAATGGCAGCGGGGCTTTTTCGTCCAGAATCTCCAAATAGGCGTCTATCAGCGCTAAATCTGGATTTCCATTTGCTGCGTCCTCGGTCAATGCGGCCAGTTCATCTGCTAACTCAGTCGGATCTTTGCTTCTAAGATGCTGGTAAATTTGAGCCATGTCACAGTCCTTTCCGCCGCATGGACCGCTTCGCTGGTGCTCAGACATCTTATTCACATAAACACCCCCTTACTTAATATTGTTTCCGCAGACTGTAAAAACGTTGCAGGATTTTCAAATTTTTTCTTCTTCCATCATCAATTTTTGACAGCGGGTCTTTGCGCGGCATAGTCTGGAGCGGCAGGAGACCTCTTTCAGCCCCAATTCAGCGGAGATTTCCTCAAAAGAGTAATTCTTTTCATATCTCAAAATCAAAATCTCCCGTTCCCATGGCAACAGAGACGCGGGGAGAATATCAGTCAGCGGACGTCGCAAGCTGTCCTCATCTGCCGTTAAATTGTTCATCATATGTAACGGCAGAAAAGACCATTTTTCACGGCGCTGGGATTTCAGGTAGTTTCGCAGGAGATTGCCCAGGACTCCCATGACATAGCCGGATGGATTCTCAATAACAGTCTCTTTGCTCTTCTGGCTGTAAATGACAAAGGCTTCATCTACCAGTTCTTCGGAATCATGATAGTTCTGCGTAGTTCGCAAAGCGGTGTAGAACACTCTGTGGTAGTTACTGATGTAAAAATCATCGAAATTCCTGCTGAACGGATGGTCCATTTTGAATCGTACTCCCTTTATGGCGAAAATTCTTCATGATCCAGATCTTCTTCGAAGCAGTCCTCGTCATCATCAAACGAAAAGGCAACGATTTCCGGGACATCCAGAAACTCTGTGATGGTCATATTGAACGCTGTCGCGATACGGATCAGGGTAGCTAGGATGTGTTCACATAAGTGCATCTACAATAAGAGCAAAATAGACAAAAGT
>NZ_CAJULS010000009.1 GCF_910587525.1 uncultured Oscillibacter sp. | reverse complement strand
CCCGGCCCTTGAAAATCAAGGGCCGGGGGCTGATTGTCTCCTATTCCCACTCGATGGTCCCAATGGGCTTCGGCGTCAGGTCATACAGCACCCGGCACACCCCCGGCACCTCTGCCAGGACGCGGCTGGTGACGGTTTCCAGCACCGTCCAGGGCAGTTGGGGCACCGTGGCGGTCATGGCATCCACGGTGTTGACGGCCCGGATGATCACCGGCCAGTCAAAGGCCCGCCTGCCGTCCCGTACGCCGGTGGAGCGGAAATCCGGCACCACGGTGAAGAACTGCCAGACTTGATCCGCAAGGCCCGCCCTGGCGAACTCCTCCCGCAGGATGGCGTCGGACTCCCGCAGGGCCGCCAGACGGTCCCGGGTGATGGCCCCCAGGCACCGCACCCCCAGGCCCGGGCCGGGGAAGGGCTGGCGCTCCACCATGGACACCGGCAGGCCCAGGGCCTTTCCCACCACACGCACCTCGTCCTTGAAGAGGAGCTTTACCGGCTCCACCAGCTCGAACTGCATCTCCTCCGGCAGGCCGCCTACGTTGTGGTGGGCCTTCACGCCGTCGCTCTCCAGGATATCGGGGTAGATGGTCCCCTGAGCCAGGAAGGTGATACCCTCCAGCTTGCGGGCCTCCTCGTCAAAGACCTTGATGAACTCACCGCCGATGATCTTCCGCTTGCGCTCCGGCTCGTCCACTCCGGACAGCAGGTCCAGGAAGCGGTCCGTGGCGTCCACATAGATCAGGTTGGCGTTCAGCTGGTTTTTGAACACCTCGATGACCTGCTCACTCTCGCCTTTGCGCATGAGGCCGTGGTTCACGTGGACGCACACCAGCTGTTTGCCAATGGCCTTGATCAACAGGGCGGCCACCACCGAGGAGTCCACGCCACCGCTGAGGGCCAGCAGGACTTTCTTATCCCCCACTTGGGCCCGGATCTTTTCCAGCTGGTCCGCGATAAAGGCCTCCGCCAGCTCCGGCGTGTTGATCCGCCGCATGTCGGCGGGACGCACATTGTTTTCCATATTCCATCCTCCATCTGTAAATTTCGGGTTTTCTCGAATTTTTTATACCATGATTCAGCGGGAAAATCAATACAAATATGAGGGAACGCCGCAGCGGCGGTTTTCCTCCACGAATTGCGTCAGAAGAAACTGTATAACTTCTGGAAAACCTGTCCATACTCTCTTCATACCTTATAAGGGAGGGACAAACAATGGACAGATTGAAGTCGATTTTTGGCAGCGCCGGATTCTACGCGGTTTTGGCCCTGTGCGTCCTGGCTGTGGGCGTGGGGGGCAGCTTTGCCCTGTTTGCGGGGCGGGACAAGCCTGCGGAGGAGAGCGTGCCTCAGAGGACGGACCTGATCGCCCCGTCCGCCGTGGAGCCCGCCGCACCGGAGCTCCCCGCCCTGGTGGAGACCATCGCGCCGGCAGAAGATGAGGCGGCGGAGACGCCGGAACAGGAGGCCCCGCCTCCCATGCCGGAGCTCCCGGTGGACGACACCCCGGTGGTGGTGGAGGCCCCCAGGCTGATCGTATCGCCGCTGAATGGAGAGGTGGTCACGGTCTTCTCTGTGGACCAGCTGGTGTACAATGAGACGTTGGCGGACTGGCGCACCCATGACGGCATTGACATCTCCGCCGTCCAGGGCACCACGGTGCTGTCGGCCAGCTCCGGCACCGTATCCTCGGTGACCGACGACCCGCTGATGGGCACCACGGTGGTTATCAGCCACGACGGCGGCTATCAGACCACGTATTCCAATCTCCAGGCCCGCCCCAACGTGGAGGCGGGGGAGACGGTCTCCGCCGGGCAGATCATCGGCGCGGTGGGCCGCACCGCGGCGGCGGAGTCCGCCCAGGGCCCCCACCTGCATTTCTCCGTCACCAAGGACGGGGAGCCGGTGGACCCCAGCGAGTACCTCAAACGGTGACAGGCCTGCTGCCCTGTAAAAGAATTCCCCGTAGCGGACAGGCGTCCGCTACGGGGAATTTCACCGTTTATAGTAAGCCACCAGCAGATCCACCACGGTGCCGTAGGACTGGATGCCCCGCTCATCGCCATAGGCCTTGAGCATACTGTCGTAGACCCTGGTGGAGACCTGTTTGACGGCGGAGTCCCGGAACTGGGCCCAGTAGGCGTTGTTGTACTGGAGGTCCGCCCGGACCGTCTCCGGCAGGGTCTCCCGGATGGCCCGGTAGGCGTCCGGGTCCAGGGAGTACAGGGCGTTGCCCAGGTAGATATACCCCATCAGCCAGCCGGAGTAGGTATACGCGGGGTATCCGCTGGTGGTGGAGGCCAGCACTGCCAGGAAGTTGCACTCCTGCTCCGAGGCGATGCCCCGCTGATGGGCCAGCTCGTGGGCCGCCGTGGAGGGCAGGAGGCAGGCGGGACTGTCGATGTTCACATTGGACTCCCCGGTGTAGGCGCAGTAGAAGCCGGTAAAGTCCATCCGGCTCATGAGGCGGGAGAAGAACATGGGCTTCACCCCCTTGTCCTCGAAGGCCAGGAAGGGGAACTCCTCCTCTAACGCGTCATAGACATACGGGCTGTCCGCCAGGATCTCCTGCCAGGACACGGCGAATATGCCGTTTTCATCCCGGGGAACGGCCTCCGCCGAGAGAGCCGTCTGTTCCGCGAAGTACGCCGTCACGGATTTGAGGTCCTCCGGAGCAACGGGCTGTGCATAGATGCCGGATTTGTCCTGAAAGCTGTCTGTCCAGAAGCTGAGACCCCAGAGAAAGAAGAACAGGGTGTAGACAGTTACAAAGGCGCAGACGGCGCCGAGGACCGCGCCGTAAGCCCGCTGCCCCCGCCGTCCCCTGGCCCGGAGAACGGCCATGATGCTCCAGGCCAGGTAGCCCAGACCCAGCAGGACGGCCAGGACATAGATCACCTCCATGACGGAGAAGTCCACCCGGTAGCACAGCTCTCCCAGCTCCCGCCGCAGGGGGATGGTGACGTGCTCCGCCAGGGCGTTCATCCAGGCCCGGTTCCCCCGGCACAGCCGGAGAGCCAGCAGGACGCCCAGGACGGAGAACAGCCAGATATGGAGTTTTCTGTATTGGAGGAAAAATTTCTTGATATTCTTCATAATTACTGGCTTTTTTCAGGAAAAAAATTATTCTGCGGCGGCCAGGAGCTGCCGTGTGTAGGCCTCCCGGGGATGGTCGAAAATCTCCGCCACACTCCCCTGTTCCACAATCCGGCCCTGCTTCATCACCAGCACCCGGTCACAGAGCTGATAGACCACGTTCAAATCATGGGAGATAAACAGGTAGCTCAGATCCAATTCGTCCCGCAGATTCTTCAGCAGCCCCAGAATCTGGGCCTGAATGGTCACGTCCAGAGCGGAAACCGGCTCGTCGGCGATGAGGAACCGGGGCCGTTGGATCAAGGCGGCGGCAATGGATACCCGCTGCCGCTGCCCGCCGGAGAGCTCCCCTGGCTTTGCCGTCAGACACTCCTCCGGCAGTTCCACCCGCTCCAGCATCTCCCGCACCCGTCTCTTCCGCTCCTCGGGACCGTACTTGCCGAAAATGCGCAGGGGCTCTTCCAGAATCCAGGACACGGGATAGGCGGGATTCAGGGAGCTGTACGGGTCCTGAAAGATCATCTGGGGCCGCTTGGTGTAGTGGACCACCTTGCCCTGGTCTGGCTTGACCATCCCCAGAATGGTCCGGGCCAGAGTGGATTTTCCTGTGCCGGACTCGCCCACAAGGCCCAGGATCTCGCCATGGCGCACGTCAAAGGTCACGTCGCGGAGCACCTCCTGGTATGTTCCCCGCCGCAGGGGACCGCACTCCCGGTAACCGCTGGTGACGTGCTGGAGGGACAGAACGATTTCCTCGCTCATGGGGATGCCTCCCTTCTCTCCCGGGTGGGGATGGCGGCAATGAGCCGCTGGGTGTAGGGGTGCCGGGGGTGGTGGAATACCGTGTCCGTCTCCCCCTCCTCAACCAGAGTGCCCCGCTGCATCACTGCCACCCGGCCGCAGAGTTTGCGCACCACGTTCAGGTTGTGGGAGATGAACAGCATGGAGATGCCGCTTTCCCTGTTCAGCTTTTTCAAAAGCTCCAGGATCTGGGCCTGGATGGTTACGTCCAGGGCGGTGGTGGGCTCGTCCAGCAGCAGCAGCTTTGGCCGGATGACGATGGCTGCGGCGATCATGGCCCGCTGGAGCATTCCGCCGGAGAGCTGGTGGGGGTACTTCTCGTAGACCTCCTCCGGCTGGGGCAGCTCCACCGCCGCCAGGGCCTCCAGGGCCAGGCGCTTTCGCTCCTGCTTGGGGAGGTTTTCGTGGATGGAGAGGACCTCCTCCACCTGGGGGCCGATCTTCATCAGGGGGTCCATGGCGCTCATGGGCTCCTGAAATACCACGCCGATCTCCCGGCCCTGAATCTTCCGCAGCTCCGGGCGGGGGATGTGGAGCAGCTCCCGGCCGTCCAGCAGAATCCCGCCGGAGTAATTGCACCGGCTTCGGGGCAGCAGCCCCGCCACGCTCATGGCGGTGACGGACTTGCCGGAGCCGGACTCCCCCACCAGTCCCACAATCTCGCCGTCCCGGATAGAGAGGGATACGCCTGCCACGGCCTCCCGGTCCCGGTTGTGAAATTTAACATGCAGGTCTTTGATTTCCAGCATCAGTCCGCCTCCCCGTTCCGGCGCTGCAGGCCCTCGCCGATGAGCCCAAGGCTGAATACCATCAGAATGATGACCAGACCCGTGCCGACGGCGTACCAGGGGGCGATGCCGAACATCCCCTGGGCCTCCGACAGCATATAGCCAAGAGAGGCGTCCGGCGGCGTGACGCCGATGCCCAGGTAGCTCATAGAGGCCTCCGCCAGCACGGCGTTGTTGAAACCGATGGTCAGAGCCGGCAGCAGCACGTGCATGACGTTGGGCAGAATGTGTACCAGCAGAATCCGCCCGCTGCCCGCGCCCATAAGGCGGGCGCACTTCACATAGTTTGCGTCCCGGAAAGCGGCGAAGGCCGTCCGGGTCAGCCGGGCGAAGCTGGGGATGAACACCAGTCCCAGAGCCAGAATGACGTTGATCTTTTTCCCGGGCCCCAGGACGCTGATGACTACCAGGGCCAAAAGTACGCTGGGAAAGGCGGTCAGGGCGTCGTTAACCCGCATCAAGACCTCGTCCAAAATGCCGCCGAAGTACCCGGTGAGCGCCCCGATGGCCGTGCCGCACACGGCGCCGATGGCCACGGTGGCCAGGGCGATGGAGGCGGTGGCTCCGGCGCCCTTCATCACCCGGCTGAGGATGTCCCGGCCGAAGTTGTCCGTGCCCATGAGATGGGCCAGGCTGGGGCCGGAGCGGTCCGCACTCATGGCGTTGGGGTCGCAGGGTGTCCAGAAAAAGCTCAGAAGAATCAGCGCCGCCGTCAGTCCTGCCAGAATCAGTCCGGCGGTGAGATAACTGTTTCGCCGTCTCATGTGTCACCTCCCAGCCGCAGCCGCGGGTCAATGCGTTGATTGATAATGTCCGCCGCCGTACCCGCCAGCACCACCCAGAAGGCCAGAATCACCACAATGGCCTGGACCACCGGGTAGTCCCGGTTGGAGATGGAGGCTACCAGCATCCGGCCCAGGCCGGGGATAACGAACACCTGCTCCACCACAATGCCGGCGGCCACAATCTCCGCCATGGTCTGGGCCAGGAGAGTGACCACCGGAGCCAGGGAATTTTTCAGCACGTGGCGGTACAGCACCTGCCGCCGTGTAGCCCCCCGGGAGATGGCGGTGCGGACGTAGTCCTTCCGCATCTCGGTGAGGATGGCGCCCCGGAGCATCCGCACGGTTATGGCCACACGGGGGACGGCGATGGCGGCAGCGGCGAAAAAGAGGTACTTCACCGCGCCAAAGAAATCCGATCCCAGATCCGGAAAGCTGCCTGGCATGAACCATTTCAGCGCAATGCCGAAGCCCCAGGACAGCAGGATGCCGGTGAAGAAGGAGGGCACCGCCATGCACAGCTGATTGACGACAGTGCCAAGACCGTCCAGCGGCCCGCCGGATCTGGCGGCGGAGCGGAGTCCCAGGGGAATAGAGACGGTGGTAATCAGCAAAAAGCACAAAATGCTCAGGCACAGCGTCACCAGCGCCTTGGGGGCGATCAGGTCCCACACGGGCTGATTGTACTTGATGGAGACGCCCAGGTCTCCGGTGAAAAAGCCCAGGAGCCAGGAGACGTAGCGCACCGGCAGAGGCCGGTCCAGCCCCAGCTCCGCCCGCAGCGCCGCCAGACGCTCCGGTGTTACCTGGGTGCCAAGCATGATCTCCGCCGCGTCACCGGAGATCAGGGAAAAGGCCGTAAACGCCAGAAGGGAGACGATGACCATGGTGAAAAGCATGGCCGCGATTTTTTTTGCAGCGTACTTCATGGCCTCGCCTCCCTTCGGGACAACCGGCCTGTGGATGGCCGGAGATTCATAGGATCACTCGTAGCGGACCGTGGAGAGGTCCAGCACGTAGATGGGATAGAACTGCAGGCCGGTGAGCCCCTTGCGGACGGCCACCAGGTCCGCCAGGTCCTGGATGTAGACGTTGGCGGCGTTCTCCGTCAGGCTTTCCAGCATCTGTTTGTAGACAGCGGTCTGTCCGGCATCGTCAAAGGAGGCGAGAGCCTTGGCAAACAGCGCGTCATACTCCGCATTGTTATAATTGATAAAATTATTACCTGCGGTAGAGCTGAACCGCTCCAGCAGGGCCCGGGCGGTCATGTTGGAGGCGTCCACGCCCACCACGGTGGACTGGAACTGCCGCCCGGCGTACACGTCGGAGAGCCATGTGCCCCACTCCACCAGCTGGATCTCAGCGGTGACGCCGATCTGGGCCAGCTGGCCCACGATCACCTGGGCGGTGTCAATGTGGGGCTGGTAGTTGGAGGGCACGGTGATGGTCATGGAGAAGCCGTCGGGATACCCGGCGTCTGAGAGCAGCTGTTTGGCCTTCTCCAGATCCGGAGTATAGCGGTTTGTGAGGCTTTCATCGAAATATTTGCCGAAGGCGGGGTACATGCTGGAGCCGATGGGGTGGCCGTACCCTGCGAAGGCGATGTCAATAATCCCCTGCTTGTCGACGGCATAGCACAGGGCCTGGCGGACCCGGATGTCGTCAAAGGGCTTCTCGGCGTTGTTGAGGTACAGGGCCTGCACCAGGTTCATGGTCCCCTCTTCAATATTGAAGTCGTTCTCCAGCTGGGCGGCGGTGGTGGTGCTGAGGTGGGCGCACAGATCCACAGCCCCGCTCTGGAGGCTGATGATGATGCTGTCCGTGTTTTCCATGATTTTGAAGGTTACCCGCTCCAGATACGCCGGGGTGCCCCAGTAGCTGTTAAACCGTTCCAGGACGATGTTGTCCTGGGCGGCCCGGGAGACAAATTTGAAAGGGCCGGTGCCCACGGGGGCGGTGTCCTGCTGGTCATAGTCCTCCGGCAGGATGGCCAAAGTCAGGTAAGACAAAAATTCGGTGTTGGGCTGGTCCAGGGTGATGGTCACGGTGGTGTCATCCGCCGTGATATTCTGGACAGCAGAAAGCGCCGGGACCAGAGGTTCTCCCTCCGAGTCGTCGGCGCAGCGTTGGATGGAATATACCACATCCCGGGTCTCTACCGGCTCGCCGTTGTGGAACTGTACGCCCTGCCGCAGGGTAAAGGTGTACGTGGTCTTGTCCTCGGAAAGCTCGTAGTGGTCGGCGACCGCGGGGATCAGATCTCCGTCAGGTGTGGGCTTCATCAGGCCCTCAAATACGTTGAACATGACTTCCTTGGTTCCTGCCGCCACCGCTTTGTGGGGGTCAAGACTGTCGTCCAGGTCCTGGGCAATGCCCACGGTAATCTCGTTGGCCGGGGGCGTTTCGCCGGTAGAGCCGATGGCGGGTTCCTGTCCGTCCGCTGTCCGCTGCTCTGCGCTGCCGTCTTTGCATCCGCAGAGTACGGCGCTCAGGAGGCTGACCAGAAGAAGGAGCGAGAGAAGTTTCTTCCTCATATCGATTTCTCCTTTACATCACTGCTCCCGCAGGAGTCAGTGTCGGGCGGAAACTGTCCGCCCCTCAGATATGATCGGCTCTATTCAGTTGTCAGCGCTGCCTTGAGTCTGCGGCGTTCCAAGGGGGACGCGCCGCAAGAGAATACAGCCTTCGGGGTCGTTATTTTTCTAACGAGACCCCGCAAGGCTGTATTTTACACGATAGGCCGCCTGATTGCAACCCCTTTTCCCACGATTTTCGCGGGAGAAAGCCAAATCATTTTATGGAAAACGGAAATACTTCCGGCGCAGAAGGCGGTTCGGGCATCAGCGGGCCTCACCCTCCGGCGGCTCCGGAGCAGAGGCCGGAGGCCCAGGGGGCGCCGCCTCTACGGAGGCGCCGGGGACGCCGCCGGCGTAGGCGTCCACCGCCAAGGGGAGCTGTTTCTTTTTCAGGCGTGTGTCCACCAGGAAGGTGAAGAGACTGTACAGGCATGCGCACACCGGCACGCCGAAGAACATCCCCGGCAGGCCGAAAAAGCTGCCGCCCACCAAGATGGCGATGATGACCCACAGGCTGGAAAGGCCCGTGGTGTCCCCCAGGATCTTGGGGCCGATGACGTTGCCGTCCAGCTGCTGGAGCACCAGGATGAAGAGCAGAAAGTACAGTGCCTTCATGGGGGAGACCAGCAGGATCAAAAAGGCGCTGGGTACGGCCCCCAGGAAGGGGCCGAAGAAGGGAATGATATTGGTAATGCCCACGATGACGGATACCAAGGGCGTATAGGGAAATTTCAGGATGGAACAGCTGATAAAGCACAGAATACCAATGATCAGGGAGTCCAGCAGCTTGCCCCGGACGAAGCCGGAGAAGATGACGTCTACCCGGTGAACGCCCCGCAGCACCCAACCGGCGTTTTTCCGGGAGAACAGGCCGCAGGCCGTTCTCCGGGCGAAGGCGGCGCAGTACTCCTTGGCGGAGAGCAGATAGATGGAGACGATGACGCCCACCAGCAGATTTTTCAAAAAATTCACCAGGCCCACTACGCTGCCGGCGGCCAGGCTCATCACGGTCTGGGCCTGGGAGAGGGCCTTTTGCAGCCAGTCCGCAATGTCGTGGGCGTTCAGCCAGCCGGTGATGTCCTGATAGTAGATGTTCAGCTGACCCACCACCAGATCTTCCACGTCCGGGTAGGTGGCCAGCAGCGTCTCCACCCAGCCGGCGATGGTGTTGTAGTAGTTCTCTACGTTGCTCACCAGCTGGAGCACGCTCTTGTAGAGCTCCGGCAGCAGCACCGAGGCCAGGATATAGAACATGAGGCACACCAGCAGCCATGTCAGCAGCAGGCTGGCCGCCCGGGCGGCGGGAGCGGTGAAGCGGCCCTTCTCCCGGGCCCTCTGTACCTGGGCGGAAAAGAGGCGGGCCTCAAAGAAATTCACCACCGGCGCCAGCAGATAGGCCATGAAGGCGCCGTAGAGGATGGGCCGGACGGCAGTCAGCAGCTGCCGCCAGACGTTCAGCAGCCAGTGGCGGCCAAACAGGGTGTCATAAAAGAGCAGGATAGCCCCCACGGTCAAAAACACCGTGACGCCGCTCTTCACATGCTCGCTTTTTTGGTTCATTCGCCACCATCCTTCCCAGATTTCCAATATTCTCATTTTACACGGCGGACAGGGGAATTGCAATCCTGATTTTCCCGTGGTATACTGCTTTTGTAGAATTTTACAGTCAACAAACTTGGAAAGCGCTAAAAATACGTTTCGGCAGCGAAGACCGCTGCGGCCGCAGGACGGCCGGTTTGTTTGGACTCATAGTCCGGCGAATATGCGGTTTGCGCACGGTTGGAAAACAGCAATTTGATATTTTTTACTTTGCGAACGGTAACACATGAACGCGGCTGCGTCAGGAGGCGTTGTGAGAAGCATGGAACCCAAGAAACTGCTGATGATCGTCAATCCCCGAGCGGGGCGAAATAAGTCCAGGGGGCCGCTGTTCGACGCGGCGGCAATTTTTTCCCAGGCGGGATATCTCCTCTCCATTCACAACACCACCGCCCAGCCCGGCGATGCGGCGTCTGCGGCGGCGTCTGCCGGGGACTATGATATGGTGGCGGCGGTGGGCGGCGACGGGACACTGAATGAGGTGGTCAGCGGCCTGATGACGCTGGAGCATCCGCCCCTGCTGGGCTATCTGCCCCGGGGCAGCACCAACGACTTTGCCTCCAGCCTGCATCTGTCCGGCAAACCGGCGGAGGCGGCGGCGGGCATGGTGTCCGGTGTGCCCCGCCGGCTGGACGTGGGCCGGTGGAATGGCCGGTACTTTGTATATGTGGCATCCTTCGGGGCCTTTACCCGCAGTTCCTATACCGCCACCCAGGCCGCCAAAAACGCCCTGGGCCACTTTGCCTATATTCTGGAGGGCATGAAGGACCTGAACAGCCTGCGGCCCTACCGGGTAAAGCTCACCGCCGACGGCGAGGCGCTGGACGGGGAATACCTCTTCGGCGCCGTGTGCAATTCCACCTCCATCGGCGGGCTGATGAAGCTGGATGCGGAGCGGGTGGTGCTGGACGACGGAAAATTTGAGCTGCTGCTGATCCCCAATCCCCGTACCCCTGCCGACCTCCAGAACTTGGTGGTAGCGCTGCTGAACCAGGAGTATGACAGCGAGGGATTGGTGTTCCGCCACGTCTCCGCCATCCATTTGGAGACGGAGGAGGAGCTACCCTGGTCTCTGGACGGGGAGTACGCGCCGAGTCTTCCGGCGGTGGACATCGAAAACCGCTGCCAGGCGTTGGAGATGCTGTTGTGACGGGGGAGTTGGACGCCCTGCGCCGCCGGTACAGCGGCCATATACCGGGGCTTTTGGGCGCGGAGCGGAGTTACGCCGTGTTGGCGCCCCTGCTGCCGTTGCCGGACGGGCCGAGACTGCTCTTTGAGGTGCGGGCGGCAGGACTGCGCCAGGGGGGCGAGGTGTGCTTCCCCGGTGGGCGGATGGAGCCGGGCGAGACGCCGGAGGACTGCGCCCTGCGGGAGACAGAGGAGGAGCTCTCCATCCCCCGGGGGGAGGTGGAGCTGCTGGGGCCCTCGGATTTCATCTGCAGTCAGAGGGGATTTTTGCTGCGGCCCGTGGTGGGAGTGGTGTCGCCGGCGGGATTTGCTCAAATGCAGCCCTCTCCGGCGGAGGTGGCGGAGGTTTTCACAGTCCCCCTGGCATTTTTCAGCCGCACGGAGCCGGTGACCGCCCGCTACGAGCTGACGCCCAGCCTGCCGGAGGACTTTCCCTATGAGGCGGCGGGGATTCCCCGGGACTACGCCTGGAGCCATGGAGCGGTGGAGGTGCCCTCGTGGCAGTATGAGGGACATGTGATCTGGGGCATGACTGGCCGGATTGTCAGGGATATAATCCAGGGCCTGTAAGGCAGGCTGAAAGGATGGAGGAGACAGTGATGAACGAAGAAAAGACGAGGGCGGAGGACCGGATGGTAATGCCCAGAGCCATCCATCTGGTTCCCATGGATGTGATCGACGGGTTTGAGGTCCGTCCCGGATTTTATGAGATCAACGGGGCCACTGCCATTCCCGGCGGCGTGAACTTCACGGTGCACTCCCACAATGCCAGTGCCATTGAGCTGCTGCTGTTTCACCGGGGGGAGGCAGAGCCCTTCGCGGTGCTGCCCTTTCCCCGGAGCTACCGCATTGGCAATGTGTACTCCATGATCGTGTTCAAGCTGAACATTGAGGAGTTTGAGTATGCCTACCGGGTGGACGGCCCCTATGAGCCGGAGAAAGGGCTGATCTTTGACCGGACCCGCTACCTGCTGGACCCCTATGCCAAGGCGGTGACGGGGCAGAGCCAGTGGGGAAAGTCCGCCCCCCACGGCCAGCACTACCGGGCCCGAGTGGTGAAGGACGACTTTGACTGGAAGGATGCCCGGCCGCCCCTGATCCCCATGGAGGATCTCATCATCTATGAGCTCCATGTCCGCGGCTTTACAAAAGACGGCTCCTCCGGCGTGCAGAACCCCGGCACCTTTGCGGGGCTTCTGGAGAAACTCCCCTATCTGCTGGAGCTGGGGGTCAACGCCGTGGAGCTGATGCCTATTTTCGAGTTCGACGAGATGCAGGATTACCGGGTGGTGGACGGGCAGGAGCTCTACAACTACTGGGGGTACAACACCGTCAGTTTCTTCGCACCTAATACCAGCTATGCTGCCGGAACGGAGTACAACCGGGAGGGCAACGAGCTGAAAAAGCTCATCAAGACCTTCCAGCAGCACGGCATTGAGGTGTATCTGGACGTGGTGTTCAACCACACGGCGGAGGGCAACGAGCAGGGACCGTTCTTCTCCTTCAAAGGCTTTGACAACAACATCTACTATCTGCTGACGCCGGACGGGAAGTACTATAATTTCAGCGGCTGCGGCAACACCGTCAACTGCAACCACCCCATTGTGCGGCAGATGATTCTGGACTGCCTGCGGTACTGGGTCACCACCTACCACGTGGACGGTTTCCGCTTTGACCTGGCCTCCATCCTCAGCCGGGACGAGGCCGGCGCTCCCATGGGGGACCCGCCCCTGCTCCAGGCCCTGGCCTTCGACCCCATCCTGGGGGATGTGAAGCTCATTGCCGAGGCCTGGGATGCCGGAGGACTCTATCAGGTGGGCAGTTTTCCCGCCTGGAATCGCTGGGCGGAGTGGAACGGCCGGTACCGGGACGACATGCGACGCTATCTCAAGGGGGACGAAGGGCTTGCCCAGGCGGCGGCCCTGCGCCTCACAGGTTCCCAGGACATCTACGGCCGCACGGGGCGGAAGGACGCCTCCATCAACTTCCTCACCTGTCACGACGGCTTTACCCTCTATGACCTGTACGCCTATAACGAAAAGCACAACGGGAAAAACGGCTGGGGCGGCACCGACGGCGCCAATGACAACAACAGCTGGAACTGCGGCGCAGAGGGAGAGACGGAGGACCCGGCGGTGAACGCCCTGCGGCGGCGGATGATGCGCAGCGCCTTCGCCCTGCTGATGTGCAGCCGGGGGATTCCCATGTTCCTGGCGGGAGACGAGTTCTGCAACACCCAATTCGGCAACAACAACGCCTACTGCCAAGACAACATCGTCTCCTGGCTGGACTGGTCCCGGCTGGAGCAGAACCGGGATATGTTTCGGTTTTTCCAATATATGATCCGCTTCCGCAAGGACCACCGGGTGCTTCGGACCAATCTCAGCAATGGCGCCTGCGGCTTCCCGGACGTCAGCTTCCACGGGGTGGAGCCCTGGCACGACGGGCTCTTTGAGCCCCACGAGCGGTATGTGGGCGTGATGTTCGCCGGAGCGGAGCGGGGGACCGGGCCCCAGATCATTTATGTGGCGTCCAACGCCTGGTGGGAGGAGCTGGAGGTGACCCTGCCCCGCCTGCCCTCCTCCATGTACTGGGAACTGGCGGCGGACACCTGGGAGGAGGACCAGCCGCCCTGCCGGGCATCGGAGGACAAGGTCACTGTCCGGCCCAGGAGCGTCATGGTATTTGTGGCCAGATAAACGGGGTCACAGTTGGCGGATTTCACAAAAAAACGGAAAACTGCATAAAATTCCCACCGGGCTATTTCCTTTTGCCCGCGCCCTGCCGATATAAACCATATAAGCAGGAGGGAGGGGCGTCCATGGATACCGGCAGCGTCACTGGCGCAGCTGCGCCGCAGCGGCAGGACTATGCCGCCTTCTCCGCTCAGCAGGAGACTAGGAGCATCTATGAGATGATGCGGGACGCCAGGGAAAAGGCAGAGGCCCGGCGGGACCAGTTTGCCCTGCCCAAGAACACCCGCTATGGCGACGCCCCCATGATGGCCTACGCCAAGTTGGCCCGGGCCAGGACATCCGGCGAGGTCACTGCCGCCTCCGGCTTTGCCCGGCGGAAGATCGTCCAGCTGCAGTCCGCCCTGCGGAGCGACCCGGACAACAAGGAGCGCATCCAGGCGGCCATCCGGCAATTGCAGAAGGCCGTCAACCGGGCGGGAAAGAAGCAGAAGGACATACAGCGGGAGAAATTGACAGAAGTCCGGCGAAAGAAGGCCCTGGAGGAGAAGCACCGCCAGAAGGCCGCCCGGCTCCGGCAGGAGCTCTCCCGCACCCGGGCCCTGCGGAGCGTCCGGGAATCTGGCTATATCCGGGAGGCTGAGATGGATAATCGAACACAGGAGCAGCTGTCTGCCGCCAGACTGGAGCTGCGGACCCAATTGCAGGAGCTTACCGCCGCCACGTCGGGGGTCTCCACGGCCGCCGCCGTCCACCAGTACGCCGCCGCCCAGGCGGTGACGGTTGCGGAGGAGCCGGCGGTTCCGGCCCCGGAGGCGGGATTGGATATGCTGGCATAAAATAGCATCGCATTGAAAAGATCAAAAAGGCGGGAAGGAGCGTTTGCTCCTTCCCGCCTTTGGCCTCAGCTCTTGTGCTTTCCGAGATAAGCCTCTTTCACCTTATCGTTGGCCAGCAGTTCCGCGCCGGTGCCGGACATGGTGATATTGCCGGTCTCCAGCACATACGCAAGGTCCGCGATCTTCAGCGCCATGTTGGCGTTTTGTTCAATGAGCAGAATGGTCACGCCCTGCTTGTTGATCTCCCGGATGATGGAGAAGATGTCCTGTACCACCAGAGGGGCCAGACCCAGGGAGGGCTCATCCATCAAAAGGAGCTTCGGGCGGCTCATCAGCGCCCGGCCTACGGCCAGCATCTGCTGTTCGCCGCCGGAGAGGGTGCCCGCCAGCTGCCAGTCCCGCTCTTTCAGCCGGGGGAAGAGCGCATAGACCCACTGGAGATCCTTTGCGATCTCCGCCTTGTCCCTGCGGAGATAGGCCCCCAGCTTCAGGTTCTCCAGCACCGTCAGGTTGGGGAATACCCGCCGTCCCTCGGGACTCATGGCGATACCCTCGCTGATAATCCGGTCAATGGACTTGCCCAGAAGCTCCCCGCCGTTCCACTGGATGGAGCCGGAGGCGGCCTTTACAAGGCCGGTGACGGTACGCAGGGTGGTGGACTTGCCGGCGCCGTTGGCGCCGATCAGAGTGACAATCTTGCCGTCAGGCACCTCCAGGGAGATACCCCGCAGGGCCTGGATGCCGCCGTAGGCCACGTGGAGATTTTCAATTTTAAGCATCCTCCGCCACCCCCAGGTATGCGTCGATGACGCGCTGATTGTTCTGGATCTCCGCCGGCGTGCCCTCGGCAATCAGCTTGCCGAAGTCCAGCACGTAGATGCGGTCGGAGATGTCCATGACAAGGTCCATGTGGTGCTCGATCAAAAACACAGTCAGCCCCAGCTTGGAGCGGATCTCGCTGATAAAGGCAGTCAGCTCATTAGTCTCCTGTGGGTTCATGCCCGCCGCCGGCTCATCCAGCAGCAGGAGCTTTGGCTCTGTGGCCAGGGCCCGGGCGATCTCCAGCCGCCGCTGCTTGCCGTAGGGCAGGGAAGTGGCCAGCTCGTCTTTTACGTCGGAGAGGCCGACCGTCTCCAGCAGCTGGGCAACATGCTCCCGCTGCTGCGCCTCCTCTTTGCGGTTCATGCGGAAGGCGGCGGAGAGGAAATTGCTGTGTGCCCGGCAGTGCTTTGCAATCAGCACGTTTTCAAATACGCTCTGGGATTTCCAAAGGCGGATGTTCTGGAAGGTCCGGGCCATGCCCAGCGTGGTAATGGTGTCGGGGGTGGGAGCCAGAATCTGGGTGTACTCCCCCGCGTGCTGGCCCTTGTACTGCTGGTTCATCCTGCCCTGAGGATGGTTTTCGATGATCTTCTTCTCTTGAAACCACACGCAGCCGTTGGTGGGCTGGTATACGCCGGTGACCACGTTGAAGGCAGTGGTTTTTCCGGCGCCGTTGGGGCCGATGAGAGCCACGATCTCGCCCTCGTTGACCTCCAGATTCAAATTGTCCACGGCCACCACGCCGCCGAACTGCATGGTGGCGTTTTCCACTTTCAGAATGTTGCTCATTTTCCGGCAGCCTCCTTCCCGGCACGCTTTTTGAAGAGGTCTGGCAGCTCGCGGTCTCCCATGATGCCCTTCCGGAAGAACAGCACCACGATCATGACGACGACGGAGAACACCACCATCCGGAAGCCGGAGCGCAGGAAGGGGAGCTTCATGCCGCTGGAGAGGACCACCTCGTTGTCCAGAAAGCGTAGCCACCACTCGGAGCAGGCCACATACAGGAATGTGGCGATGATGCTGCCGGAGATGGAGCCGATGCCGCCGATGACCACAATGAGCAGAATCTCATAGGTCATGGTGGTGGTGAAGACCCTGGCCTGGGCATTGGTGACGAACATGGCGAACAGGGCCCCGCTGATTCCGGCGAAGAAGGCGGAGGTGCAGAAGGAGAGCATCTTGTGCTTGGCCAGGTTGATGCCCATGGCCTCGGCGGCGGTCTCATCCTCCCGGATGGCCTTGAAGGCACGGCCGTAGGTGGAATTGATGAGCAGGCAGATCATGGTGATGCAGATCATGGAGATCAGAAAGGGGAAGAAGGTGGAAAGACGCAAGACTACCTTGCCGCCCTCGCCGGTGACGTTGAAACTGGAGAAGGTAGGAAAGCTCTTAATCATATTGGCGCCGTTGGTGACGGGGCCAAGGGCCTGCCACTGGAACACGGCTTTGATGATCTCCGCAAAGCCCAGAGTGGCGATGGCCAGATAGTCGCTCTTCAGACGCAGTACCGGCAGGCCGATGAGATAGGCGAACACCGCCGCCACGCATCCGGCCAGAATTAAAGCCACCAGCACGCCCAGGGTCATGCTGAGGGCTCCTCCGGCGCCCTCACTGCCAAAGAGGGCGCCGAACATGTCCTGGAAGGAGAAGTTTACCGCCGAGCCGCCGTAGAGGTAATAGACGGCCTCCCGGTCAGCCACAGGGACGGACAAAATTGCATAGGTATACGCCCCCAGCAGCATAAAGCCCGCCTGCCCCAGGGAGAACAGGCCTGTGAAGCCGTTTAGCAGATTCATGGACACCGCCGCCAGAGAGTATACCGCGGCCTTTTTCAGCACGGAGAAGAGCTGGCTCGTGGGCAGCAGTACGTTGGGAACGCTGGGCAGCAGCAGGCTGAGGTTTTCCAGCAGGATGATAAAGCCCAGAAAGACCGCCGCCGCGGCGAAGGCGGTAACGGCGCCCTTTTTGGTTTTTTGTTGTACCATAACAGCGCACCTCCCTTACACTTTGTCGGTGACTTTCTCACCGAACAGCCCGGTGGGCTTGACCACCAGAATCAAAATGAGCAGCGCGAAGGTGCCGGCGTCGGAGAACACGGTAAACTCCGTGCTTTTGATGACGTTTTCGCAGATGCCGATGATAAACGCGCCTACTACCGCGCCGGGGATGGAGCCGATACCGCCCACCACCGCTGCCACAAAGGCCCGCAGGCCGGGCAGCGCGCCGGCGGTGGGGGTGATGGCCTGGAAGTTAGTGAAGTAGAGCATGGAGCCCACGGCTGCCAGGGCGGAGCCGATGACAAAGGTCACGGAGATGACGGAGTTGATCCGGATGCCCATGAGCTGGCTGGCCTCGAAGTCCTTGGCCACAGCCCGCATGGCCATGCCGATCTTGGTGTGGTTGATGAGCTGAGTCAGCGCCACCACCAGGATCAGAACTAGGAAGGGGGTGAGGATGGTCACCCACTTGGTGGAGGTGCCGGCGATCTTCACCGTGTCGGACAGGAAGGGGATGACGGGGTAGGTCATGGGCTGGCCGCCGGTGATGTAGGTGGCGGTATTCTGGATGAGGTAGCTGACGCCGATGGCGGAGATCATCACCGACATTCGGGGGGCGGAACGCAGGGGTTTATAGGCCGCCCGCTCAATGCAGAAGCCCAGCGCCACGGTGAACACCAGCACCAGGGGCAAAGACAGGTAGAGGGGCAGGCTGGCTGAGAGGTAGATGCCCAGCAGACCCGCCACCATGAACACGTCGCCGTGGGCAAAGTTAATGAGGCGCAGAATGCCGTAGACCATGGTGTAGCCGATGGCAATCAGCGCGTACTGTCCGCCCACGGAGATTCCGGAGATCAATACGGAAATGGCAAATTCCAAAGCGGGGTCCTCCTTCGCGTTTTTTCGGGAGAAAGGGCTGTCTTGAAAAGAGCCGGGCGCGGCCCCTTTCAAGGCAGCCCCATCCGGTTTTCCCCGGCGGAGCGCAAAGGCGCTCCGCCGGGGAAATTATGGGTGTTTATTGGGGCCTCAGCTGGCCTTCTGGACAGTCTCCAGCTCCCAGGCGCCGGCATTGGTGGAGTGCTTGATATAGGCGGTGTCGCGGACAGCGTCTCCGGTGCTGTCAAAGGCGATGTCGCCGGACACGCCGGTGTAGGTCACGCCGGACAGGGCGGCCTTGATGGCGGCGGGGTCGGCGGAACCGGCGGCCTTCATGGCCTCAAGGGCCACATAATAGGCGTCGTAGCCCATGGCGGTCACGGCCGCAATGGTGTCGTTGCCGCCGTTGGCGTCCTTGGCGGAGGAGTTGGAGTTGATATAGCTCTTGATGCCCTCGTCAAAGGCAGGGGCGCCGCCCTCCTGATAGAAGGTGGAGACATACAGCTGGATGTCGGTGCCGTTGGCGGCGTCCAGAACCATGTTGTCGTCCAAGGTGTCGGAGCCCAGGAAGGGAGCGGTGATGCCCAGGGACTGGGCCTGGGTGATGATCTGGGTGGCATAGGCGATGGACACGGGGGTGAAGATGACGTCCGCGCCCTCAGCCTTGGCCTTGTTCAGGTAGGAGTTGAAGTCGGAGTTGTTGGTGGGGAAGGAGTCCTTGATGACTTTGCCGCCGGCGGCGGTGAAGATCTGCTCAAAGAAGGCGATCAGGCCCTGGTCATACTCGTTGCCGGTTTCGCCCAGGCAGTAGGCGGTCTTGGCGCTGAACTTGTCCATGGCAAAGTTGGCCAGCACCTGGGCCTGGAAGTTGTCCAGGAAGCAGATGCGGAAGTAGTGGTCGTTGCCGGCGGTGACGTTGGGGTTGGTGCAGGTCACGCCCATGGCGGCGATGCCTGCTTCCTTAAACGTGTCGCTGGCGGCCATGGAAACGCCGGAGCCGTAAGAGCCCAGGACGATGGCCACATTCTGGCTGACCAGCTGGGCGGCGGCGGAGGGCGCCTTGTCGGTGGAGGAGCCGTTGTCCGCGGGGACCAGTTCAACACTGTAAGTCTCGCCGCCAATCTCCACGGTGGGAGTTTCGGAGTTGGCAAACTGCATGCCCAGCATTTCTTTCTTGCCGCCAGAGGCGGAGTCGCCGGAAGCGGGCTCGAATACGCCGATCTTGATCACTTTGCCGCCGGCAGTGCCGGAGCCGCCGCTGCCGGCATCATTAGGGCTGCCGTTGTTGCCGGAATTGCCGCCGCAGGCCGCCAGGCTCAGGACCATGGCCAGTGTCAGCAGCAGAGCGAATAGCTTTTTCATTCTTTTCATCCTCCTCGAATTGACGGAATGGATATCCATTCCAAGGTTATAAGATATTTTATGCGGTTTTCAGCTGTTTTGCAAGGTAAATAATACACAGAAAGAGGGAGGGCGATTTCCCGCTGGCCGCTCAAAATGTCCGCATTACGCGAGGTATATGTTTTTCCATAGAAGACAAAGGGCGGAATAGGCCAAAACCGCACTGGGGGAGTGTCCGCCAATGACGGACATATATTTTCGTGATTTTGATGAAGGCCGTTGGTGAAAAATGTGTTTTTCCATGTGCCAGCCGTTTGCAGTGTTTTGCAGACCGGCTGCAAAAATGAGCCGCCCGCGCTGTGCGCGCGGGCGGCAGTGAATTCACTTTTTACTTCGCGGAGGACTCCGCCGCATCAAAGACGGCCAGAAATGCCTCCCGCTCCATAGTTTCATTTTCCAGGAGATATTTGGCCACAGCCTCCAGTTTGTCCCGCTGCTCTTGCAGGATGGTTTCGCAGCGGTTGTAGGCGGCAGATATCACGGCATGGACCTCGCTGTCGATCTGGGCGGCCACGGCCTCAGAGTAGCTGCGGCCCTGACTCATGGTGCGGCCGATAAACACCTCGTCGTGGCCGGAGTCGAAGGAGACGGTGCCGATCTTCTCGCTCATGCCGTAGGAGGCCACCATTTTTCGGGCTATGGCGCTGGCCCGCTGGATGTCGTTGCTGGCGCCGGTGGAGATGTCTCCCAGGCACAATTTCTCTGCCGCCCGGCCGCCCAGCAATGCTACGATCTGGTCCTCCATATAGCGCTTGGAGAGATACGCACGGTCCTCTTCCGGCAGGGAGATCGTCATACCGCCGGCCTGTCCCCGGGGGACAATACTGATCTGGCTCACAGGGTCGTGGTCCGGGAGAACGTGCATCACCACGGCGTGGCCCGCCTCATGGTAGGCGGTCAGCTCCCGCTCGTGCTGAGGAATGACCCGGCTCCGCTTCTCGGGACCGGCGATGACTTTGATCTCCGCCTGCTTCAAATCATCCATGGCGATGAAGCGCTGGTCCTTTCGGGCGGCCAGAAGGGCTGCCTCGTTGATGAGGTTCTCCAGATCCGCGCCGGTGAAGCCGGCGGTGCCCCGGGCCAGCTTTCTGAGGTCCACGTCCTCGGAGAGGGGCTTGCCCTTGGCGTGGACTTTCAAAATGTCCTCCCGGCCCTTGATGTCCGGCAGGCCCACGTAGATCTGGCGGTCAAACCGGCCGGGGCGCAGCAGGGCGGGGTCCAGCACGTCGGCCCGGTTGGTGGCCGCCAGGACGACAACGCCCTCATTGGCGGTAAAGCCGTCCATCTCCACCAGGAGCTGGTTCAGCGTCTGCTCCCGCTCGTCGTGTCCGCCGCCCACGCCGGTGCCCCGCTGGCGGCCCACGGCGTCAATCTCGTCGATGAAGACAATGGCGGGGGAGGTCTTCTTGGCCTGGTCAAAGAGGTCGCGGACCCGGCTGGCGCCCACGCCCACGTACAGCTCCACAAAGTCGGAGCCGGAGATGGAGAGAAAGCCCACGCCGGCCTCTCCGGCCACGGCCTTGGCCAGCAGCGTCTTGCCGGTGCCCGGGGGACCCACCAGCAGCACGCCCTTGGGGATGCGGGCCCCCAGGTCGAGAAAGCGCTGGGGGTCTTTCAGGAACTCCACCACCTCCTGGAGCTCCTCCTTCTCCTCGTCGGCCCCGGCCACATCGTCAAAGGTGACCTTTTTGTCTTTCTCGGAGAGGGCCCGGGTATGGGCAGTGCCGAATTTGGCCATTCGGTCGGGCCCCATGCCGCCGCCTTGGGCCCGGAAGAGGAAGAGGTATCCCATCACTCCCACGGCCGCCAGGATCAGCAGCGCCGGCAGCAGCAGCTCCAGCCAGTTGGTGGTCTTTGGCGGCGGGTAGTCATAGGAGGTGATGACGCCCTTTTCACTCTGGGCCGCGACCAGGTCATTCAGGTCGTCGTAGAAGAGATCGAAATCGTACAGGCGGTAGCGAAGGGTTTTGACGCCATCCTCCCGCTCCTCCCGCAGGGTCATGGTCAGATTGTACCCGCTGTCGATGGTGAAGCTCTCCACCTTCTCCTGGATGAAGAGCTGCCGCACGTGGAAATAGTCCAACTGGGCGGAGCGGGTCTCCGCCTGCCACAGCCAGCTGAAGCAGATTACGATAATCAGCGCAAGAAATACGAAGCTGAAATTAGCCGACCGGTTTTGCTTAGTCACGCAAGTCCCTCCTTTGGGGATAAAATCGCTCTGGGGCTCCGCCGGTGGCGGAGTGTTTTTCTTAGAATACGGCCCGTATCAGGGGATGAGCCCATGGTCCCGGGCCAGGGCCTCGACGCTTCGGTCATAGGAGGCCTCCCCCTCCGGGGAGAAGAAGCAGCCGGGCACGCCCTCGCCGTGGTCCCGGTGGTGGGCAACACATTCGCAGCATTTACCGTGCCGGGGACAGCTGTAAGTGCAGGGGCAGGGCCGGGTGTTTTCACAATGGTTCATAGAGCAGTCTCCTCTTTTCTCAGCCGGTGTATACCTCCGGCTTTAGTACGCCTATGTAGGGGACGTTGCGGTACTCCTGGCAGTAGTCCAGGCCGTAGCCCACCACAAACTCGTCGGGCACCTCAAAGCCGGAGAGGTCGGCGGTGATGGCCTTGGTCCGGCGGGAGGGTTTGTCCAGCAGTGTGACGATGGTGATGGAGGCCGCCCCTTTGGTCAAAAAGTAGTCCTTCAGAAAGGCCAGGGTGTTGCCGGAGTCCAGAATGTCCTCTACGATGACCAGGTCCCGGCCGGTGATGTCCTGCTGAAGGTCGTGGTTGATCTTCACCCGGCCGGAGGAGACGGTGGCGTTTTCGTAGGAGCTGACGGCGATGAACTCCACGTCGCTTTTGAGCTGGCAGGCCCGGACCAGGTCTGCCATGAACACGAAGGAGCCCTTCAAAACTCCCAGAAACAGGGGGCGTTTGCCCTGAAATTTTTCATACAGGGCCTCGCCCAGCTGGCCGATCCGCTCCTGCAGCTCCTCTTCGGTAATCAGGACTTTCAGAATATCTTTTTCCATCTCGCTTCTCATGATCCATCCGCCTCTCTATTCTGTTCAATTTTAATAAACCGGACGGCGCGTCCCTCCGGCAGGAATTCCTGATCCACACCCAGCCGCCACACAGCGGCCAGCTTCCCGTTGATATAAATGGCGGGCAGACGGTCCCGCTCTTCCAGGGAGATGCGCTTGTCCAGGCACAGCCGCTTAACGCTCCGCGCCCCCCGGCTTCCCGGCAGGGTCAGCCGGTCCCCGGGTATGCAGGGAGCTGCCTTTACCCCCCGGTTTTCGCAGATTGTCCGGTCCCGCAGGGCGATCCCATGGCCCTCGGGGTGGTCCAGAAGCGTCAGTGTATAATCTCCCCACCGGACGGGCTGGCCCGGTATGAGCTGGATCTCCGTCAAGGGCTGAGGCCGGGTCTCCAGAATCAGCCATCTCCGGCAGCACCGGGCGGTGACGCCATGGGGGAGGCTGATGCGGGTCTCGTTTCCCTGCTCGGTCCGTCTGCACATATCCAAAAGCGCGTTTACATGCACCGCCCCGATGTCCTTCCGTCCCACACCCAGCAGGTCGAACAGCCGCAGAAGCATACGGGGCCGGACCGCCTCCGGGGCGCCAAATATCGCGTCGGCGGCCAGAGTCACCCGGCCCTCCCGCACCTCCACATGGGCGGTGCGCTCCGCCGCGTCCCGCTCCAGGGACCCGTCGATAATCCGGAGCCGCTCCGCAGTCCCGCAGATGTGTTCTGCCGCCCGGGGATTCAGCTCCTTCAGGAGCGGCATCACCTGGAGCCGCAGGAGGTTCCGGCTGGCGGTCTCCGGGTCCTGATTCGTCTCGTCCTCGATATGGGGAACGTCCCACTGGGAGGCGTAAGCCTCCAGCTCCGCCCGGGTCACATCCAGCAGGGGGCGCAGGATCATGTCCCGCTGCCGTTCCATCCCCGTCAGGCCCTTGAGGCCCGTGCCCCGGAGCAGATTCAGAAGAATGGTCTCGGCATTGTCGTCGGCGTGGTGGGCGGTGTAGATGTGCCCACAGCCCTCCGTCTCCGCCGCCTGGCGCAAAAAGGCGTAGCGCAGGGTTCGGGCGGCCTCCTCCACGGTCTGGCCCTCCCGCTTTGCGAAGTCCCGGACATTTCCCCGGCCTACGGTCAGGAGGATACCCCATTGTTCACAGATTTTCCGGACGAAGGTCTCGTCCCGGTCCGCCGCAGCCCCCCGCAGCTGGTGGTTGAAGTGGGCGGCGATCACACGCCCGCCCCGGGCTTTGCACCACCCGTCCAGCATGTGCAGCAGGCACATGGAGTCCAGCCCTCCGGACACGGCGCAGAGCACCGCCCCCCCCCGCTCCGGCAGGACCGCACAGGGGGCCCGTTCCAGCAGCTCAGTCCTCCTCGTCATAGCGCTTGTCCAGTGTGGAGAACTGGGTGTACTCCGGCATCCACCGCAGCTCCACCTTGCCAGTCTCGCCGTGGCGGTTCTTGGCTACAATACATTCCGCAATATTATGCTTCTCTGAATCCTCATTGTAATAATCGTCCCGGTACAAAAAGAGCACAATGTCCGCGTCCTGCTCGATGGCGCCGGATTCCCGGAGGTCCGACAGCATGGGGCGCTTGTCGTCCCGCTTCTCATTGGCGCGGCTCAGCTGGCTCAGGCAGATCACCGGTACGTTCAGCTCCTTGGCCATGATTTTCAGCATCCGGGACATGTCGGACACCACCTGCTGGCGGTTCTCGCCCCCCCGGCCGCCCCCGGCGGAGGTCATCAGCTGGAGGTAGTCCACCACCACCAGAGCCAGGCCCTCCAGGCGGCGGCACTTGGCGTTCATGTCCGCCACGGACAAAAGGGGGTTGTCGTCAATGCGGATGTCCAGCCGGTTCAGCACCGTGGCCGCCCCGGCGATCTTCTCCCAGTCCGTCTCCCGGAGGAGGCCGGTGCGCAGGCGGTTGTTCTCCACCAGGGCCTCGGAGCTGAGGAGCCGGGTGGCCAGCTGCTCCCGGGACATCTCCAGGGAGAAGACCGCCACGGTTTTTCCCTCCCGGGCCACGTTCAGCGCCACGTTCAGCGCCAGGGAGGTCTTGCCCATGCCGGGCCGGGCCGCCAGGAGAATGAGGTCCGACTTGTTCAGCCCCGTGATCTTCTGGTCAATGGCGGAGAGGCCTGTGGAGAGGCCGGGGAGGTGGTTCTCGTGCTCGCTCATCTCACCCAGCCGGTCCAGCACGTCGGGGAGGACCTGCCGCAGGGGTACCATCTCCTGGGCGCTCTGGCCCCGGCGGATGGCGTAGATCTTCTGCTCCGAGGCCTCCAGGATCTCCCCCGCTTCGCCCATGCCCTCCTGGACCAGGGCGGTGATCTCCCCCGCCGCCTGGGCAACTAGCCGGAGCAGGGCCTTGTCCCGGACGATGGCTGCATATTCCAGCACGTTGGCGCTGGTGGGGGTAATCTCCATCAGCTGGGCCAGGTAGGAGCGGGTGTTGCCGTCGGTGAGCCCGGCCTTCTCCATCTCCCCAAAGACGGTGATGCCGTCGATGGGCCGGGCGTAGGAGAACATGGTGTAGATCGTCTCGAAAATCTCCCGGTTCTGCCGGAGGTAGAAGTCCCCGGGGCGGAGCCGGTCCATCACGTTCTTCACGCAGTCCGGGTCGATGAGCATGGACCCCAGCACCGCCTGCTCCCCCTCCAGGCTGTGGGGCATCTGGCGCAGGAGCAGGTCTTCGTTTGCCATGGCGAACCGCCTCCCTCAGGGCCGCCCGGAGCGGGCGTTATTTTTCCTCAAACACGGATACGTAAACGGTGGCCGTCACCTCAAAGCCCAGCCGGGCCTTGACCTCGTAATTTCCGAAGGCCTTAATGGGCTCCTCCAGCACCAGCTTCTGCTTGGGGATGTCGATGCCGAACTGCTTCTGGAGCCCCTCGGAGATCTCCTTGGTGGTGACGGCGCCGAAGAGCTTGCCGCCCGCGCCGGCCTTGGCGGTGAGCTTCACCTGGCACTCCTTGAGCTTCTCGGCGATATCCTCGGCCTCGGCCTTCAGCCGGGCCTCCTCGGCCTTGCGGGCCTTTTCCTTGAGATTCATGGTGTTGATGGCGTCCGCCGTGGCGGGGATGGCCATCTTCCGGGGCAAAAGGAAGTTCCGGGCGTAGCCCTCGGAGACCTCCACCATCTGGCCCTTCTTGCCCTGACCCTTGACGTCCTGCTGTAAAATGACTTTCATTGGTTATTCTCCTTATCTCTTGAATCTTTTGAATCTTTCATCGTTTCCGAGGAACGCACCTGCTCTTCCAAGGTCCGGACCTGCGCCTCCAGAGCCCCCAGCTTTTCCCACAGGGCCTCCAGGATGCTGGCGAGCACCGCCAGCACCAGGGAGACGAACACCAAAAAGGCGCCGAAATGACGGGAGACATCCAGAAGCACCGAGCCGCCGAAGAACATAAAGACAAAGACCAGCACCAGGCAGATGAAAAATGTCATCAGAAATTTCTTCATGACCGCTCCTCCTCCCTGCTTTTCAAAGCGGACAGCGGCGGCGTTCCGGAAGGCCGTGCCGCCTTCATTCCGCGGTTCTCCCTACTTCTCAAAATAGGCGTCAATGGCCGCCACCAGCCTGCTCCGCACATCCAGGGGATCGCCGTTTTCAACGCACCCGCCGGCGGTGGTGGAGTTGCCGCCGCCGCCCAGGGCCTCCAGGACCACCTGGACGTTGACCTCCCCCAGGGAGCGGGCGGACATGAGGACGTTGTCCCCGTTGCGGTAGAGGACGAAGGACGCCTTCACTCCCTTGAGGGTCAAAAGCTCGTCGGCCGCCTGGGCCGCCGCCACCCGGTCCACCCCCTCCTGGGGCACCACGGAGACGGCGATGTCGCCCCGGTACAGCTCCGCCCGGCGGACAATGTCGTACCGGGAGACCATGTCGCTCAGCTCATTCTGGAACAGCCGCTGCACGTCCGCCGTGTCGGCTCCCGCCCGGCGGAGGAAGGCCGCAGCCTCAAAGGTCCGGCCCCCGGTGCGGAGGGTAAAGTGCTTGGTGTCCAGCACAATGCCGGCAAGCAATGCCTCCGCCTCCCCCCGCATGAGGTCCGCGGGCTCGATGAGATACTGCAAAAGCTCCGTCACCAGCTCCGAGGCGGAGGAGGCGTAGGGCTCGTGGAAGCTGAAGGCGGCGTTTTCGATGTAGGTGGCGGCCCGGCGGTGGTGGTCGATGACCGCCACGCGGTTGCAGGCGTCCAGTACCTGTGGACTGTCCACCAGCTCCGGGCGGTTGGTGTCCACCACCACCAGAAGGGCCCCCGGCTGCATCTTCAAAAAGGCCTCGCCGCCGGAGATGAAGGTGTCCGCGTACTCCGGCATGGACCGGACCCGCGCCAGCAGCGCCTCTGAGGCGTTGTGCTCCAGGTCCATGACAATCTGGGCCTGCTTGCCCCGCTTCCGGGCGGCGCAGCAGATGCCCACCGCCGCGCCCACGGCGTCCATATCGGCGTAGCTGTGGCCCATGACGTAGATCTGACCTGCGTCGGCCATCAGCTCGCTGAGGGCGTTGGCCATGACCCGGGACTTGACCTTGGTGCGCTTCTCTGCGGCCTTGGCCCTGCCGCCGTAGAAGGCGAAGTCCACCTTGCCCCGGACCACCGCCTGGTCGCCGCCCCGGCTGAGGGCCATCTCCAGGGAGAGATTGGCGTTTTTCAGCAGGTCTTCCAGCGTGGCGCCGTCCTTTCCGATGCCGATGGACAGCGTGGGATGGACGCCCTCGGCCACCTTGATGTCCCGGATGGCGTCCAGTACGGAGAATTTTTCCTCCACAAAATGGTCGTAGTGCTGTTCTTCAAAGAGAAAGAGGTACCGGTCCCGCTCGGTTTTCAGCAAAATGCCGTCAGTGCCGGCGGCCCACTGGTCCAGTTTTTCGTCGATCTGGGCCAGGATGCCGCTGCGCTGGGTGTCGGCACAGGCCTTCATCAGGTCCTCGTAGTTGTCCACCATCAGAAGCGCCAGTACGGGGCGGCTGGCGGTATAAGCCTCCCGCAGGGCGTCGGATTCAGTGACATCCACCCAATAGGTGGTGGCCACCAGATTCTGTTCGCCGCTGCGGCTCTTGGCCCGCACCAAGCTGCCATAGACCAGGAAACGGCGGCCGTTCATCATCACCCGCTCCGGGCACTCCTGCTTGCCCTCCAGCAGCCACTGTACGGGGCAGTCCGGCACCGCATCCTCCACCCGCATCTCAAAGAGGTGCTCCCGCACCCCGGCCAGCTGGAGGAAGTCCTCGTTGCTCCAGATGACCTCCCCGGTATCCGGGCGGAAGACCATGATGGGCAGAGGGGAGTGGATGAGGGTGGACTTGCTGGCGGTGTCTACGCTGCCGGTGACGCTGTCGATGTACTGTAAAATCCCCTGACGGCGTTTTTTGTTGGCCTGGGAGAAATAGGCGTACAGCGCCGCGGTGACGCAGGCCTCCGCCAGGGCCAGCAGGGGATTGACAGCGAGGGCCAGCAGGCAGAACAGGGCCATGCATAAAAAATACAGCTTCAAATTGGGTTCCAGCAGGCGAGAGAGTTTTTTATTATTCATGGCGAGGCTCCTAATATACAAATACAATGATAGATATATCAGTATACCAGTTTTGTCCGGAATAAGCAACCGTCAAAACCCGGGAAACGGCAAATTTCAGAGCGCGTCCTATGAGCCGCAGGGCCCGCCGGGCATCTCCCGGCGGGCCCTGTACGCTTATTCTACGGTCTCTGCGTTGAGAATGGTGCTGGAGGGGTAAAAAAAGTCCTGCTCCGGACTGCGGCGCTCCAGCACGGCGCTGAAGAGGACGGACAGCGCCTGGTAGCTCTGGTAGGGAAGATTCTGATCGATGGAGAAATCCACCAGACCCTCTTTTAAAAACCGCCGGATCTCCGGGCTGTTGTCGTGGGCCAGGACCCGCACCTGACCGGCGCGGCCTGTCCGGCGCAGAGCCTCCACACAGCCGGGGACGCTCTGGGTGGCCATGTAGATGTACCGCAGGCGCGGCTCTGTCTCCAGCGCGTGGGACACGGCCTCCCGGGTCTTTTCGTAGCTGTCGTAGGTGGCGGCCACCAGGAAGTCCCCCCGGGGGAAGCCCCGTTCCTCCAGCCGCTCAAAAAATCCGTCCGCCCGCCCTTTGTGGCCCACGTATTCCAGGCCGGAGTAAGCCAGCAGCACTTTGTCCCCGGGGCGGAGAAACTTGGCGGCAATCTCGCCGGCCACCCGCCCGGCGTGGTGGGCGTCCTCTCCCACATAGCACAGCCGGGGGGCCTGGGGAACGTCGGAGTTGAAGGTCACAACGGGGACGTGGAGGCCGGCCAGCTGGCGCAGCCGTTCGCATACCTCGCCGCAGTCGGAGCCGCACAGGGCTATGCCGTGGACATGCTCCCGGGATGCCTGGTCCAGAAGCTGGAGGCAGCCCGCCGTGTCTCCGTGGGGGTAGCGCAGCACCTCCACCGAGATGTTGTAGTCCCGGCGCTCCTCCAGAAAGCGGCTCACGCCGTCGGCCATGGCGTTCTGGATATAGGGCCCCCACTCTGGCTGGATCACAGTGAAGCGCCGGGGCGTGCCGCTGGTGGCCAGGGCGCTGGCCATGCGGTTGGGGCGGTAGTCCAGCTCCGCCATCACCGCCATCACCCGTTCACGGACCTCTGCCTTGACATAGGGGCGGTCATGGAGCACCCGGTCTACCGTGCCGATGGACACCCCCGCCCGCTCTGCGATCATCTTGATGGTGGCCCGCATGAAAACGCCTCCTTGAAAAATTCGATATTGAAATCATATGAAAATTTCTCGAAGTTGTCAAGCTCTGCCGGGAAGGGCGCCTGTTTTTAAAGGGACAGCGGCCCCGTCCGCACAGCGTTATCCCGTTTGCCGCTCATATAGATAGACGTTGATTCATATATTTTTGATTGAAATACCCGGACGGCGCGGTTGTGCGCATCAGCTGTCTGTCAAAGGAAATATCAGCTCTGCAAATTATATTCGATCACAATATTCGCAAGTTTATACGAGTTTTTTTGAGGATCATTTGTCTTCGCTTGAATAATATAATCCCTTATATCGTCATATCCTGATGGGATCTTTCCCTTTACCAGCTCTTTTTTGCTCAAAAAAGAGCTGTCGCGCAGCTGAAGGACCAGATCCACAATCGTCTGCGGGAGTTTTTGTATATCGATCTTTCCTTCAAATACAATTTCTCCAAAGGTATCAGAAGATACCAGACCATTTCGCTGATTGTCAAATATAAAACATTCGTTGCACCAATATAAACGCACATGGCCAACCCCGTAGAGAGTGAAAAAGAAGTCCTCTTTTTCCCCGTCCAAAATGATATGAACGAAGTCGTCGCGCTCATGTACGATACGGAACTGGGCGCCGAAAACCGGACGCAGCGACGCTTCGTAAAATATTTCAAGCTCTGTGATGCCCATGTGCCTTATCTCCCATAGCGCAATCCGACAAATTGATTTGATTTATTTTAACATACCCATTCGCCGGCGGCAAGAAATTCAGCGAAAGCAGCGGAACTGCAAACCGTCAACGCGGGGCCCGGCGGTTTCGGGAAAACGGGCGGGGACAGAGCCCCGCCCCTGCAAAGCCACAGCCGCAAAACCATAATCGCGGATGATAAAATGCGCGCCGGACACTTCCGGCCGCAGCTTGGATTTGACGAACTGGGAAGGATTTGGTATAATCCCCATATCTGTTTTGCAAAGGAGTCTGAACGGCTATGAAGCAACGACTGCATCGAGCAATTGCCTGTCTGGCGATGTGCGCTCTGCTGGCGGGGATTGTCCCTCCGGCGTCCGCCGCCGGCGGCTTCCGGGATGTGCCCGACTCCCACCCGGCGGCGGAGTCCATCCGGCGCTGCGTGGAGCTGGGATTCTTCCAGGGAGAGAGCGCCACCCGGTTCGGCGTGGGCCACTCCATCACCCGGGCCGCTTTCGTTGTGGCGGCCAGCCGCTTTTTCGGCTGGGACACCAGAAACGTGACCCAAACCCCCACCTACTCCGATGTGTCCGCCGGCGACTGGTGCTACGGCGCCGTAGAGGCCGCCGTGGCCTGCGGTGCATTGTCCAGCCAGAGCGGGACTTTCCGCCCCAACGACGCCATTACCCGGGAGGAACTGGCGGTGCTGCTGGTGCGGGCGCTGGGATACGAGACCATCGCCGCCCTGGCCCAGGATCTGGCAACGCCTTTCCGGGACGTGCGGACCAACCCGGGGTACATCGCCATGGCCTATGATTTCGGCCTGGTCAGCGGCGGCACCCGGACCCAATTCTCCCCCGATGAGCCTGCGGCCAGGGAGGATGTGGCCGTCGTCCTCATGGAGCTCTACGACAAGCTTCAGGCCCCCGCCGCCCGGAGTATCGGCACCATCAATTCCCTGGAGAACCTGCCGGATCTGACCGGCTATGAGGCGGTAGGCATCTCCGCCGGACGGCTGATGTGTGCCGGAAAGCCCACGGTGCCCATCAACATGGAGGCCGGAAAGGCCGCCTCTCTGCGGGATACGGTCCGTCAGGCAGGCGCCAAGGCGTTTTTGCACGTAGTGGGAGGTCCCACCGCCCTGAACGGGGACACGGACGAGACTGTGGCGGTGCTGATCGAAGCTGTGGAAAATGGCGGCTACGACGGGCTGATGCTGGATCTTGAGAAGCTGAAAGTCACCCAGGAGGCCGCCATGAGCCGGCTGATGCAGACCCTTCGGTCCGCTCTGAACGGAAAGCCCCTCTATGTGATCGCCGACGCCCCCTCCTGGGACGGCACGGTTTACGAGGGCTACAACTACGGCCTGATCGGCGAAAATGTGGACTGCCTGATTTTGCGAATCGCCTCCCACAAGGATCCCTCGGGGAATATCCCCACGGCTCCGGTGGAGCCCCTGGAGGAGGCGTACTACGTTTTCGGTGAGCTGCGGGGCGTCATCGACGGCGACAAGCTGGCTCTGCTGGTGACCACCGGGGGCACGCTGTATCTGGGCGGCCGGGAGGAGGGAACTGTCTCCCAGGCAGAGATCCGGAACCTGCTGGCGGGGGAGGATGCGAAGGAGTACTACTCCACCCGCTACGGTTGCGCCTACGCCACTGCTGTCTATGACAAGCAGGAGGCTGTAGTCTGGTATCTGAATGACCGCGGGCTGGATGCCCGGGCCCGGCTGGCGGGGCTGTTTGGTGTAACCCGGCTTTGTATCAGTCATTTGAACAGCCTGCCGGAAAAGGCGCCGGAGGCATAAAAACGAACGAGAGAGCCCCGGCGGGATATGGAAGACATATCCCGCCGGGGCTTGACCGTGAAAAAGGAGAAAAGGATATATCGGCGGAAAGAAGGGGTTTCCTGCGCCATTCACCGCCTTCTGGCAGAGGAGGAGGGCAGCCGCAGCTCCATGCGGTACTTGGCCACCGTGCGGCGCGCCACCCGGATGCCGTCCTCTGCCAGCAGCTCGCACAGCCGCTGGTCGCTGAGGGGGCGGCGGGGATCCTCGTTCTGCACCAGGGCCAGAAGCCTCTGCTTTACCGCCTGCCGGGAGAGACCCTGTTCCCCCACGGCCCGGCTGAAAAAGTACCGCAGGGGATAGGTGCCCTGGCGGCACTGGAGATACTTGTCCCGGGTGGCCCGGGAGATGGTGGAGGGATGCAGCTCCAGCGCCTCTGACAGCGAGAGGAGGCTCATGGGGGCCAGCTCGCAGGTCTGGCCGGCGAAAAAGGGCCGCTGGGCCTCCAGAATGGCCTCCGCGCACCGGCGGAGGGTGCCGCCCCGGCGGTCCAGGCTGGTGAGAAGCCACTTGGCCTGCTGCATCTTCTGGCGGAGATAGTCCCGGGTCTCCTTCTCGTCGGAGTCCTTCAAAAGCCGGGTGTAGTAGGAGCTGATGGAGATCCTGGGCAGATAGTACTCGTTGAGGACGGCGGTTAGCACCCCGTCCAACTCTGCGATGAACACGTCGGGCCGCACATAGACCGCCGCCTCCGCCGGCTGGAAGGCCCGCCCCGGGTGGGGGTCCAGGGCGGAGATGACCTTCTCCGCTGCCTGGATCTCCGGGATGGACAGCTTCAGCTCCCGGGAGATAGGGCCGTAGTGCTTCTTTCCCAGCTCCGGCAGAAACCGGGCGGCAATATCTATTACCGCCGGAGAGACGTTTTCCTGCCGGGCCAGCTGCAGCAGCAGGCACTCGGAGAGATTCCGGGCTCCCACGCCGGCGGGGTCCAGGGACTGGACGGTGTCCAGGGCCTGCTGGATCAGCGGCTGCGGGATCTTCAGCTCCCGCAGGCCGTCCAGGTCGGCATCGTCCAGGTAGCCGTCCTCATCCACCATTTCCGCAATGTACTTGGACAGGGCCAGCAGGGGTTTTGGCAGGCGCCTTCGCTCCAGCTGGTCCCGGAGAAAGGCGGCCAGGCTTTCTAAGTTCCGGTCCGCCGCCCCCCGTTCCGGCGGGGCGTTCTCAGCGTGGGCAAAGGTAGCGCCGTACACGCCGCCGTCAATCCAGCTGGCCTTTTGCCGCAGCTCCTCGTAGGCGTCCCGGAGGGAGGGAGCGTCCTCCTGCTCCAGCAGGGGGTTCTCCTCGGTGAGGCGGCCCAGGTACTCCAGCAGCTCCTGAGAGTTCATCTGCAGGATCTCCATGGACTGGAGCAGCTGGGGGGAGAGCTTGAGCTGCTGGCGCAGCTCGGCTTTTAACGAGACCAGACTCATAAGCGGGCCTCCTTCCCTGCATATTTGGCGATCTTCCGGGCGGCGGTGGCCTGGGAGACGCCCAGTTCTTTTGCCACCGCCACCGTGGTGCCGCAGCGGCCGTAGGACTCCCGGATAATCTGCCCCTCGTAGGCCTCCATCCGCTCCGCCAGGGTGCCGGTCCGGGCGGGCAGAGAGAAGGCCGGGGCCGGCTCCCCGGTGTACTCCGGCGGCAGGTGGACCAGGTCGATCACCGGGTCCTGAACCGTGATGGCCATGCGCTCCATGAGATTTTCCAGCTGGCGCACGTTGCCGGGCCAGGGATACTGCTCCAGAAAAGCCATAAGGCGGGGGCTGAGCGTCAGGGAGCTGCCGTACTCTTCGCAGAACCGGGAGAGGAACTGATGAGCCAGGGGGAGTACGTCCTCCGCCCGCTGCCGCAGCGGCGGGATGTGCATCCGGATGACGTTGAGCCGGTAAAAGAGGTCGGAGCGGAAGAGGCCCCGGCGCACGGCGTCCTCCAGGTCCCGGTTGGTGGCCACCAGCAGCCGGAAGTCCAATTCAATCTTCCGGGTGCCGGAGAGGCGCTCGATGGTTTTTTCCTGGATCAGCTGGAGGAGCTTGGATTGGATGTGGGGCGGCAGCTCGCCGATCTCGTCCAGGAACAGCGTGCCGTGGTTGGCCAGCTCGATTTTGCCGATCTTGCCGGAGGAGGACGCTCCGGTGAAGGCGCCCTTCTCGTAGCCGAAAAGCTCTGATTCAATGAGGTTTTCATGGAGGACCGCGCAGTTGACCTCGATGAAGGGACCGGAGGCCCGGCTGCTCATGGCGTGGATAGCCTTGGCAACGGCGCTTTTGCCCACGCCGGTCTCACCGGTGATGAGGATGTTGGCCTTGGTGTTGGCGGTGTTCTGCATCAGGGTCAGGAGACGCTGCATGGGAGCGCTCTTGAAAATCAGGCTGGTGGCGGTGGCCCGGAGGCGCAGCTCTGCGATCTCCTGGGAGTATTGCAGCAGAGAGTCCTGCATACTGCGGTAGTTGCGCTGAATACTGTTGATCTGCTCCATGGAGACTGTGTTGAAGCACATGACGTATTTCAGCTCCCCCCCAGCGTCAAACAGGGGGATGCCCACGGTCATCACGTTCTTGTGGATGCGGTTGATGGTCTGGGTGGTGGTGATCTTCCGCTTCTGGCGGATAACGTCCGCCGTGATGCAGGGGACAAAGGTGCCGTCCGCCTCCAGGTCAAAGGCGGAGCGGCCCACAATGGAGTTGTGGGTGAAGCCGAAGTTCTTCTCGTAGGTCTCGCTGACCCGCAGAATGATGCCCTTGGCATCGGAGAGCATCATGTCGTCCGCCAGGACCAGATTGTTCTCCGGGCTGATGATGTCGAAGAGGCTCTTGAGGTTGATGTCCTCCTCAAATGCATAGGGCAGGGGGGGGATCTGGGGCATGGCGGACAGCTCCTTTCCAAATTTGGGGTATTGGGCAGGGTGGGGTTATTCAGTTTTGAGTATATCATATTCAAAACTGAATAGGAAGAGGGGGGGTATGGAAAACCTGTGGGCGGAATAGACAGAATTCCGGTCGAAAATTGTACCTCCACCACAAAATAAATTGGCAAGGGGCCGTATTTCAGGGCACGCAAGATCTATTCAGAAATGAATAGGCGGATTGACGTGCAGCGGAGAAAATGAAAAAACAAGGGGAACTACAGGGGAAAGCACCGGCTCGTTTCGTGGAATGTGACAGAAAGTCTGCTCCAATTCCAGCAAAATCAACTTGAAAACTGGCATATAAATTGCTATAATAATTTAGATACAAGAGGGATGGCGGCGCAAGTGCCGCCAAAGGATAACATATTTTAAGGAGGAGCCATCATGTATCAGACCGTTCGCTATGAGAAGCAGGACAACATCGGCATTGCCACCATCAACCGCCCCGAGGCGCTGAACGCCCTCAACTCCACCGTCGTGGGAGAACTGGAGCAGCTGATTTCCGAGGTGGAGAAGGACACGGAGCTGCGGGCCTTCATCCTCACCGGCGAGGGCCGTTCCTTTGTGGCCGGCGCGGACATCGGCGAGCAGAAGCCCATGGACGTGGCCCAGGGCCGCAAGTGGGGCCAGCGGGGCAGCGCCCTGTTCCGCCGCATCGAGAAGCTGGAGATTCCCACCATCGCGGCGGTGAACGGCTTCGCCCTGGGCGGCGGCTGTGAGATTGCCATGAGCTGCGACATCATCCTGGCCGCCGGTCCCAACGCCGAGGGCAAGGGCGGCGCCAAGTTCGGCCAGCCCGAGGTGGGCCTGGGCATCACCCCCGGCTTCTCCGGCACCCAGCGCCTCCCCCGCCGGGTGGGCGTTGCCAAGGCCAAGGAGCTGATTTTCTCCGGCAAGGTCATCAGCGCCGACGAGGCCAAGGCCATCGGCCTGGTGAACGAGGTCTACGCCCCCGAGGAGCTGCTGGACGCCGCGGTGAAAATGGCCCAGTCCTTTGCGGTGAACGCCCCCATCGCGGTGAAGTACTCCAAGGCCTGCATCGACCGGGGGATGCAGATGGACATTGACGACGGCATCGCCCTGGAGAACGAGCTCTTTGCCATGTGCTTCGCCACCGAGGACCAGAAGGAGGGCATGGGCGCCTTCCTGGAGAAGCGGAAGGAAAAGCATTTCCAGAACAAGTAAACGCCTCTAGGCCTTGTTTGAAAATTGGCGGAATGCCCAACGGTGAGAGATTTTTTCGCCAATCAAGGCAAATTTTCGCGGGCGGGCTGACGCCCGGCAAGAAAATTTAACGCAGAGTGGCGGAAAATGATCCGCCGTTTGGGCGTTTAGACTTTTTTCAAACAAGGCCTATTCTATCACAGGAAAAGGAGTTCGGAAAGCATGAAAAAAGTTCGTGTGATTACCGCCGAGGAAGCGGCGCTGATGGTCAGGGACGGCGATACCGTCACCACCGGCGGCTTTGTCAGCTGCGCCTGCCCCGAGGCGCTGACCAAGGCGCTGGAAAAGCGTTTTGAGGAAACCGGGCACCCCCGCGACTTGACGCTGTTCTTCGCCGCGGGCCAGGGCCACCGGGACGGCACGGGCGGCGACCACTTCGGCGGCGAGGGCATGTGCAAACGGGTCGTGGGCGGCCACT
>NZ_CAJULS010000008.1 GCF_910587525.1 uncultured Oscillibacter sp. | reverse complement strand
TCCACTTCGTGCGCTATGAGGACTGCCCGCCGGCGGCCCAGGAGAAGGCCATCGCTGAGGCCAAGGCATTGGCGGAGGCGTAACACAGGGACTCCGTCCCCGCGCCGCACAAGGTTGGCAGAAGGAACTTCACTCTGCTCCGTTGCTGTCTGGCGGCGGGAACTCTCCCGCTTTACTCCTCTTCCCATCGGAATCGCTGTGTTCGGCTTCCGGCGGGGCCTGCTTTAAAGGCTTAAGGAAAACTTTTAAGCCCCGCGCCGGACGGAGCGGTGACGTAAGAAAACATTTTAAGCGAGGGCCGGCATAGCGTCAAGCTGTGCCGGCCCTCGCATTATTTTGGTTTTGGGCAGTTTGGGATTCCTCCCGCGCTTCCTCAAAATCAAGCGCACCAATGAAGTTATAGAGTATCTAAATTCCCCGGATTTTCACCCGCTTCTGCTGTTCGTCGGTCGTGTACGTGTCGGACGCCCCGATCTGTTCCATGAACTCACGCAGGATGGTGGCGTCAAGCCGGGTCATGTCCATGTACTTCTTCACCGCAGAAATGAACTTCCCGACGTTGGTTTTTTTCTGCTCCCGCTGTTTCACTTCCCGCCCCAAGGTTTCCACAATAGTCTTTAACTGTGTCTGCTCCTGTTCATAGTCACAGGACAGCTTGATAGACCAATCACCGGGCAGCTTGCCGGAAATGTTGTCCTCAGGGAGCATTTGTCAAGGGTAAATTTATCTGAACAAATTTTACCTGCGCAGGAAAGTCGATTCTTGCTCAGGTAAAATCGGCCTAATTTTATCATTTTCCCAATTTTTACACAGATATTGAAGTATTTAGTGATTTCCCATCATTTCTTCTGCATTATCTCTAGTAATACAATAATAGTGCAAAACATTTAACACGTTATTGCTATCGGTTTTGCTCTGGATGTCTATAAAAACATTTTTTCAATAATGGGTTTAGCAATTTCCATCTCGTCATCAGTAAGACTAGAACATGCAGCCCACCATGCGTCAGTGAGGCCGATTCCTTCAAAAAAGAAACGATATATAATCATGGCTTCTGGCATATAAAGCAGTTTGAAATATTCTTGTTCATGTGCTCCAAATGCTTTGCAGAAAAAATCATGCCCTCTACCCACTTTGCTTTTGGAACAGGGATGAAGTCAGAAATTGAAAAACTCATAGTACAAGTCTCCTTCTTTACGCAAATTTTTCTCACTGAAAAATACTGGACACAAGGGTGTCTGTCATACAGTCAAACACGGCAAAATAATCGCAGGCAGCAGAGAGGGTCTCTTTTGCGCCGGCGGTTGACAGCAGCGCACTCAAGATCCCATACGCCTGGGACCGCTCCATTTTCAAGGTAAGGTTGGCCGCCTGGACGGCCTGTTCAAAAAACGCGAAACTGTCAACCTTGATCTTCCCGGTCATCCGCTCCGGCAGCTTGGTGACAAAGGATTGAAAATCCGGTGAATTGACATTGTACAAAAAGGGTTTGCTGTCATATTCCCGGAACAGCTCTTTGATGGACCGCGCGAATCCCTCTTTGGACTGACTGCGTCTGTTGATATCAAGGACTTTTTCTGCCAGTCTTGCCTGGATCGTCTCGATGGTCTCAAAAAACAGATCTTCCTTTGAGGGGTAGAGGGTGTAGAATGTACCAATGGAAATTGCCGCCTGACCGCACAGATTTTTGATGCTTGTCCTCTTATACTCCTGCGCGATCCAGCACTCCTCACACAGCCCTCTCAGCCTCTCGCGGACGGCTCTTTTATCATCCTCTGAAAGCACGGGTTTTGACGGCACAGATGCAGAGCTCCTTTCTAATGTAATTTACAAATATTTTCTAAATATATTCGTAAGCAAATCATAGCATTCCTATTGGTTTCTACGTCGAAACTTTCCGCATATCACGAGAACGCGAAGCCGCCGGCGGCGTTCTGCGGGATCTGTGGTCCCGCAAAATCAGCTGTGTGAAAATTGCCCTCCGGCGCGTTGAATTGGAATTTTCTCTCATCCTGCGAAATCATTTCTCATTTTCCGCTGGTTTATGAACTAATTATACAGAAATGACCCGCTTTTCCCAAAAAAGTTCTAACAAAAACGCCCATTGACTTCTGCCCGGCGCTTCGGTACAATATGAAAAAATGAAACAGAAGTTTTCGGAAAGGAGCCGGGCTATGACCGCTATGGGAATGTACAGCATGGATACAATGTCTTATCAGGCGTCCGCCGGCTCCATGGACGCCTCTGCTTCCCATACGCATTGTGCCTGCGCGCACGCCGCTTTCCGCGCTGTTATCAATATTCTGGACGCCATTATTCTGGCGTCCATTTTTGTTGTAATTTCCCTGGTAATTCTGGGCGGCCTGTCCAATTCCCTGGTACTGGCCATCCTGGTTCTGCTGGCGGTCCTGCTGGTTTTCCATCCAATCACGCCCAAGAGGTAAGTCGCGTTCCGTAAGACGGACAGCAATGCGGCACCGCTCTTGTGGCGGAGCCGCTTTTTTATATATCAAATCCAATTTGAATTAAAAGGAGAAAGTATGATGAAGAAGTTTTTTGGCATCCTGCTGGCTCTGGCCATGGTGCTGAGCCTGGCCGCCTGCGGCGGCAACGGCGGTAATGATACCCCCGCCACCAATGACAATCCCCCCGCCTCCGCCGATGCTGCCCAGCCCTCCGGCGGCAGTGCCAGCGGCACTTTCAAGATCGGCGGCATCGGGCCCCTGACCGGCGGCGCCGCCATTTACGGCAACGCGGCCATGAACGGCGCCAAGATCGCCGTGGACGAGATCAATGCCCTGAACAGCGGCGTGACCCTGGAGTTCCAGGCTGAGGACGACCAGCACACCCCCGATATCTCCGTCAACGCCTACAACACCCTGATGGATTGGGGTATGCAGGTTCTGGTTGGCTGCGTCACCACCGGCCCCTGCATCGCCGTAGCCGCAGAGACCTACAATGACCGGGTGTTCACCCTGACTCCCTCCGCCTCCTCCACCGACGTCATCTCCGGCAAGGACAACACCTTCCAGGTCTGCTTCACCGACCCCAACCAGGGCACCGGCTCCGCCGACTATATCTCCGAGAATATGTCCGGGGCCAAGGTGGCCATCATCTACAAGAACGATGACGCCTACTCTCAGGGCATCCGGGACACCTTCGTGGCCGAGGCTGCCAGCAAGGGCCTGGAGATCGTCAGCGAGACCACCTTCAACGAGTCCACCAAGACCGAGTTCTCCGTGCAGCTCACCGCCGCCAAGTCCGCCGGCGCCGACCTGATCTTCCTGCCCATGTACTATGAGCCGGCCTCCGTCATCCTGACCCAGGCTGACCAGATGGGCTATGCTCCCACCTTCTTCGGCGTGGACGGCATGGACGGCATCCTGACCCAGCCCGGCTTCAACACCCAACTGGCCGAGGGCGTCATGCTGCTGACCCCCTTCTCTGCCGACGCCACTGACGAGCGCACCCAGAGCTTTGTCAGCAAGTACAACGAGCTCTACGGCGAGACCCCCAACCAGTTCGCCGCCGACGGCTATGACGCCGTGTATATCGTTTACGAGGCCCTTCAGGCCGCCGGCTGCTCCGGCGACATGAGCGCCGAGGAGATCTGCGAAGCCATTATCTCCGTCATGCCCACCATCTCCGTGGACGGCCTCACCGGCCAGGGCATGACCTGGTCCTCCACCGGCGAGGTCTCCAAGGCCCCCATGGCCGTGGTCATCAAGGACGGCGTGTACGTCACTCCCTGATTTCAGCGGCCGACTTTCCAAGCAATCAGGCGGTCCGCCGGGAAGCACAAGCCTCCCGGCGGACGCCGGAACACCGCAGCCATGGCGAAAACAGCGGCGGCGGACCTCTGCCGCTGTCCCTCCTCCTGCCGCCCCTGTTTTTGCCATGGGTGAATCTGAGAAAAGAGAGGTATGATACTATGGAATTTCTCTCCTACCTGATCAGCGGGATCAGCCTGGGGAGCATCTACGCCATCATTGCCCTGGGCTATACCATGGTCTACGGCATTGCCAAAATGTTGAACTTCGCCCACGGCGACGTCATCATGGTGGGCGGTTATGTCTCCTTGGTGGCCATGACCTCCCTGGGGGTCCCCTCTGTGGCGGCGATTCTGCTGGCCATGGTGGTGTGCACCATCCTGGGTGTGGTCATTGAGCGGCTGGCATACAAGCCCCTGCGGGACGCCCCCTCCCTGGCGGTACTGATCACCGCTATCGGCGTCAGCTATTTCCTTCAAAATGCCGCCCTCCAGGTCTGGGGGGCCAATCCCCGGATGTATGCCTCCGTGGCTTCCGGCACCTTGAAGCTCTTTGACGGCCAGCTGACCATCCCCTACGTATCCCTTCTGACCGTGGCAGCCTGCATCGTGATCATGGTGGGCCTGACCCTCTTCACCAGCAGGACCAAGATGGGCAAAGCCATGCGGGCCTGCTCCGAGGACAAGGGCGCAGCCCAGCTGATGGGCATTGATGTCAACCGCACCATCTCCATGACCTTTGCTATTGGCTCCGCCCTGGCCGCCATTGCCGGCGTGCTGCTGTGCTCCTATACCACCAGCCTCTCCCCCACTACCGGCTCCATGCCCGGCATCAAGGCCTTTACCGCCGCGGTATTCGGCGGCATCGGCTCCATTCCCGGGGCTTTCCTGGGCGGACTGCTGCTGGGCATCATCGAATCCATGGCCAAGGCCTATATCTCCATGCAGCTGGCCAACTCCATTGTCTTCGCCGTGCTGATCGTGGTGCTGCTGGTACGGCCCGCGGGTCTCCTGGGCAAATACGTGCCCGAGAAAGTCTGAGGTGGCGGACATGAAAAAGCTGAAATCTCTGAAAACCACCACCAAGGTGGACTTCGCCACATATCTTGGCGTCATCGCCGCCTTCTTCATCGTCTCTCTTTTGAGAAGCCAGGGTCTTCTGAACCGCTCTCTCACCGGTATGCTGGTGCCTATCTGCTGCTACATTGTCATGGCGGTTTCCCTGAACCTGACAGTGGGCATCCTGGGCGAGCTGAGCCTGGGCCACGCCGGTTTCATGAGTGTGGGGGCATTCTCCGGCATCATCGTGGCCATGAGCCTCCAGAGCGCCATGCCCGTGGCCTGGGTGCGGCTGCTGGCGGCACTGATCGCCGGCGCTCTTTTCGCCGCCCTGGCGGGCCTCATTGTGGGCGTGCCGGTACTGCGGCTCCGGGGCGACTATCTGGCCATCGTCACATTGGCCTTCGGCGAGATCATCAAGGAGCTCATCAACTGCCTGCTGGTGGGCTATGATGAAAACGGCCTTCATATGGCCTTCAACATCAGCGGCACCCTGACCATCGACGATCTGCACATGAGCCCGGGCGCTGTCACCATCATCAAGGGCGCCCAGGGCGCCACCGGCACAGAAAAGCTGGCCACCTTTGGCGCGGGCTTCCTGCTGGTGATGGTCACGCTGGTGGTAGTGCTGAACCTGGTGCGAAGCCGCGCCGGCCGGGCGGTCATGGCCATCCGGGACAACCGCATCGCCGCGGAGAGCATCGGCGTCAACGTCACCAAGTACAAGCTGATCGCCTTCATCACCTCCGCCGCCCTGGCGGGGGCCTCCGGGGCCCTGTTCGGCCTGAATTACAGCAGCCTTGTAGCCAGCAAATTTGACTTCAACACCTCCATCCTGGTGCTGGTCTATGTGGTGCTTGGAGGCCTGGGCAATATCTGGGGCTCCATCATTGCCGCCGCCGTCCTCTATATCCTGCCAGAGGCTCTGCGCCAGTTCTCCGATTACCGGATGTTGGTGTACGCCATCGTGCTGATCCTGGTGATGCTGGCCACCAACAACCCCACCCTGAAAAACTTCCTCGGCCGCTTCAAGCCCCGCAAGCAGCAAGGAAAGGAGGCCGTCTGACATGCTTTCCAAACTGGTCCCCATCCCCTCCGGCAGCATGATTCCGGACCGGGACATCGACAAGCGCCCCATTCTGGAGTGCATCGGCCTTGGCATCACCTTCGGCGGACTGAAGGCCGTGGAGGACTTCAACCTCACCATCGGCCGCACGGAGATTGCCGGTCTCATCGGCCCCAACGGCGCGGGCAAGACCACGGTCTTCAACCTCCTGACCAAGGTCTACCAGCCCACCAAAGGCACCATTTTGCTGGACGGCGTGGACACCCACGGCATGGACACCATGAAGGTCAACCGGGCGGGCATCGCCCGGACGTTTCAGAACATCCGCCTCTTCCAGGACCTGAGCGTGGAGGACAACGTAAAGGTTGGCATGGATACCCAGATGCACTACAACATGTGGAGCGGCATTTTCCGCCTGCCGGGCTACTGGAAGGAGGAGAAAGTGGCCCATGAGCGGGCGCTGGAGCTCCTCTCCCTCTTCGGCATGGAGGATCTGGCGGGCGTGAAGGCCGGCGCTCTGCCCTACGGCGCCCAGCGCCGGCTGGAGATCGTCCGGGCCCTGGCCACCAACCCCTCCTTGCTGCTGCTGGATGAGCCGGCGGCGGGCATGAATCCCTCCGAAACGGCGGAGCTGATGGAGAATATCCGCAAGATCCGGGACACCTTCCAGATCGCCGTACTGCTGATCGAGCACGACATGAACCTGGTGATGAATATCTGCGAAGGTATCTGCGTACTGAACTTCGGCCGGGTCATCGCCAAGGGCAGTCCGGAGGACATCCAGAAGAACCCGAAGGTCATCGAGGCATACCTGGGCAAGCAGAAGGAGGCGTGACATGGAAACGATTCTGAAAGTCGACAATATCAACGTCTACTACGGCAGCATCCACGCCATCAAGGGCGTGTCCTTCGAGGTCTCCCAGGGGGAGATCGTCACGCTGATCGGCGCCAACGGCGCAGGCAAGTCCACCACGCTGAACACCATCTCGGGCCTCCTGCGGAGCAAAACCGGCTCTGTCACCTTCCTGGGGGAGGATCTGGGCAAGGTCCCCGCCCACAAGGTGGTCTCCCGGGGACTGGCCCTGGTGCCGGAGGGACGGCGGGTCTTTTTGCAGATGACCACTCAGGAAAACCTGGAGATGGGTGCCTACACCCAAAGCGGCAAGCCCAATCCGGCAGACCTGGAGATGGTTTACCAGCAGTTTCCCCGCCTGAAGGAGCGGCGGAAGCAGGTGGCGGGCACCCTCTCCGGCGGCGAACAGCAGATGCTGGCCATGGGCCGGGCGCTGATGAGCCACCCGAAGCTCCTGATGCTGGATGAGCCCTCCATGGGCCTGGCCCCCATTCTGGTGGAGCAGATTTTTGACATCATCAAGCGCCTCCACGAGGGCGGCACCACCATTTTGCTGGTGGAACAGAACGCCCAGGCGGCACTGTCCGTGGCAGACCGGGGCTATGTGCTGGAGACCGGCAAGGTGGTCACCGCCGGCACCGGTGCGGAGCTGCTGGCCTCCCCGGCTATCAAGAAGGCCTATTTGGGCGGCTGAGCAGGCGCGAAACGGGCTGGCCATTCCCTCTCTAGGAATGGCCAGCCCGTTTTTTTGCCGTTTCTCTCATCCGCCGCATTTTTTCTCAAGAAGTTATAAAAATACCATTTATTTCTCATCAAATTTTATCACATCCGAAAAACCTGCCGTCATGGGGTTGACAACCGCCTCCGCCGGGTTTATACTGCGTTCAAGTTCACAGCAAAAACCGATGACGCAGACGAGTAGCCAGAACGCGTTTCTCCCAGCGAGCCGCCGGCAGTGCGAGGGCGGCAGGAACAACTCCGGTGAATGGACTGCCGAGGGCGGGCCGAACCGTTCCCCTGTGGGGAGAGGAGAAAGGAACGAAACCGAGTGGAATTTTTGCCGTCAGGCGGAAATGGAGCGGTGGAGTTTCTTTCAACGAAGTAAGCTCCGACGGGCTTTTCCCCCGTTACCAAGGAAAGGTATGTGCTGGCATACCGCCGAGCGGGCGATTTTTATCGCCAATTTGGGTGGCACCGCAGAAGTTTTAAGACTTTTGTCCCAAAGGAACCTGTCACAGGTCCTTTACGTTGGGATGAAGGTCTTTTTTTGACGCATCCTCTCAGAGGGGACCGATCATTGAAAGGAGTAAACGCCATGAAAACCGAAATCAAGATCCCCTACAAGATTTACCTCACCGAGGACGAGATGCCGCGGGCATGGTACAACGTCCGGGCCGATATGAAGGTGAAGCCCGCCCCCCTGGTGAACCCCGGCACCGGAGCTCCCATGGGTTATGAGGACCTGCGAGGCGTGTTCTGCGACGAACTGATCCGCCAGGAGCTGGACAACACCACCCGGGAGATCCCCATTCCCCAGGAGATCCGGGACTTCTACAAGATGTACCGTCCCTCCCCCTTAGTGCGGGCCTACTGCCTGGAGGAAAAGCTCCAGACCCCGGCCAAGATCTACTACAAGTTTGAGGGCAACAACACCTCCGGCTCCCACAAGCTGAACAGCGCCATCGCCCAGGCCTACTACGCCAAAAGCCAGGGCCTCAAGGGCGTCACCACCGAGACCGGCGCCGGCCAGTGGGGCACGGCCCTCTCCATGGCCTGCGCCTACCTGGGTCTTGACTGCAAAGTCTACATGGTGAAGGTCAGCTACGAGCAGAAGCCCTTCCGCCGGGAGGTCATGCGGACCTACGGCGCCTCCGTCACCCCCTCCCCCTCCATGGAGACGGAGATCGGCAAAAAGATCCTGGCAGAGCACCCCGGTACCACCGGCTCCCTGGGCTGCGCCATCAGCGAGGCTGTGGAGGCCGCCACCAGCAGCCCCGGCTACCGCTACGTGCTGGGCAGCGTTCTGAACCAGGTGCTGCTGCACCAGTCCGTCATCGGCCTGGAGACCAAGGCGGCCTTGGATAAATACGGCGTGGTGCCGGACATCATCATCGGCTGCGCCGGCGGCGGCAGCAACCTGGGCGGCCTCATCTCCCCCTTCATGGGCGAGAAGCTGCGGGGCGAGCGGGACTACCGCATCATCGCCGTGGAGCCTGCCTCCTGCCCCAGCTTCACCCGGGGCAAGTTCGCCTACGACTTCTGCGACACCGGCATGGTCTGTCCCCTGGCCAAGATGTACACCCTGGGCAGCGGCTTCATTCCCTCCGCCAACCACGCCGGAGGCCTCAGGTACCACGGCATGAGCCCCGTCCTCTCCCAGCTGTACCACGACGGGCTGATGGAGGCGGTCGCCGTGGAGCAGACCCGTGTCTTTGAGGCGGCGGAGCAGTTCGCCCAGGTGGAGGGCATTCTCCCCGCTCCGGAGTCCAGCCACGCCATCCGGGCGGCCATCGACGAGGCCCTGAAGTGCAGGGAGACGGGCGAGGCCAAGACCATCGTTTTCGGTCTGACGGGCACCGGCTACTTCGACATGGTGGCCTATGAGAAATTCCATAACGGCGAGATGACGGACTATATCCCCACCGACGCCGAGCTCCAGGCCAGCTTTGACCAGCTGCCCCAGGTAAACTGAGTGAAGCAGTCCGGCGGAACGAAGAAGCGGAGAGAGGCATCGGCCTCTCTCCGTTTTTGAATCCGGATTTTGGGAGATACTCTGTACAAACGGGGGCAGAATTGCTATAATGAACCCAATCAGGCAAAATTCGACAGAGGGGGCGTTCCATGAAAAGAAGATCAATCCCGGAGCGGACAGAGCCCGTCCGCCAGGAGATTCCCCGCCTTGACCCGGCGCCGGACAAAGGACTGACCTCCGCCCAGGCCCGGGAGCTGGCGGAGGCGGGCTGGGACAACCGCCCGGTGGAGTCCCCCACCAAGTCTGACCGGCAGATTATACGGGAAAACCTGCTGACCTACTTCAATCTGATCTTCGTAGTGCTGGCGGTGTGCCTGCTGCTGGTGGGGGACTGGAAGGATATGACCTTCCTCTTCATTGTGGCGGCCAACGCCGTCATCGGCATCGTCCAGCAGATCCGCTCCAAGCGGACCATTGAGAAGCTGTCACTGCTGTCGGCGGCCACGGTCCGGGCCGTGCGGGACGGCAAAGTCACGGATCTGCCGGTGGACCAGTTGGTGCGGGGGGACGTGATTGAGCTCACCGCCGGGTGCCAGATTCCCGCCGATGGGCCGGTGCTCTCCGGGCAGGCGCAGGTGAACGAGGCTCTGATTACCGGCGAGGCGGACGCCATCGCCAAGGGACCGGGGGACAGCCTGCGCTCCGGCAGCTTCGTCATCTCCGGCAAATGCCGGGCGAGATTAGACCAGGTGGGGGCGGACTCCTACGCGGCCAAGCTGACCTTGGCCGCCAAAAAGGACGCCGGCCCCGGCAAGAGCGAAATGATGCGCTCCCTGGATCACCTGATCCGCTTCATTGGCGTGGTTCTGATCCCCATCGGCGGGGCACTGTTCTACACCCAATTCGTCACCCAGGATCTGGGGCTGCGGCAGTCGGTGGTGTCCACCGTGGCAGCCCTCATCGGCATGATCCCCGAGGGGCTGTTTCTGTTGACCAGCGTGGCCCTGGCCGTCAGCGTGGTGCGGCTGGCCCAGAACAGGACCCTCATCCATGAGATGAGCGCCATTGAGACCCTGGCCCGGGTGGATGTGCTTTGCGTGGACAAGACCGGCACTGTCACCTGTCCACAGATGCGGGTGCGGGAGGTAGCGCTCCTGGACCCGGACGCCTGGAGTGAAGCGGACATCGCCGACACCCTGGGGGCCTTTTACCGCTGTATGGAGCCGGACAACGACACCGCCCGGGCCATCGCGGAAAAGTTCTCCTACGGCCCCGCCTGGCCCAGCCGGGAGACGGTGCCGTTTTCCTCCGCTACAAAGTGGAGCGCCGTCAATTTCGCGGGCCGGGGGGCCTATGTGATCGGCGCGCCGGAGTACGTGCTGGGCGGCGAGTTGGAGCCGCTGAAACAGCAGATCCGCCCCTACACGGAGCAGGGCTGCCGGGTGCTGCTGCTGGCCCAGTGCGACGGGGCGGAGGAGGGCCGTCTCCGGGGCCTGGTGCTGCCCATGGCCCTGCTGGTGCTGGAGAATCCCCTGCGGCCCGGGGCGGCCAAAACCTTCGCCTACTTCCACGACCAGGGGGTGGACGTGAAAGTCATCTCCGGCGACGAGCCGGTAACGGTCTCCGCCATCGCCCGTCAGGCGGGCATCCAAAACGCGGAGCGCTGGGTGGATGCCCGGGAGCTGAAAACCGACGCCGACATCACCCAGGCAGTCCGGCAGTACACGGTGTTCGGCCGGGTGGTGCCCAACCAGAAACGGAAGATCGTCCGGGCCCTCCAGAGCCAGGGCCACACCGTGGCCATGACCGGCGACGGTGTCAACGACGTGCTGGCATTGAAGGACGCGGACTGCGGCGTTGCCATGGCCTCCGGCGCGGACGCCGCCTGCCAGGTGGCCCAGCTGGTGCTACTGGACAGCGACTTTGCCGCCATGCCAAAGGTGGTGGCGGAGGGCCGCCGGGTCATCAACAACATCCAGCGGGCCTCGGCGCTGTATCTGGTGAAGAACATCCTCTCCTTCTTCCTGGCCATCATCACCCTCTTCGCCGACTTCCCCTATCCCTTCATCCCCATCCAGCTGACGCTGATCTCGTCGCTGACCATCGGCATTCCCTCTTTCTTCCTGGCCCTGGAGCCCAACCACGACCTGGTCCAGGGAAAATTTCTCCACAACGTGTTCCGCAAGTCCTTCCCCGGCGGACTGACGGCCATTTTCGTGGTGCTGTTCGCGGAGCTCTTCGTCTACGCCCTGGGACTGGAGCTTCAGGAGCTGTCCACCATCTGCGTGGTGATTATGGCCGTCAACTGCCTGACGGTGATCTACTATGCCGCCCGGCCTCTGGATCTGAAGCGGACGATTCTGCTGGTGTCCATGAGCGCGGCGATGCTGACCGCGGTGGTGTTCTTCGGGGACGTGTTCTCCCTGTCCCTCTCGGGGCTGTCCTTTGCCGGGTGGCTGGTGCTGGCGGCCATGGCCCTGCTGGTGGTGCCTGTCCAGATGTTGCTGGAGCGGCTGTTTGACAAGTGCAGCGAGGTCCTGGCCCGCCGGGCGGAGCGGAAAAACAGGCGGCGGGAGGCCCGCCGGGCATCTTCCCGCAGGAGATAGGCCGCCGCTTTCCAAAAAGCACAGAGCGCCCCGGCCGCAGGCCGGGGCGCTTCTTCTCACAAGGGGGAACACCCGCCGTCCTTCTGGACGGCGGGTGTTCCATATAGGGAGAAAGTGTGACGGTGAATGGAAGAATAGGGATCAGCCGATGCCGCCCAGCATGGCTCCGGCCACCAGGGCAATGAAGCACATGGCGATGAAGAGATACCCCAGGTACTCGAACCACTTGCCCACAGGCTTCTTGGCACCGCGGTTGACCTCCTCCAGGGCCTCCTTGCGGGGCAGGACCAGGAAGAACATGATGGCGGCGAGACCGGCGCCCAGGGGGCAGATGTAGATGGAGACCATGTCCATCCACTGGGAGGTCCAGGGCTGAATCAGCAGGGCGACCACGACGCCGACGATGCCAATCACGGCCACGGCGGGACCTCTCTTGAGCTTGAACTGCTCCTGCATAGTGGCCACGGGAGCCTCATACAGGTTAACGATGGAGCTCAGGCCGGCGAAGAGAACGGCCACGTAGAAGACGATGCCGACGATCCGTCCGCCGGGCATCCCGTTGAGGATATTCACCAGATACACGAACATCAGGCCGGGGCCGGTGCTGATACCGTCGGGGGTGCCGATGCCCTCAAAGGAGAAGCCGGAGGCGCCGATGGCGGGGATGATGACGAAAGCGGCCAGCAGGGCGGCGATGGTGTCAAAGAACGCCACGCGCCGGGCGGAGGAGGGAATGCTCTCGTCCTTGGGCAGGTAGGAGCCGTAGATCACGGAGCCGTTGCCCGCCACGGACAGAGAGAAGAAGGCCTGGCCGAAGGCGTAGATCCACACCTGGGGATTCACAAGGCCGGCGGGGTCCAGGGTGAACAGGAACTTGTAGCCCTCGGAGGCGCCGGGCTGGAAGCCGATGTAGACAGCCAGAATGACAAACAGGCCGAACAGCACGGGCATCATGATCTTGTTGGCGGCTTCGATGCCGTTGGCCACGCCCATGACCATGATGACCATGGCCACCACCAGGCCGATGATCAGCCACATGCTGTTGCCCACGCCGAAGATGCCGCCCTTGAGCATCATGCCGATGGCCTCGCCCAGGGTCTCAGCCTCAGGGGCTGCGCCGCCGAAGGTGCCGCCGATGGCGCCCATGTCGGTACCAAGGTTATACAGGCCGCCGGTGATGGACATGAAGGCATACTTGAAGATCCAGCTCATAACCACGGTGTAGCCGATGGCCAGCATCAAAGAGCCGATGATGGGGATGATGCCGATGATCTCGCCCAGCCGCTTGTTGCCGTTCCTGGCCTCGGTGGCGTGGCCGAAAGCGCCGATGGGACCGGCCTGGGCCCGGCGGCCCAGGGCGAACTCCTCCATGACGCCGGAGTTGCCCACCAGAAGGACGATGATGAAATAGGGGATCAGGAAGGTCAGGCCGCCCCACTTGGCCACCATGATGGGAAAGCGCCAGATGTTGCCCATGCCGACGGCGGAGCCGATACAGGCCAGGATAAAGCCCCACTGGCTTCTAAACCCGTCGCGGGTCTGCAGGGTCTCATTGCTCATAACAAGTTCCTCCTCTTTCTCAATTGCGTTCTACACACATCTCCCGCCGTATGGAATACGGCGGGGAGAAGCCCATGGGCTTCTCTTCCAGGAAATGGATGCCGGTGAAAAAACCACAGGCGGCGTCCGCTGGAACATTTCAGTTTTCGCGGACGCCGCCTGTCAGCTCAAAGGGGATCTGCGCACTCTCCACGCGGCGCAGTTACGCTGAATTATAGGATGGGATTACTTCTCCTCGTTGGGATAGGGCTCCAGGAAGGCGTGGAAGTGACGCATGGGCAGGTTGTGGCCCCAGACGATGCGGATGTTGGGGATATTCTCCCGGTCCTCATACAACGCCTTGACGGCGGCGATGACATAGTCCAGATGCTCCTGGGTGAGGCGGCTGCGGTCAATGGCGAAGCGGACCACGTTGGCCACCTCGGCCTGCTGCTCGGGGGTCTTCAGGTCGTACTCCATGGAGTAGTCGCCAAGCTCGGAGGTGCGGATGCCGTAGCGGCGGATGAGCTCGATGGAGAAGCCCTGGCCGGCGAAGGTCTCGTGGCCGCGCTTGCCGTCGAAGAACTCGGTCATGTTGATGTACACCGCATGGCCGCCGGCGGGCAGAACCACGCCCTTGACACCGGCCTTGTAGAAGCCCTGGGCCAGGTACTCACACTGCTTCACGCGCTCGTCCATATAGTTGAAGTCGCAGCTCTCATAGAGACCCACGGCCAGCGCCATGATGTCGCGGCCGCTCATGCCGCCGTAGGAGTCGTTGCCGTAGCAGGAGATCTGCTTGACCTTCAGCAGAACGCCGATGTCGGTCTTGATGGTGCCGTCCTCATTGAAGTCGGAGAAGTTCTTCCAGAACAGGCCCTTGTCACGGAAGGCCAGCATGCCGCCCATGTTGGCGTGGCCGTCCTTCTTGGCGGACATGGTGAAGGCGTCGCAGTAGGAGAACATCTCGGTGGCGATCTCGGCGATGGACTTGTTCTCATAGCCGGGCTCGTTCATCTTGATGAAGTATGCGTTCTCGGCCCAGCGGGCGGCGTCCAGCACGAAGGGGATGCCGTACTTGTGGGCGACCTCGGAGGTGGCCTTGATATTGGCCAGAGCGACCGCCTGTCCGCAGACAGGGTTGTTGGTGATGCACATGAACACCAGGGGCACGTTCTCGGGGCCGACGCCCTGGATCAGCTGCTCCAGCTTCTCGATGTCCATGTTGCCCTTGAAGGGGTTCTTGGGATAGCTGCCGCCCTCGGGAACCTCATACAGCAGCTCCTTGTTGTACAGGTTGCGGGGAATGGAGCCCATCTGCTTGATGTTGCCCTCGGTGGTGTCAAAGTGGCCGTTGGAGGGGATGGTGAAGACCTTGCCGGGATGACGCTGGGCCAGAACCTTTTTGACCAGCTCCATCAGCACGGACTCGGCGGCGCGGCCCTGCTGAATGATGAAGGCGTTGGGGCGCTCCATCTGCGCGGCGCCGCCGTTGAACAATCCGCCCTCGTACTCGCAGAGGTACACCTCGTCCATCATCTTCTCCACATCACGGCAGTCGGTGCGGACCAGGTCGATGATCTTCTTCCAGTTCTTCTCGCCGCCGCGCTCGAAGATGTCGCGGAAGGTGTCGAGAAGGACATAATAGCCGGTGTTGCGGCCATAGGCCTCGTCGCCCAGGAAGAGGCTGGCCCACTGGTGGTTGGTCATGGCGGTGGTGCCGGAGTCGGACAGCATATCGATGGTCAGCATGCCGGAGGGGAAGGCAAACTCGTTGTAGTGGGTGGCCTTCAGAGCGCGCTCACGCTGCTCGATGGTGACCTTGGGCAGATCGCGCACCGCGAAAGTGAAGTGATGGGGAGCGGGGACGTCCAGGGGATAGTTGGTCATATTCTTGTCCATGGTGCATTACCTCCAAAATAAAATTTTGAAAAAAGAATACCCCGGTCGCCGGAGAAAGCCCCACGGCAGGCGGACAGTATCGCTCACAGGAATTTCACAAAAAGAACACCCCGGTCGCCGGGAGCCGGAGAGGGCTCCTCGGCAGGCGGACAGTGCCTCTGATGCAATGCGCGGAGTCCTCCGGATCCATCCTGAGGACGGGCAGAGGTTACAGTGCTGCAATGACCTCAATCTCAACCAAGGCATCCTTGGGCAGGCGGGCGACCTCTACCGCAGAGCGGGCGGGGAAGCTGCCCTCGGTAAAGAAGGTGGCATACACCTCGTTCATGGCGCCGAAGTTGTTCATGTCGCTGAGGAACACGGTGGTCTTGAGTACAGCGTCCATCGTGAGGCCGGCCTCTTCCAAAATAGCCTTGACATTGGTCAGAGACTGCCTGGTCTGGGCCTGGATCCCCTCGGGAAACGCGCCGGTGGCGGGATCGATGGGCAGCTGGCCGGAGGTGATAATCAATCCATTGGTCTTGACGGCCTGGGCATAGGGACCGATGGCTGCCGGGGCCTTGTCTGTGCTGACAATCGCTTTCATATAATAAGCCTCCTCTTACTAACGTGAAATTATTTTATCAGAATTGAAAAAAATTGTCAACGGATATTATGAGATTTGTACGAATAGACATTTTTAAAACAGAAATTTTATGGAAATGATAGATAAAAATCTGTCAGCTCTGAAATTTTCAATCTGAGAAAAAATTCTTTTGACAGGCAGGGCGTTCCGTAATATAATAGTAAGGAAAATCAAACAGAAGAACAGGACGCCCCGGGGAATTGCCCGCGCCACGCGGGCGGAAGGGAGAGGCGTATGCCGAATATTCCCAATGCGCTGCTGCAGCAGTATGTAAAGCTGACGGAGTTCCTCGGGCTGGCATTGGGGCCGGACTACGAGGTGGCTCTCCACGATTTGACGGACAAAAACCGCTCTATTATTGCCATCGCCAATAAACACATCAGCGGGCGGGAGATCGGCGCGCCGCTGACTAACGTGGCCCTCAGCATTCTGATGGACAAGAGCTACGAGACCCAGGACTACCGCCTGCACTATTCCGGCGTCTCTGCCAACGGCAAGCAGCTGCGCTCATGCACCATGTTCATCAAGCAGAACGGACGGCTGATCGGCATGCTCTGCATCAACTTTGACGACAGCCGCTATCAGGCTATCGTTGAGCAGATCATGAACCTGTGCCATCCGGACCTCTTCGCCAAAAATCTGGCCCGTCCGGAGATGAACGGCGGCGCGCCGTCTCCATCTTCCCCCCACCGGCCGGAGACCTTCCGCAACTCCACGGAGGCTGTGGCCCTGGACGCCATCCACCACGAGCTGGAGCGGCTGGGCGTATCGGCGGAACGGCTGACCTCCGACGAGCGGCTCCAGATCATTACCGCCCTGGAAGAGAGCGGCATTTTCCTGCTCAAGGGCTCCGTGAAGGACGTGGCGGCGGGACTGCACTGCTCTCAGGCCAGCGTGTACCGCTACCTGGCGCAGATCAAAAAGTAACAGCTGCGTTTGCAGGCACAGCGGCGCCGGAAAAATCCGGCGCCGCTGTGCTGAGAAAACGTACAATATGCGGCCTTGTTTGAAAAATACCAAAACGCACAATCGACAGGCCTTTTTTCGCCGCTCCGCGTTGATCTTTCTTGCCATACGCAAAGTATGGCTGTGTCAAATCGCCTTGACCGGCCAAAAAGTCTCTCGCCGTTGGGCATTTCGCCATCGATCAAACCAGACCTGAGAGAGGATGAATTTTATGATTCGGGAATACGGCCGCCGCCTGTTGTGGCTTCTGGGCGGACTGGCAGTCAGCTCTGTGGGCATCACCATGATGCTCCAGGCAAATATCGGTCTGGAGCCCTGGAGCGTTCTCCAGCAGGGGCTCGCCCAGACCTTCGGTATAACTTACGGCACCGCCGCGGTGATCGTAGGGGCGGTGATTATCGTCATCGCCATTGCCTGCGAGGAGAGCTTCGGCATCGGGACTCTGGGGAACATTTTCATCTGCGGCCCCCTGATCGACCTGCTCCTGTACCTGGGCTGGATTCCCGTGATGGAGCATCTCTGGTCCGGCGCGCTGATGCTGCTGGGCGGCCTGGAGCTGCTGGCCTTTGGCACCTGGATGTACATGAAAAGCGCCCTGGGCGCAGGTCCCCGGGATGCGCTGATGGTGGTCCTGGCAAAACGGACCCGGCGCTCCGTGGGCTTCTGCCGGGCCATTGTGGAGGTGACCGTGGTCCTTGCGGGCTGGCGCCTGGGCGGCCAGGTGGGCGCGGGCACCGTGATCTCCGCCTTTGCCCTGGGGTCACTGTTCAACCTGAACTTCGCCCTGCGCCGCCTTCGGGGCGGAGAGAACGCGGAGCCCCTCTGAGCGCTGCCGGCACAGAGCCCGTTGAAACAAAAATCCCCCTTCAGGCCGGACCAGCCGATCCGCTGAAGGGGGATGATTTTATGAAGTCACAGCTGCTTGACCGTGTAGTACACCGCCAGCGCAAAGACCACCACAGCCAGGACCCACATGGCGTAATAGGCGATGTTGACGCTGATCAGCGCCGCCGCCACGGCCACGGCGGACAATACGCAGGCAGTGTAGATGGGCAGAAGATCGGCATCGGCGGGCAGGAGCCGGAGCTTACCCAACCGGCCGCCGTTCTGGCCGGCCTTGCGGAAGAAAAACACGGCGGCAACCAGCAGCACCAGGAAGAGCACGGCAATCACCCGGATCAGGGCGCCGTAGCTGATATTGGAAAACGTCCTGCGGCAGACCCACAGGAAAATCAGGGAGACGCCCAGAATCGTCAGGGCCACGGCGCACTCCCGGTCATAGAGGCTCCAGAGAATCACCAGCAGCATCACCACGGGGACCACAACGGACAGCAGCGTCACCATGGGGGCGTTCAGGGCCCGGATCAGCAGAGCGGAGACCGCCAGAAAGGCGCCGCTCCCGCCGGCATACCAACCGATCACCCGCTTTTTCCTGTCGGTCTTCCACATGGCGCTGAGAATGACTCCCAAGACAAAAAGAGCCGCGCCCAGACCGGCCAGAATCCAGAAATAGCGGTCATACCAGGCAATCTGCTGTACGGCGCTGCCGCCCACATAGAAACGGCGGACAATCAGGAGATACAGCTCGGCCACGCAGCCGGCCAGAAAAAATTTCATCGCTCCGGTCAAGGGCTCGTCCCGCTTGACCGGCTTGGAACGGTGGTTAGGATTCTTAGGCATTTATCAGGACCTCCAGGGAGTTTTTTCTTTCTGATCATCTCCGCGGGAGAAGTCTCCCGCCAACATACCCGAATAGTATAACAGGTTTTTTTCGAATTTGCAAGAAAAAAAGCATAAAGCTGACAGATTTTTGCCGCGGGCCGGGAATCCGTGGTTGAGATACGGCGGCGGACATGCTATACTATGGATATATTGTGTATAGTATGCCATTTATTTTGCTTATCATGATAGGATGATACACAGAAAATCGAGGGATGATATGAGACGTTTGATCAGCATCACACTGGCTCTGCCCCTGCTCCTGAGTCTGACGGCCTGTTTCGGTCCCCCGGTGGACCCGGATACGGTTCAGGAGAGCATCCAGGTCATCGCCATGGACACCGCCATGGTCATCTCCACCTACGGAAAGCGGAGCACCGCCGCGGCCTACGCCTCGGAGGACCTGATCCGGGAGCTGGAGTCCCAGCTCTCCCGGACGGAGGAGGAGAGCGCCGTTTTCCGCCTCAACGGGACCGGAACGCTGGAACTGGGCGAAAAGGCAGAGGATCTGTTTCCTCTGCTGGAGGCGGCGGACAGGTACTGCCGGGAGACCGGAGGGGCCTTTGACATCACCGTGGCACCGGTGGTGGCCGCCTGGGGCTTTGCCGGCGGGGCGGAATACCGCGTTCCCGGTAAGGCGGAGCTTCAGAAGCTGCTGGAGCTGGTGGACGGAACCGCTGTGAAAGTGACAGACCGGACCGCCGCTCTGGCCCCGGGTCAATCCATCGACCTGGGCGGCATCGCCAAGGGCTACGCCGCCGACAGGCTGACGGACCTCTTCCGGGAGTACGAGATCCCCCGGGCCATGGCCACTCTGGGCGGCAACGTGCTGGTCTGGGGCAACCGGCCCGACGGCACCCCCTGGCGGGTGGGCGTTCAGGACCCGGCCCGGCCGCAGGAGCAGAATGCTTTTGTGGGGGTGCTGCTCCTGGAAAACGCCTTTGCCGTCACCTCCGGGGGCTACCAGCGGTATTTTGAGGAGAGCGGAAAAACCTATCACCACATCATTGACCCTGCCACCGGCTTTCCTGCCGACAGCGGCCTCACCTCCGTCACCGTAGTGGCAGACTGCGCTGGAGACAGCGACCTGCCCGGGACCATGTGCGACGCCTTCTCCACGGCCCTGTTTGTCATGGGAGAGGAGCGGGCCCTGGATTTCTGGCGCAACTGGGGTGGAAACCCCTTCGAGCTGGTCCTTGTGACGGAGGACGGCCGGGTGGCGGTCACCGGCGGACTTGCAGAGAAATTTGATTTTGACACGGAGAGCGGATATGTTCTGGAAGTCATCTCCTAAACTGCGGCCCAACGGCTGGGACGCTCTGGTAGTCCTGGCGGTAATTGCCCTGGCCGCCGGCAGCGCTCTGGCCGTCTGGAGGGGAGCCGGAACGGCGCGGGGGCCGGGAACGGTAATCGTCACCATCGACGGACGGGAGGCGGACCGCTTCCCCCTGTCAAATCTTCTGGAGGCCCCCAGGACATACTCCAACAACGGCTACACCCTGGAGCTGGTCTACGGCCTCCGGGGGATGGAGAATCCGCCGCCGGACCACCGGGAGCCCTTCGGGGAGGCCGGGGTCCGGGCGGCCTGGGCCGACTGCCCCACCCAGGACTGCGTCCGCACCGGGCTCATCACCCGGGGCGGGCAGAGCATCGTGTGTCTCCCGGCCCGGATCATTGTCCAGCTCACCGGGACAGGGGCGGAGGACGGCGGCGGCGTAGACGCCGTTCTGGGTTAGGAGGCGGCGGATGAAACTGACTGCAAAGCAGCTGACCGTGTGCGCCCTCCTGACGGCCATGGCCCTGGCCCTGAGCTACCTGGAAAATCTCTTCCCCCTGGCCCTGGCCATTCCCATCCCGGGAGTAAAGCTGGGCCTTGCCAACATCGTGACGGTATTTGCCCTGTACGCCCTGGGGCCCGCCCAGGCGCTGATGATTCTGACCGCCCGGTGCCTGCTGGGGGCCATGTTTGCGGGGAACATGAACGCGCTGCTGTTCTCCCTTTTGGGGGGCGTTGCCGCCATGCTGGTGATGACCGGCCTGGTCCGGCTGGGGAAACTCTCCGTCTATGGCGTATCCGTAGGCGGGGCGGCGGCCCACAACTGCGGCCAGACAGCCGCCGCGGTTCTGACCCTGGGCAGCGCCGCGCCGCTGTATTATCTGCCCGTTCTGCTGGCGGTATCCCTGGCCACGGGAGCGGTGACGGGTTTGGCGGCCGCATGTCTCTTCCAGGCCTTGGGACACACAAATCTGCACCATCTTATAAAGGAGTGACACCGTTGGACCGAAAACAGGTGAGCAAAAAGGATGAGATCATCCTCCAGCAGCTGGAGGTGATCCGCACCATGACGGAGAACAACCTCAACCGCACGGGCGCGGATTTCTGGGGAACCCCCGCCGCGCCCGGAGAGGCCCCGGCGGCGCCCCAGGCGGACCAGCCCAAAGCGGACCGGCCCGGGAACACGGCATCCTCCACCGGGAACGACGCCACGGAGCCCCCGGAGGCGGAGACGCCCCCGCCCCCGGAGAAGATCGAGGATCTCCAGGCGGAGCTGGAGGGCTACATCGGCCTTGCCCCGGTGAAAAAAGAGGTGAAGAACCTCATCAACATGGTGACGGTCCACAGGATGCGGAAAGAGCAGAACCTGCCCGCGGCGGACCTCTCGCTGCACATGGTGTTCTCCGGCAATCCCGGCACCGGCAAGACCACTGTCGCCCGGATCATGGCTCGAATCTACCACAGTCTTGGCATTTTATCCAAAGGGCATCTGGTGGAGGTGGACCGCAGCGGCCTGGTGGCGGGCTACGTGGGCCAGACGGCACTGAAGGCTAAAAAGGTGATCGACTCCGCCCTGGGCGGCGTGCTGTTCATCGATGAGGCCTACGCCCTCAACGGGGGCGCGGAGAACGACTTCGGCCAGGAGGCCATCGACACCATCCTCAAGGCCATGGAAGACCACCGGGACGATCTGGTGGTCATCGCGGCGGGGTACGATGACCTGATGGACCGGTTCATCCACTCCAACCCCGGTCTGGAGTCCCGGTTTAACCGCTTCCTCCACTTCGCGGATTACACCCCGGACGAGATGATGAAGATCTTCGAGATGCAGTGCAAAAAGGGCTGCTACACCCTGGAGGCAGAGGCGGCGGGACTGGTGCGGGGCTTTATCGAAGAGGAGAACACAGACCCCGCCTCCTTCGGCAACGCCCGGGGAGTGCGGAATATCTTCGAGCAGATTCTGGTAAACCAGGCCAACCGCCTGGCGGCTATGGAGCAGGTGACCCGGGAGGACCTGATGTCCATCACCCCCGCGGATGTGCAGGCGGCCCGGGGAATGGAGTCCGCCGCCCCCGTCCGCGAGTCCCCGGCGGAGTAAGCGAAACAGGGCCGTGCGCAAGCGCACGGCCCTGTTTTTACCAGAACAAGAGGGACTTCTCCTCCCTTTTGCTGTTTGTGCCGATCAATTCTCCCTTCGCCAAAACGCTGAACAGGCAGTCATCCATCATGGATAACTGCCTGGCAAACTGAAATTCGTTAAATCGCATCATGGGAAAGTACATCAAATTCCAGGGAAACACCCAGCTCCACAAATTCCGCCTCCAGGTCCAAGCCCATGTAATCGTCTTCCTCGCCGCCCCCGCCGCCAGTGAGGCGGAGAGAGAGAAGTATTTGGTAATATCGGGTGGTCTCCGGGCTGTCCAAGGGGAGCCATTCCGATACCCACTCCCTGCCGTTGTGGTGCTTATGCCGCAGCCGGCCCTCCTTGATGTGATATGCCTGGTACTTTTTGTCCCGGTAGACATAACCGTAGGACACGCTTCCCACATAATAATTCCCGGTGAGAAATCGGATGTCGGGGAAAGAATCCACCTCGGACATGAGGTCGCCGCTTTTGGGGTTCAGGCAGTGCCGCCAGATGATCTCCTCAGCCAGAGACAGCATTTCATCCCGGCGGGAAACCAGAGCCTGGTACCCCTCCTGGGCGAGGCGTTCATCCAGGTCAATGCGGGGCTTCATTTTATCCTCCCAGGAGATGTAGGTATTTTCGGTGTTTTCTTTCTCAAAAATGATCTGGTGCGGATGAACACCTGTCTTCCGCCGCTGAAGATGCTTAAAAAATCCATAGTAAAGCAGATTCCCTTTACAGTTCTCCGCTTCAAACTCCAATTTGCCTCCCTGAATTATATCACGGCCGGCTCCCGGCTTTAAGCTGCGATTTGTGTATCCGGTGCCGCTCAGATTGTGGGGCAAACCATATAAAGGACAAAATCTCCAGCGCCGCAGAAAGTTCTTGTATTATTTTCCAATGTGTGGTATGATGATTCCAGGAAAACTTGTGTAGTTACACCAACCAGCACCGTGAAAAACGAAAGAGAGGGAGCGTTATGGAAAACTTTTTCAAGCTGAGAGAAAACGGCACCACCGTACGCACAGAAATACTGGCCGGATTGACGACCTTTATGACCATGGCGTACATCATCGCGCTGAACCCCAACCTGCTGACCAACTTTGACGTAGGGTCCTCCCTGTGGAACGGCGTGTTCCTGGCCACCTGCATTGCCTCCGCCATCGCCATGTTCTGCATGGCCTTCCTGGCCAACAAGCCCTTTGCCCTGGCCCCCGGCATGGGCCTCAACAGCTTCTTTGCCGTGGTGGCCGCCAACATCGCCGGCCTCACCGGCATGAGCTATGTGGAGAGCTTCCAGGCCGCCCTGGTCATCATCCTCATTGAGGGCCTTGTATTCATCGTGCTGTCCGTGCTCAACATCCGCGAGAAAATCGTGGAGGCCATCCCCCTGGGGGTGCGCCTGGGCATCGCCCCCGCCATCGGCCTGATGCTGATGAACATCGGCCTTGGCTCCAACGCGGGCGTCTACTCCGAAACCGGCGGCCCCTTCTTCGTCATGCGGGACTTCTTCGGCGCCCTCACCCCCTCCTCCGCCCAGTCCACCATGGGCGGAGGCTACCCCCAGATGGTGCTCTATGTGGCCACCATGTTCATCGGCCTGTTCGTCATCGCGCTGCTGGCCAAGAAGGGCGTGAAGGGCGCGGTGCTCATCGGCATGCTGGCCGCCTCCGTCATCTACTGGATCGGCTCCTTCGTCTTCCTGTCCACCAACCCCTTCGGGGCCCTGTCCACCGCCAGCTGGCTGCCTCCCTTCGGCGACATGGCCTCCACCACCCTGTTTAAGTTCAACTTCCAGGGCTTCGTCCAGATTGGCTGGTTCACCGTCATCACCCTGGTCATCACCTTCTGCATGATCGACATGTTCGACACCATCGGCACCCTGGTGGGCACCGCCTCCCGGGCCGGCATGGTGGACAAGGACGGCACTATGCCCAACATGAAGGAGGCCCTGCTGGCCGACGCCATCGGCACCGTGGCCGGCGCCTGCACCGGCACCTCCACCGTCACCACCTTCGTGGAGTCCGCCTCCGGCGTGGAGGCCGGCGGCCGTACGGGCCTCACCGCCCTCACCACCGGCGTGCTGTTCCTGGCCTGCATCTTCATTGCCCCCATCGCCGCCGTCATTCCCGCCGCCGCCACCTCCGCCGCGCTGATCTACGTGGGCGTGCTGATGCTCATGGGCCTCAAGAACGTGGACTTCGACGACCTGGATCAGATGGTTCCTGTGGCACTGATGCTCATCGGCATGCCCGTCTCCGGCTCCATCGGCCACGCCATCGGCCTGGGGCTCATCTCCTTCACCATCATCAAGGTGTTCAGCGGCAGGGCCAAGGACGTGTCCGCCCTCACCTATGTCATCTCCGCCCTGTTCCTGGTGAAGTTCTTCCTGATCGTCTGACAGAAAACCAGATCTTCCCGGAATCGTAAAGGAGGGCCTCCGCACCGCGGAGGCCCTCCTTATTTTGCCTTGCCCGATCAGCCCATCATGGCCTCTTTCGCTTTTTCAATGTCCCCCTGATCCCGCATGGGAAACAGGATATTGGCGATAATGGCCACAATGCAGGTGGCGGTGACGGCGTCGTTGAAGATAAAGCGAATGAAGCCGGGGAGCTGAGCCACGGCCTCCGGGTGGGCGGGGACACCGATGCCGAAGACGAAGGTCAGTCCCATCACCAGGATATTCCGCTCACTGAAACCCGCCTTGGCGATCATCTTGATGCCGTTGATCAAAATCATGCCGAAGACGGTGATAATGGCGCCGCCCAGGACGGCGTTGGGGATGGCGGAGAAAATGGCTCCCAGCTTGGGGAAGAAGCCGGAGACCATCAGGATGAAGGCCCCGGTGGCAATGCACCAGCGGTTCACCACCCGCGTCATGGCCACGATGCCCGCGTTCTGGCCGAAGGCCGTGTTGGGCAGGGCGTTGAAGATGGCGGCGGTGGTGGAGCCCAGGGCGTCCGCCAGGATGGCGCCGGAGGTTTCCCGCTCCGTGGCCTCCCGGTCAAAGCCTGCCATGGTGATACCGGAGGTGTTGCCTATGGTCTCCAGGCCGGAGGTGACAAACAAAGCCGCGAAGCTCATAATGGCGGCGAGCTGGAAGGTCATCTTGAACTGCATGGGCAGGGGCAGGCCGAACCAAGCGGCCTCCGCAATGGGAGCGGCGTCCACCATGCCCAGGAACGCGGCCGCAACGTAGCCCGCCACCAAGCCAATCAGGATGGCGGCGTTTTTCGCCAGCCCCTTCCCAAAGCGCTGGAGGAGAATGACGATGACCAGCACAAAGGAGGCCACAGCCAGATTTTTCAGGGACCCGTAGTCCGCCGCTCCCGCGCCTCCGGCAAAGTAGTCTACGCCGATGCCCAGCAGGTTCACACCGATGGTCACCAGGGTACAGCCCACCACCAGCGGCGGGAAGAAGCGGCGGATGTACTTGTAAAAGAAGCCCATGAAGACCTCCACCAAACTCCCCGCCAGGCATCCGCCCAGCACAGCCCCTATGCCGCCCGCCGCGCCCACGGCGGAGGCGGTAGGCACAAAGGTGAAGGAGGTTCCCATGACGATGGGAAGCCGGGCCCCCACCTGATAGCGGCTTCCCAGCCGCAGGGGATAGAGCTGAATGAAGGTGGTGAGGCCGGAGACGAACATGGCGCACTGAACCATGGTCACCGTGTCCGCGCCGGAGAGTCCGCAGACCCCGGCGATGATGAGGATGGGGGCCAGGTTCGACGTGAACATGGCCAGGACGTGCTGGAGGCCCAGCGGGACCGCCGTGGAGAGGCTGGGACGGCCATCCAGCTCATAGACCATCTTCTGGTCCTGTTCACGGGTATTTTTTCGATCAGCGTACATGCTGTTTTCCTCCCGTAGCTCCGCGGGAGACTGCCCCGCGGAGTGATTTTTAAAATACACTCAGCGGTTCAAATACGCTTGGCAGCAGGTCTGGGCCTCCCGGACCGCCTGTTCCTCGTCGATGCCGGTGAGACGTCCTTCTCTCACCACGACTTTGCCGTTGACCACGGTATAGTCCACCGGCCCCTTGAATCCCACGGTGCCCAGCATGGATCTCACGTCCAGGTCCGCCCCCACCAGCTCCAGCCGGTCCCGGCGGATTAAGAACAGGTCGCCGGCCTTGCCGGGTTCCAGACAGCCGATATCCTCCCGTCCCAGCACACGGGCGCTGCCCCGGGTGGCGATTTTCAGCAGGTCGTACCCGCTGGGGGCCTTTTCGCTGGAGCGGAGCCGGTGGAGCAGGTAGGCCGCCCGCAGCTCCTCCAGGAGATTGGAGCCGTCGTTGCTGGCGCTGCCGTCCACCGCCAGGCCCACGGGCACTCCCAGGGACAGCATCTCCGGGATGCGGCACACACCGGAGGAAAGTTTCATGTTGGAGATGGGGCAGTGGGCCACGCCGGTGCCGGTGTCCGCCAGCAGCTTCAACTCCTCATCGTTGAAGTGGATTCCGTGGGCGTACCAGACGTCCGGGCCCACCCAGCCCAGGTCCTCCATATAGGCCAGGGGGCGTTTGCCGTACTTCTCCAGGACATAGTTCTCCTCATCCTTTGTCTCGCAGAGATGGGTGTGGAGCCGCACGCCCAGACTCCGGGCCAGCAGGGCGGACTGCCGCAGCAGCTCCGCCGAGACGCTGAACGGGGAGCAGGGGGCCAGGGCCACCATTCCCATGGAGTTAAAAGAGGGGTCGTGGTACTTCTCCACCGCCCGCTGGCAGTCCCGCAGGATCTCGTCCACCGTCTGGACCACGCTGTCCGGCGGCAGGCCGCCGTCCTTACGGCTCAGATCCATGCTCCCCCGGGAGGCGTACATCCGGACGCCCAGGTCCCTCGCGGCGGCGAACTGGCTGTCCAGCAGGGCGCCGGAATTCCCGCCGGGGAAGACGTAGTGGTGGTCGAATACGGTGGTGCAGCCGGTTTTCAGCAGCTCCCCCATGCCCACGACAGAGCTGTGGTAGATGGCCTCGCCGTCCAGGTTCTTCCAGATCTCGTAGAGGGCGGTCAGCCAGTCGAAGAGCTCCAGGTTCTGCACCTGGGGCAGATTGCGGCTGAAGGTCTGATAGAGGTGGTGGTGAGTGTTGATCAGACCGGGGTAGACGATGCACCGGCCGGCGTCCAGCACCTCGTCCGCCGTCTGGGGCTCGGGGCCCATGTAGGCGATGACGCCGTCCCGGATCAGGATGTTGGCATTTTCCAGCAGACTGTCCCTATCGTCGCAGGTGACGACGGCCCAGGCGTTTTGAATCAAAAGGCTGCTCATGCGTTACCTCCCAATGACGCGGTTTCCGCGTGAGATCATACGGGCGGTACAGGTGCATGAGCAGCCGCCCCGTGCGCACAGGGTGTCCGCTGATATTGGAGAGCCGCAGTCTTCCTTCGCCGGCAGGGTGGAAAACAAAACCGCCGAAACAAAAAGACCACAAGTTTCAGGGCCAAGCCCAAAAACTTGTAGTCAACTGTTACGGCAGTTGGTAGAAACGCTCATCCAATCATGAACTTATACAAGCCAGTATGTACGCTATATAGCATACGCAAAAAGGTTGACCTTGTCAAGCTTCCGCGTCAAAATTCCACAAAACAGCATATTTCAGATCGTAAAATTGTAAAAAATCCACAATTTTCATCCACAAAAATCTTGGCAGCCGCTGGACTGTGGCAAAATGTCACTATAAAGGACTGCTTTTTGCCGTTTTCCCTTCCCACGTCCCCATTTTTGTGGTAAACTGGTCTCAAAGCCGGAAAAAGGCCGCCATTTCCATAACAGCGGGCACAGCGGCATAATATCATGATAACAACAACTGATATAAAGGAGAATTTCCATGGGTAAGTACTTTGGGACAGACGGTTTCCGCGGCAAGGCGGGAGAGGGGCTCACCGCCTATCACGCCTATGAGATCGGGCGCTTTTTGGGCTGGTACTACGGCCGGGAGCGCCAGGCCCGGGTGGTGGTGGGCAAGGACACCCGCCGCTCCAGCTACATGCTGGAGTACGCCCTCAGCGCTGGCCTCACCGCCTCCGGGGCGGACGCGTATCTGCTCCACGTCACCACCACGCCCTCCGTCTCCTATGTGGCCCGGACGGAGGGGTTCGACTGCGGCGTGATGATCTCCGCCAGCCATAACCCCTATTACGACAACGGCATCAAGCTGCTGAACCGGGACGGGGAGAAGATGGACGAAGCGGTCCTGGTCCTGGCGGAGGCATACTTGGACGGCTGCCTGGAGGCGGACGGCCAGCACTTAAAGGAACTGCCCCAGGCAGCGGAGGACGGCATCGGCGCGGTGATCGACCACAGCGCCGGACGGAACCGGTACATCGGGTATCTGATCTCCCTGGCGGTGTACTCCTTCAAGGGCAAGAAAATTGCCCTTGACTGCGCCAACGGCAGCGCCTGGGCCATCGCCCCCAGCGTATTCCGGGCCCTGGGCGCGGACGTATACGTCCTCAACGACCACCCCGACGGGTTGAACATCAACCTGGACGCCGGGTCCACCCACATTGAGGGGCTGCAGAGGTATGTGACAGAGCACGGCATGGACGCGGGCTTCGCCTACGACGGTGACGCAGACCGGTGCCTCGCCGTGGACGAAACCGGCGCCCTGGTGGACGGAGACAAGATCATGTATATTTACGCCCGCTACATGAAGGAGCGGGGGAAGCTGGTAACCAACACGGTGGTGACTACGGTCATGAGCAACTTCGGGCTGTACAAGGCCCTGGAGGATGCGGGCATCAGCTATGCCAAGACCGCCGTGGGCGACAAGTACGTCTACGAGCATATGGTCCAGAACGGCAACCGCATCGGCGGCGAACAGTCCGGGCACATCATCTTCTCCAAATACGCCCGCACCGGCGACGGCATCCTCACCTCTTTAAAGCTGATGGAGGTCATGCTGGCCAAGAAACTGTCCCTGAGCCGCCTGGCGGAGCCGGTGACCATCTATCCCCAGGTGCTCATCAATATCCGGGTGAAGGACAAAACCGCCGCCCAGGAGGACCCGGCAGTGAAGGCCGCGGTTCAGGCCGCGGCGGAGGATCTGGGCGATACGGGCCGCATCCTGGTGCGGGAGTCCGGCACGGAGCCCCTGGTGCGGGTGATGGTGGAGGCCGAGACCCATGACCGGTGCCAGGAGCTGGCGGAGCGGGTGGTGAAGGTCATCCGGGCCCAGGGCCATGGGGCGGAGGGCTGATCCCCTCAGGGTCACAATCTGAACGCACCGCCGAACCCGTTTTGAGGAGACAACGGATATGAAAAAACTGTTTCAGGCAATCCGGCAGGGCGACGCCGCCGGGGTCCGGGAGCTGCTGGAGAAAAAACCGGATCTGATTGCCTGCACCGCAAAGCAGCCGCCCAAAAAGGACGACGGGCAGTCCCCCCTGCAGGTGGCGCTGAAGACAAATCACCTGGAGATTGCGGAATATCTGCTGGACCTGGGGTCGGATGTGAATTTCATGGAGGCGGAGGACTGCGCCAGCGGCTGGCGGGCCCCCGTCCTTCACGACGCCGTCAACGCCGCCGTCATGAACAGCCGGTGGAACGTAAACTCTCAAACCATGTATGGCGGGATCCAGGTCTTCCACACCCGGGAGGAGGCGGACCGGGCCTATCTCATCTTAAAACGAATGCTGGACCAGGGCGCGGACATCCACGGGGTGGACTCCTATGGAAATTCCTGTGTATGGCGGGTCTGCCTTCAGGCAAGGCAGGTCCTGCCCGCATACAATCACACCACCCGCACAGTGGAAACAGACCGCATCCTGACCCCCGAATTAAAAGAGGACCTGACGCGAATTTTCACCTTGCTCCGTGACCGCGGAATGGATTTAGACTATACAAAGCCCGGAGATTCCATAACAGTACGCGGCCTCTACAAAAACGAACCCATCGCGCAGTTCTTGATCTTGAACTAAACAGATCATTGGGAACGAAGCAAGTCTGCCAAAAGAAGCCCGCAGTAAAGAATTTCGCAACAAAAATGGTATGTGCGGGAAAAACCTCTGCGGTTTTTTCCGCACGATTTCAATCAACCCGCCCGCAGGCGGCCGATTTTGCCCATGGGCAAAATCGGATAGCTCCCCAAAAAGAGACACACCGGTATGGGTGTGCCTGATAAAGAATGACGCGCAAGACCCAAAAATATCAGGCAGTCACCGCAAAATGAAGCCAATGTGACACAAATTAACACCCGAGAGAAAGCACGATTGAAAGATCGTGCTTTTTCTTTTGCCCAAAAGGAGGCCCTGACCATGCCGGAAGTCATCTTGTCGGATTATTTCTACGGCGACGAATCGGAGGAATTTGTCTTTTTCAAAATTCCCCGCCAGTTGATCACAAACCCCAAATTCAAGCACGTCTCCACAGACGCCAAGCTGCTGTACGGGATGCTGCTGGACCGCATGAGTCTGTCCGCCAGGAACGGCTGGTACGACGATACCGGGCGGGTCTACATCTACTACTCCGTGGACGAAATCTGCGGGGACATGACCTGCGGGCGGGACAAGGCCATGAAGTTGCTGGCCGAACTGGACACAAAGAAGGGCATCGGCTTGATCGAGCGGATCAAGCAGGGCCAGGGGAAGCCCACAAAAATCTACGTCAAGCGGTTCACTACACGGACCGTTCCGCCCAAACCGGCCCCGTCTTCCCCAGAGCCTTTCGCGCCCATTTCACAGGTCGATTTTTCCAACATGCAGAAGTCGGAAATTCCGACTTCAAGAGGTCGAAAAAATCGACTTCCAGAAGTCGAAAAAACCGACCCTAATTATACTAAGAGAATCCAGACGGAGCTTATCCAGCCTGATCCATCCATCTCCCCCCAAAAGCCCCCGGCGGCGGGTTTGGAGATAGATCGATACGAGCGGAGAAAAGAACTGAAAGCGAATATTGATTACGAGCGTTTGCGAAGGGAGCATCCCTGCGATGACATAGACGACCTGCTGGAGCTGATGCTGGACGTGGTATGCAGCACTGCCCCTACCATACGGATCAGCGGCGGCGATATTCCCACGGAGGCGGTCAGGGACCGTTTTCTCCAGCTTGACAGTGAGCATATCCAGTATGTAATCGACGCGCTGAACCAGACCACCACAAAAATCAATAATATCCGGGCCTATCTGTTGACGGCGCTCTACAACGCGCCGGTGACGATAGGCCCTTACTATTCCGCCGCTGTGCGGCATGACTTCCGCTGAAATAAATCCCACCGTGATACACAATTCCGGAAGAAACAAATCCCACGGTGAGACGCAAATCAGCCGGAATCTTCAACTTTCTGTTAAGAATCAAATCTCACGGTGAGACGCGATTTTTAGCAAATATATTTCAAAACGGAGGTATTTATGGCAAACGAAAACAGCAGAGACCCCACGACCCCCAAGCCCCAGAGCATCCCCCTGGCGAAGATCCACGACCTGCCCGGCATCCCCCTTGTCAGGCAGCCGGACAAAAGCTACGGCGGCCTTGTCACCAGCATCCAGTCCGGCGGCGTAAAGGAGCCTGTGATTCTTCGGCTCCGGGAGGACGGCGAGTACCAGCTTGTGACCGGCTACCGGCGCAAGCGGGCCTGTGAGCTTATGAAGAAGCAGGAGATTCCCGCCTTGGTCTACGAAATGAACTTGCAGGAGGCCATCCGGTATCACGGGCTGGCGAACGGGAAGCCCACCCCGCCTGTCCCCGGTAAGCTGGTGGAGCCTGGGAGCAAGGATAAAAAGGAGGAAAAAGCCGACATCAAGGGACCTGGAAATCCGACCACCGGGGAACAGTCCAAGGAGGCCAAGCCCTCCGAGGGTGCCAAGAGTCCCGAGCCCGCCCAGGGCGAGAAGAAGGAGGCCCCGGCCCCCAAGGTTGAGGGCGAGCCCGCCGCCCCTGCCCCTGGCGACAAACCCAAGGAGGCCAAGCCCCCCGAGGCCCCCAAGGGTCCCGAACCGCCCACGGGTGAGAAGAAGGAGGCTCCGGCCCCCAAGGTGGAGGGCAAACCCGCCGCTTCCGTCACTGGTGAGAAGCCCAAGGAGGCCAAACCGCCCGAGGCTCCTAAGGCCCCCGAGCCGCCCACGGGTGAGAAGAAGGAGGCTCCGGCCCCCAAGAAGGAGGACAAGCCCGCCGCCCCCGCCCCTGGCGAAAGGCCCAAGGAGGCCAAGCCCCCCGAGGGCCCCAAGGGTCCCGAACCGCCCACAGGCGAGAAGAAGGAGGTTCCGGCCCCCAAAAAGGAGGACAAGCCCGCCGCCCCTGTCCCTGGTGAGAAGCCCAAGGAGGCCCCCGTAACCGGCCCCGCCGCCAAGGGTCCCGCCGGGACCGCCATTTCCCAGGTGCTTGATGAGCGCCTGACGCCTCCGGACGAGAAGGCCAAGCGGGATGTCCCCAGCCCCGAGGAGAGCGAAGCCTTCTTCATCCTCCTGCATCCCGCCTATCTGGAGAAGTCCAAGTACAACACCATTTCCGTGGACACCAGGAGCGAGGATTACCTGGAGCTGAAAAAGTCCATTGAGCTGAACGGCGTGAAGGACCCCGTCCTCGCCCGGATCGGGGACGAGGGCACCCTGGAAATCCTCTCCGGCCAGCGCCGCCACCTGATCGCCACGGAGTTGAACTATCCCGTCCCCACCATCATCCAGAAAATCTCTGACGCCGACGCGAAAATTCTGGTGGCGGACGGCAACCTCCACCGGCCCCATATCTCCATGTACGATCTCTCCCGCTCCCTGCGGATGAAAATGGAGGGCATGAAGCAGAAGGCGGGCCGGAAGAAGAAGGGGACATTCAAGGCGGAGGAGCTGGACAGCGATGAAAAGCTGGCCCAGGAGATGGGCATGAAGGTGAGCAAGCTCAACCGGATCATCCGTCTGTCCGAGGCCACCAAGGACGTGTGCGACCGGGTGGACGACAACTCCCTGCCCCTGTCTATCGCGTCCGCCATTTCGTTTTTGAAACCGGACAATCAGGATGAAGTCCTCCACCTGTCCGACCTGGGGTACAAGATCACCACCGAGCGGGTGGAGCGGATGAAGAAGGTAGACAAGGCCGGGAAGTTGGACGAACAGACCATGCGGGAGATTCTGGAGGACAAGGACCTTGCTCCCAAGCACACCGCGCCGCCCCCGGCACCCCAGCCGCCCGCGCCGCAGCCGCCTGCCCCGCCCAGCGGTCCTTCCGCTCCGCCGCCCATTCCGCCCTCCCCTGACGTAAAGCCGGGACAGACAGCGGGCACACCTCCCAGCACCCCCGAACCCGCCGCCCCCGCCGGACCCTCCGCACCGGAGAATCCGGCTCCGCCTCCCGGTCCCGCCGCCAATGTTCCCCCGGAGGAAAAGACGCCTTTCAAGGGTGAGCAAGAACGGCCCGAATACACCAAGGTCATCCTGGCTGGGGACCGCCTACGGAAGTATTTTCCCGATGTATCCATGACGCCCCGTGAGATCGAGGAAAGCGTCTATGACGCCCTGGAGGAACGCCGCCAGCGGCAGTTGAAGGCCCAGCAGAAGGACAGCATTTTCAAAAAGAGCGGTCCGAACCGATAACGGCATGGAGTTTTCCGCCAATATCGCCAACCTGGGCAAATACAACGCCGGGGTCCTCGCCGCCGCGTGGCTGTCCTTCCCCGCCACCACGGAACAGGTACAGTCCGTTCTGCGGGAGATCGGCGTGGACGGCCTGCGGTACGAGGAAGTCATCATCCTGGAATACTCCACCGGCGTCAAGGGCCTCGCCGGAAAGCTGGGAGAGTTTGTCCCCATTGACGAATTGAACTACCTCGCAAGCCGGATCGCAGAGCTGACGCCGGAGGAAACGGCGAAATTCACCGCCGCTTTCAGCCACGGAGAGTACGGGGACAATATGCAGGATTTGATCAACCTGACATACAATCTGGACTGTTACGACTTCCTCCCGGACGTGCGGACGGAGGAAGAATACGGGCGCTGGCTGGTGGACCACCGCCAGGAGTTCCGCTTGCCGGAGAAAGCCAAGCTCTACTTCGACTACGAATCCTACGGCGGGGACACCTGCATCAACGAGGGCGGGGACTTTTCGGAGCTTGGCTATATCTTCAACAACCGGACGGCGTTCCAGGCGGTCTACGACGGCCTGCACGTTCCGGAGAAATACAAGGTGTTCCGCTATCCCCTGCAAGCGAAGGTGAGGCCCGTCCGGTCCGGCAGGGGGCGGGACAGCCCCTCCCGCAAGCGCCCATGAGGGCGCTCTTTTCATGCCCACAAACAAGCGGGAGAAAAAGCCTTTTCACGCCGTTTCCTTCTCCGGGGGCAAAGACAGCACAGCCATGCTGCTGATGATGATCGAGCGCGGGATGCCCATTGACATGGTGCTGGCCGCCGACACTGGCATGGAGTTCCCGGAGATGTACCGCCATTGGGATCAGGTGGAGCAATACCTGTACCGCAAGCGGGGCTTGAAGCTGACGATCCTCCGGCACCCAAAGGGCTTTGAATGGCTGATGTTCGACCAGCCCAAAGAGAAGCAGTCCAGCATTGAACTGCGGAACAGGCTGGGCGTTCCCCTCTATGGGAACGGCTGGCCCGGAATGAAAGTCCGGTGGTGTACCGGCCAGCTCAAAACCCACCTGATCGGCAAGGAAGTTTCCCGGCTGAAAAAGGAGTATCAAATCCTGCATTACGTTGGCATCGCCGCTGACGAGCCGAAACGGATCAAGGGAGAGCAATATCCACTTGCAGAGTGGGGCGTCACCGAGGCCCAGGCATTGCAAATCTGCTATGACCGGGGCTTTGACTGGAGCGGACTGTATGAAATATATCGCCGCTGTTCCTGCTGGTGCTGTCCCTTGCAGCGCATTGACGAACTGCGGAAGCTGCGCCGCCATCATCCCCAGCTCTGGGCAAAGCTGCTGGAATTGGACGAAAAGGCATTGACTCAATTCGGGCACAACGCCCTGGGACAATTCAAGAAAAATTGGACGGTAGCCGCTCTGGAGGAACGGTTTGCCGCTGAGGACTGCGAACTGTCCCCGTTTGATAGCTATGGAAAGACACTGAATTTCAAAAAAGGAGCTGATTATTTGAACGTTTTGGTAGTGGAACCCGGAATGGTCCCCTACGAGAAAGAGATCGACGGCCTCAAGGATATGCAGGCCATTGTCGGCGGTCGGATCACCGCCATATATCCCTTTGAGGATAAAGCGGCCCTTGTCAGCAATGATGAAGCCCTTCTCCGCCGCATGGAGTTCAACCGCAGCATAGAGGGCGGGTACGGCGGCATCTGCGGCCCGTTCTTCGTCTGCGGGCTGGGCGAGGAGGACTTCTGTTCCCTTACCCCGGAGCAGATGGATTTTTACAAAAAGAAGTACCATCACGCGGAAATCCTGGTGGGATTCCGTGGAGAGGAGCCCGTTACGCTGAAAGCGGAGCCCCGCAAGCCGCCCGGCCAGGAGCCGCCCCAGCGTCCGCCCAAGACCCGGTGAGCTATGTCCCCGGTAACAGATGAACGGTTGACGGTGCTGACGGACCGGCTGGAAAACGGCGTCAAGAGGCTGTACGCCAGCGGGCGCTACGCGGAGTACATCACCGCCATGTCCAAATTCCACAATTACAGTTTCGGAAACGCGCTTCTGATCCTGCTGCAATGCCCCACCGCCACCAGTGTAGCCGGGTACAACGACTGGAAGAAGAAATTCGGACGGCAGGTCAAACGGCACGAGAAGGGCATCCAGATTCTTGCCCCTTGTCATTTCACATACCTCGTGGAGTACGAGAAGAAGGACCCGAATACCGGACGGACGCTATACGGGCCAGACGGTAAGCCGTTGACGGAGAAACGGCGGGAGAACGCCACCCGTTTCCGGGTTGCCACCGTGTTTGACGTGAGCCAGACGGAGGGCCGGGAGCTGCCCAGCCTCGTCTCCGAGTTGAGCGGGGAGGTTCCAGACTTTGAGAATGTATACGCCCGCCTTGCCGCCCTGTGCCCTCTTCCCGTGGAGCTGGGACCAGTCCCCGGAACAGCCAAGGGCTACGCCAGCTTTGCGGAAAATCGGGTGGTGGTCCGCTCCGGCATGAGCCAGGTACAGACCATCAAGACGCTGATCCATGAGACCGCCCACGCCAAGCTCCATCCCCCGGATTTTCTGTCGGATAGCCCCAAGCCAAGGCAGGAAAAGGAGGTGGAGGCGGAGAGCGTGGCCTATGTCGTCTGCCAGCACTTCGGCATCGACACTTCGGACTACTCCATGGGTTATGTGGCCGGGTGGAGCCGCGGGAAGGAGTTGGCAGAGCTGAAAGCCTCTTTGAACGTGATCCACTCCACCGCCGGGGAGATCATCAACGCCATCCAGCCGCCTCCGCCGGAGCTGACCAGGGACGAGCCGTCCCAGGAGCGCGGGCGGAAAACCGACCTTCGAAAATCCAGGAAAAGGAAGTGATAGATTGAACGATTACGAGGAACGCAAGCAGGCCCGGATCGACCGCCTCCATGAAAAAGCAGAGAAGGCCCGCGCTGAAAGCCATTCCTTATTCAAGCAGTCCACCGATATGGCCTCCGCTATTCCCGCAGGACAGCCCGTCCACGGTCCTGCTGACCGGCGCTACCGGGAAAAGATCGGCAGGAAGATGGACCAGTCCATTGCCGCCTTGGAAAAGGCAGACTACTACGAACGCAAGGCACAGGCGGCGGAGAACAACACCGCCATTTCCTCCGACGACCCGGAGGCCCTCGCCAAGCTGAAGGAGAAGCTGGAAGATTTGCAAATCTCCCAGACCCGTATGAAGCAGATCAACGCCTACTACAAGAAAAACGGCACTTGCCGGGGCTTTCACGGCCTTTCCGACGAGCTGGCAGACAAGCTGGAAGCGGATATACAGTACCACCCCTGGGACAAGCGGCCCTTCGCCGCCTACGCTCTGTCCAATAACAACCAGAATATCAACGCTGTCAAAAAACGCATTGCGCGACTTACCGAGGCAAAGGAGGTCGGCTACCAGGGCTGGGAGTTTGACGGCGGCAAGGTGGTTGCCAACGAGGATATGAACCGACTGCAAATTTTTTTTGACGCCATCCCCGATGAAGAAGTCCGCAAGGAGCTGAAAGGTTGGAGCTTCAAGTGGGCCCGGAGCGTGGGCGCGTGGCAGCGGCAGTTGACCAGCAACGCCATCTACGCCGCAAGCCGTATCCCGGCTATCCGTCCCTCCGACGGCTCCGATCCCGTCAAAATCCAGCCCAAGCGGAAGCCGAGAACCGGCCCGCAGCGATAAGGAGGAAATCGAAATGGAGAACCCCAACACCATCCCGGAGCGCATGAGGGAGATCGAGATTTTCGGCGTCCCCGCTCTGTTCACCAGCAAGGCCATCCCCCCGGAGGCCGTCTACCCCGGCATGTTCCGCTACGAGCTGCAAACCGGGAGCGGCCAGCGCCCCCACTGTCTGGCCGAGGGGCCGGGCGGCAAGTTCCTGGGCACCGTCCTGACCCCGGTCCCCGTCCCCATGGAGGGCCAGCGGGAGATCGGGCCGGGAGAGCTGATCCTGGACACCGGGAGCGGGTACTACACCCCCTCCGAGTTTGAGGAAAAGTATCTGTCTCCGGACTACGACCCCGCCACGCAGAAGGAACGGTATGGAAAAGAAGGCTGATATTATCCCGTTCCTGGAGAGCATCGTGAAGGAAAACACCCGGAGCTATCAGTCGGATTTTGCCTATGATGAAAAGCGCCTGCAAGCGGCTATGCTGGAAATGTACCAGGAGGACCGGACGTTTCTCTGGATGAGCCGCCCCTGCGGAACGCATTGTGTTCTGGAACGGGAGGTTTTCTTGCGGGAGACCGGGGCGCATAGTATCTGGACGCATTACGACTATGACATTGAGCATATCAGGGCGTTCCGCGTCATCGTGGCTCCTGGGCGGCCCGGCGCTTTTGTGCTGGGCAAGCTCCAGCCCTTGAACTACGGAGAACAGGTCCAGCGCGTTAAGCGAGATGCACTCCATGTTGAGACCGTGGAAATGACCTTTGAGGACGGAGAAGCCTGTACCATGACCTTTGAGGAATACCGCAGGCAGGTCCGTGCTTTGACCCACTATCACGGAAAAATTCAACAGATGCGCTATAAGCCGGAGGACGAGGCGAAACTGTCCTGCATCCTCCAGGCGGAGCGTACTTTTTTCGCCGAAAAGAAACGGGCCCGCCGTCCCCGGAAGCCGCAGACCCGGTAGCCCACCCCGCACAGCGCCGCTTGCGGCGCTGTCCTGGCAAGTATGTCATTTGTTAAACAAATGACCCTTGTTAGGGGCTGACGCCCCTTATACCCCAACGAAAAATGCGTCTCACGGTGAGACGCGAGACGAGGCGGCGGAAAACAACGCCGCCCACTCAAAATAAATCCCACCGTGGGCAATGCCATTAAGTTAACCAATAAATTCCAAAAGAAAGAAAAAAAGCCCTTGACAAAGGCA
>NZ_CAJULS010000007.1 GCF_910587525.1 uncultured Oscillibacter sp. | reverse complement strand
GACGATATACATCCGGGTCCCCAGAGGGATCACTTTTTTGTCCACAGCCACAGTGCCCACCCGTACGGTGGTGCCGGTAGCGGTGCAGTAGTCCGCGCCGCCGTAACCGGCGGTATAGGCGGTGGCGGTCATGTTCTTGACGCTGGAGAAGCTCAGCTTTTCGCCGGATGCCAGAGTCAGAACGCCGCTGCCGTCTGTGTTGGGGGAGATGCTGACAATGGGAGAGTCGTTGGAGGGGAAGGCTGCGGGGACAGGTTTGGCAGGAGCGGCGGTGCCGTATTCCACGATTTGGTCCACGGCGGTGCTGTCCAGCTCCTCCACAAACTGGCGGGCAATCTCCTGGCCGTTGGACCAGACTACCTCATAGATGGAGCTGCGGATGCCGTCCGAGCCCTCCTGGACTACCTTCTCCGTGCCCTGCTCCATCTGAGGATTGGCTACCCGCACGGTCTCAAAGGCAACCTCTTCCACCACGTGCTCGTAGTAGGCCAGGTCCGATGACACCGTAATCTCTACGCCGCTGTCGGTGAAGTCGATGCCCACCATCTCCAGCGGGCCGGGGACGATGTCCAGGCGCCGCAGGGTTTTGAGAATGGATTCCTGCCGGGATTTGGTGGTGAAGGTATCCCCGTCGTGGTGAACGGTGACCACCTGACCGAGACGCAGGTACACGTCGTAGCCCTTGCTGCCGTTGGAGGTGTAGAGCAGTTTGCTCTCCAGCTCCGGGGCCTTCCCGTTTCCGTCCAGCACGATGGCCGCGTCGTCCACACCGCTGACGAGATAGATGCCCGCGGCCCGGTTCGTGAGGACCAGGGCGGTGCACAGGACGATGGCCGCCGTAAAGAGATTGACGCCGCTGCGTCTCCAAAATTCGTACAGTTTTTTTCGCAGAGTCTGTGTGCTCACAAGCATACCTCCTGAAAAAGATTCCCGGCCCAGGTGCTCTCCAGGGGGAGGGCAAACTGGACTGTAACTTTTGTTACCGGCCGGGAAACTGCATTCAGTATACACACAACTCCCACTTTTGTCAAGGTTTTGGCGTTAAAACAGGATGTTGAGACCCACTTTCGGCGAAAAAAGACGGGATACGACAGGAAAATCCTGCATGGAGAAATGCGAAAAGTAACAAAATGGTGACAAAAGCGGCGGCGGGCTCAGGTCCCGGAACAGGGAAAAGCGTCCCGGGAGGACTGCCTCTGGGACGCTTTTATGGCTGGGTTTTTGTTGGATCAATGGTGAAATGCTCAACAGTGAGAGATTTTTTAGCCGGTCAAGGCGATTTGACGCCGCCATACTTTGTGTATGGCAAGGAAAATCAACGCATAGCATCAGAAAAGGTCCGTTGATTGGGCGTTTTGACACTTTTCAAACGCCGCCTAATCCTGCCAGGCCCAGGCGTAGGGGTGCCACAGGCCGCTGGTAGTCTCATAGGGGGCGTTTTGCAGGTAAATTCGGAGGGCGCCGCCGTCATGGCACTGGAACTCCGCCGCCCACAGGCGGTCGGTTTTCAGCAGGTGTTCATAGTGGAAGCCGTCTTCCCAGCGGATGCTTCGGCCGCTCTCGGCCTCCAGCCGGGAGGCGAAGGCGAGCAGGGTGTCCTGGGGGTCAAAGGAGCTGGTGCTGTGGCCTTCGGCGACCTCCGCCAGCTCTGCATCGGAGAAGGTATCCAGCAGGGGAAAGGTCACCCGCCAGCGTCCGTCCACCCGGGCGGCGGCAGTGGAGAGGTCTCCCAGAAGGGCGCAGTCCGTCAGTGTCTCCCGGGAGACCTCAAAGACAAATTCCTGATAGTCCCGCCGGTCCGGCATGTCTGGTGAGGCGGTAAAATAGACGACATAGAGCGATTCCACCGGATTCCCGTCTCCGTCGGACAGCCATAGCCAGCCGTGGTTGTCCAGCTGAGAGGCGTTGCCCCGGCAGACCTGTACATGGAACAGGCCGTCCACATATCCGGCGGCTGTGACGGTTAGCCTCTCCGCCGGAACAGCCAGAGTCTCGCCGGGAACCAAAACCCGGGTGGAATCCAGCAGGGGCCGGCTCCGGTCATCAGAGATGCCGCCGCCGGTGAAGGCGAAGCCCGCGCTGTCCGGAGCCATTGCCGCGGCGTCTCCAGCGTAGTCTTTCAGGCGCAGGGGAATTTCCACATCCGTCTGCTTGGTCTTGCCAGTGAGGAAACCGTCTACGGAGAAGGTCATTTTCCCGCCGGTGGGGATGGGGGAACCGTCCATGGTTTTGGCGGTGCAGAGGAAGGCGGCGGTGCGGGACTCCTCGTCATACCCCACCCGCTGGCAGCAGCCAACCCGGTCAAAGGGCAGGTGGAAGTTATAGCTGTCAAAGAGGTCGCAGGCGCCGTCCACTGCCTCGCCGGAGAGGGTGATGTACGCCTCGGCGGTGTCGCCCCCGATGCGGACGGCGGCCACCTCCATGGTGACGCCGTTGTCCGTGCAGGACCGCTGGACCGGCTGAAAGAACTGGGCAGCGGCGGGAGAGATGGCGTAAAGCGCCCCTCCACCGTCCGTGCCCAGCTGACCCGGGCCCGCCAAATGCTGGCCCGGCTGCTGAAGGAGGAGTTATGAATTTTTCTGAAACATATAAACGAATCAACGCCCCCATTGCCCCCTCTCCTGTCCTGATTGAAAAAACCCTGGCAAAAGCCCTCCGCCGCGTCTTTCCCATCCGCCGCCTGGCCGCCATGGCCGCCGCGGCGTCGGTACTCCTGTGTACCCCCGCCCTGGCAGCCCGGACGGAGCCCGGCTACCGGGCGACGGTCCAGGATTCGGGCGGTCTCCTCCGTGCCGCAGCCCTCGTAATAGTAGAGGTGGATGACGGAACGGTATTTGGGCGGCAGCTGTGCCAGCGCGGCGTCCAAGCCGGATTCCTCCGGCTCATTGTAGGTGTAGACGTCCTCCAGGGGGACGGTTCGCCTCCGCCAGGGAGAGGCAGCCAGGCCTTTGGAGCAGTTGGCCGTCACCCGCAGGAGCCAGGCCCTGCGGTGCTCCTCGCTGGCAAAGGACGGGGCGGCGCGGTGGTAGCGGAGGAAGACCTCCTGAAAGACGTCGTCGGCGTCATGGCGGCTGCGGAGCTGGGCGTATGCCAGCCGGTAGACCATCGTGCCGTATTGCTCTACGGCGGATTCTGTGTCCATTTGCTCCCGCCCCTGGTGTTTATGTGGTTTGCAGAGCGCTCTGTAATTAATACTCTTCTACGATAGAAAATGCTGCAAAGGTGAAAAAATTTTCAGAAAACGATGTGCGGCCCCTGCTTCTGCCAAAGCGGGGCCGCACATCTATAAAGAAGGAAAGGAGAAACAAGTGCGCGGACTGCCGCGCACGGGAAAACAGGAGGAGGGGGGACCCTGCGCCACAGGGAGACGGCAGGATCCCCACCATCACAGGAGAAACACATCGGGGAGTAGAAATAAATAACGCAAACGTTTTCAAGAAAATGGAAATAAAATCTCCAACTTTGCCATTGGGAATGACGTTATTATGTGACAACATGTGTAAAAAGTCAATAGGGTTCCGCAGAATTCCACATTAGGCACAAAAAACGAAAAATACAGCTGTGCGGTTTCACGATATAAAATGAAAGCGTTTGCGTAAAATGGTGAAAAACTTCCATTTTATCTTTTGTGTTGATATATGCCTATAAATTTTTCCCATTGCCAAAATGGCTGAATGGAGCCCCCTAAAATTTCGTGTAAAAGACGGACTTATGCAGTATAAAAGACTTCGGCCCACTCAAGAATGGAAATAACAACCAATTCAAGATGGGAGTCGAAGAAAAATGGCGAAAGCGCCGCAGGAAGTACCAAAAGAGCACGTGAAAAGCCAGCAGTTCAGCACACCACGGAGATTATGAGCGCGATGAAAGAGATGTTCCGGGATGTGATCCAGACGGCCATGGAGGTGGAGCTGGGGAGGGAGCGCTGCCAGCGGGCGGAGGCGTCGGAGACGGCGCCCAACTACCGCAACGGCTTCTCCCGGAAGACGGCGAAGACGCAGCTGGGAGAGGAGGAGATCAAGGTTCCCCGGGACCGGAACGGCAGCTATAAGCCGAAGATTATCGGCAAATACAGCCGGAACGCGGACGTCATGATGAACGCCATCCGCTACAAGGTGAAGGAGGACCGCCGCTATGTGACCAAGGCCGTTTGTGTGGTTCCGGGCATCACCATGGACGGCACAAAGGACATCCTGGGCGTGTGGACCGGGGAGCACGAGAGCAGCAGATTTTGGCGGAATGTGCTGAATGGCCTCAAATCCAGTGGAGTTTTGGACGTATATCTGTTGTGTACCGATGGCCTATGCGGCATGGTGCAGGCCATCCGGGCGGTGTATCCCCAGAGCCGTCTGCAGCGCTGTATCATCCATCAGATCCGCGCCTCCACCCGCTTTGCCAGCTGGAAGGATAACAAAAAAGCAGTGGCTGGCCTGAAGAAAATCTACACCGCTGTGACCCTGGAGGAGGCGGAGGACACCCTGCTCCAGTTCGGGGAAATATGGCGGAAACAGTACCCCTCTTGCGTGAAAAGCTGGGAGGAAGACCGGGAAGTTTTGAGCGTTTTCTATAAATATCCGCCAGAGATTCGGAAGACCATATACACGGCCAACATGATCGAGGGCCTGAACCGCCAGTTTCGCCAGATCACGAAAAATAAGCCCAGCTTCACCAGCGATGATTCCCTGCGCCGGATGCTCTATCTGGCCGCACAGCGCATCACGAAGCGCTGGCGGACCAGGTATCAGAACCGGGACCTGGGCCTCAGCCAGCTCATGTCCGCTGACCGGGCCGCAGGCTGAGCCCTCCCTTTAGAATATCCCGGCGGTCGGGACAACGTGTTGGGAAGGGCTTCAGCCTACCACTCTGCACGGTTTCCTCTGCTCCGCCCGTTGGCTTTGTCGAATCTCGCTTAATGCTTATGGGCCGGTGCCCGGCGATCGCGCAGAAATGATTGACAAGAAACTGGTTTGGCTCATATAATAGGGGATAAGATCCCCAAAGTTCGGGACCGCAGTTCAGTTATCAAAAATTGAGGTGCAGAAAGATGAAGAGTATTCGAAAGAAAATCACAGTGAGCCTGATGGCGACCGTTCTGGCCGCTCTGGCGGCGGTAGGCGCGTCCAGCATTGCACTGAATTACAGGAGCACCATCGTCACGGTGGAAGCAATGATGAGCGAGACCGCTGTGCTGGCAGCGGAGCGTATTGAGCAGGAGCTCAGCGCCTATAAGAACGTGGCCATGGATACAGGCCGCATCACCCAGTTGTCCAATGCGATGATGTCCCTGGAGGAGAAGCGCACCGTGATCGACGAGCGCGTCAGCCTGCATGGCTTTCAACGGGGCAATATCATCGGCACGGACGGCATCAGCATCTTTGACGGCAAAGACTACTCCGACAGGGAGTATGTCCAGCAGGCCATGAGGGGGAACGTCTACGTTTCCGAGCCCCTGGTCAGCAAAATCACGGGGGAGCTCTCCATCATGGTGGCCGCGCCGATGTACTCAGAGCGGGGGCAGATCGCGGGGGTGGTCTATTTCGTGCCGCCGGAGACCTTTTTGAACGACATCGTCTCCTCGATCCGGATCAGTGAAAATTCCCGGGCCTATATGATCAACAAAAACGGCGATACCATCGCCGACGTCACTCTGGACACCATCACCACGCAGAACGTGGAGCGGGAGGCCCAGAGCGACAAGACGCTGAAGCGGCTGGCCGCCATCCACGCGGAGATGCGCCAGGGGAAGAACGGCTTTGGCAGTTTCTCTAACGAGGCGGGCCCCTGGTTTGCGGCCTATGCCCCGGTGGACGGGACCGACGGCTGGAGCGTGGCTGTCACCGCCATGAAGAAGGATTATTTGGCCGATACATATTTCAGCATGCTTATCAGCCTGCTGGTGATTGTGGCGTCCATCCTGGCCTCCGTCGCGGTGGCCGTGAAGCTGTCCGGCAATATCAGCATTCCCATGCAGGCCTGCGCCAGGCGGATGAAGCTGCTGGTGGAGGGCGATCTGGAGTCCCCGGTCCCCCAGGCCAGCGGCCAGGATGAGACCGCGGAGCTGACCCGCTCCACGGCGGAGATGGTGGCGGGTCTGAATACCATTATCAATGACATCGGCTATCTGCTGACACAGATGTCCCAAAAGAATTTCGACATTCAATCCTCTCACCGGGATGCCTATGTGGGCGACTTCCAGAGCATCCTGATATCTATGCGCAACCTGAAGGTGGAGCTGAGCGGCACTATGCGCCAGATCAACGCGTCCGCCACGCAGGTTTCTGCCGCCGGCGGCCAGGTCTCCGCCGGGGCTCAGACCCTGAGCCAGGGCTCCATGATGCAGGCCAGCTCCGTGGAGGAATTGGCGGCTACCATCAATGATATCTCCGACAGCGCCAGGAAGACCGCCGCCGCCGCCGAGGAGGCGGGGCACTTCGTGGGCCAGGCCGGCGGCCATCTGGGTACAAGCGTGGAACATGTGAAGGAGCTGAACGCGGCCATGGAGCGGATATCCAGCTCCTCTCAGGAGATCTCCAAAATTATCGCGACCATCGAGGATATCGCCTTCCAGACCAATATTCTGGCCCTGAACGCTGCGGTGGAGGCCGCCCGGGCCGGCAGTGCCGGCAAGGGCTTTGCCGTGGTGGCTGACGAGGTGCGCAACCTGGCCGCCAAGTCTGACCAGGCCGCCAAGGCCACCAAGGAACTGATTGAGGGCTCCATCGCCTCCGTTGCCGAGGGCAGTCAGGCGGTGACCTTGGTTACTGAGGCCCTGGAGAGAACCAGCGCGTCCGCCGGGCAGGTCACCACGCAGATGGACATTGTGGTGGCGGCTGTGGAGAACCAGACCACCGCCATCGCTCAGGTCACCGAGGGCGTGGACCAGATCTCCTCTGTGGTGCAGACCAACAGCGCCACAGCCCAGGAGAGCGCCGCGGCCAGCCAGGAGCTCTCCGCCGAGGCCGCCAGCCTCAAGCAGCTGGTGGATCAGTTCACTCTGGCCAGAGACTGACATCTCTTCCGTAAGCGCCTGAGGACGCCGCCGCGTGTTCTGCACCGGCTGAATGGGGGCGCGGGATACCCCTCTGTAAGAGGCCTCTCCGGCAGGAGCCTCCCGTTCTTTTTTCTCATCAGAGCATTCGGACCGGCAGTTATCGAAGCGGTAACTGCCGGTCTGAATTGGAGGGCAGATATAGAGCCAAAAAATTTAGAGCAAGTAAAGAAATTGATAAACGAGATGGACGGTTACAGCCAGGAAGGACCTCCTTCGGAAGAACAGGTGCGGCAAATGCGGCATCTGACTGGCATTGACTGGACAGCGGAAGAATTGTGGCAGCACTGTTTTGAGTATACAAGCAGGGCCTCGCTGGAGGAAACCGCATATCTCATGTTTCACAAGGAGTACCCGCCTGTCTGTGAGGCGGATCTTGCCTTTTGGAAATGCCGGCCAGACATCTCCCTGGACGAAAGGGCGGTATACGAAACATATCGTTTTGGAAGAGGTGCGCTAAAAACCTTAGAGCCCTTGCCGCTGGAAAAAAATAGAGAAAATCTTTTCGGACTGGGAACGGGACTTTGCCGCGGAACGGGATGGAAAAAGCTGGCGCTTTCGCTGTTCAGAGCAGGCGGACGATTGGGCGAATACGCATTTTTGGATTTTTGAATATGGCCGGGAGACAGAGGCACAAAGGGAGCATCAGATGCTATGTTTCGGCTGCCATAATATGAGTGAGGAACAGATCCATAAGATCTTGGAGTGTATGGGAAGATTTCAGTGTCCGCTGCAGATCCGGGAGGAGCGAAGAGCTGAGAGCAATTCCCCAAAATACTGAGAAAAGTTCAGCGGTCCGGGAAACGCATAGCTGCGTTGCCGTCCTTGGCGGGCGTCAGCCCGCCCGCGTCCTGTGCCTTGCTCTGCATTCCCCGTCCCCGCTTCCTTTTTTCTCATGATTTCTGGGAACTGTTCTGGGAGAACAGAGCCCAATCAGTGTATACAGATTTACGGGAATCAGTGCCGTTTGAAGAGATACGCCCAGGTGAGGCCCCTTACAGTTCCATGGCGAGGTACGCCATATCTGTCAGCTGCCGTCCCGCCTCATAGATGGGGTGATCGTAGTGGTCCGTAAAGAAGTTTTTTACCCGGTGGCTCTCTCGAAAGCCCAAGCGCTCATAAAAGGGGATGGTCAGCGGACTGTCCCCGGTGCCTGCCAGCAGCCGTGTTCCCCGGCCCCGGCAGACGGCGGCGATGTGTTCCACCATGGCCCGCCCATAGCCCTGGCGCTGGCTGCGGGGCTCCGTGGCCAGATTTTTCAGCTCGAAGACGCCGCCGCCCTCATCGGTGACGACGGCGACAGTCCGAAGAACTCCGCCGTCGTACAGGGCCAGCAGGGTTCCCAGGTCCAGGTAGCGGGCGATCATGTCCTCCTGTTCGTCCCCCAAAAGCAGCAGGGGGAGAAAGGACCGCTTGTTCTCCAAAATTTGACGGATTTCCATGAAAAAATACCTCCCAGTCACATGGCGCTGATATTCTCCGGGCAGAATAATCCCGGAGGTGAGTGCTGATGGATGAATTTCCTGATTATCTCTGTTTGACAGATCTGCTGGATCAGGATCTGTCCTCTTACGAGTATTTCCAGACCCTGGCGCCGGAGGTCCAGACCGCTCTGCGGCGGGAGGACGGCAGCGTGGGGACGCTGGATGAGCTCCAGGCCCGGGCGGAGCATCTGCGCCGGTCCGGCCTGTTTTGAGGCGGGCTGCAAATAGATCTGGAAGATTTTTTACAGCCTGTGCGGCGTCCCGGGAGGTCTCCCGGGGCGCCTTTCCCATATCCGCCGGGATGCCGCCGCACAGGGTGGAGAGTCTCTGCCATTCTGCCACGAAGGGGCTCAAATTGCAAGAGAGGTTGGGAATTTTCCGCGGCTTTATGGGGGAAACCGTTGAAAAATGCCGGCGCAGATGGTACTATGGAAGACAAAGCCGGATTTGGCGGTATGTGGAAGGAGGAAGGCCCTTGATTATCGCGGTTTGTATCGATGGACGGGGCGGTATGCTGTTTAACAGGCGGCGGCAGAGCCAGGACCGGAGCCAGCGGGAGGATCTGCTGCAATTTTGTGGCGGACGGAGGCTTTGGATCGCCCCCTACTCTGCCCCGCTCTTTGGAGAGCGGACGGGGATTGAGGTGGACGAGGAATTTTTGACCAAGGCGGCAGAGGGGGAGGTCTGCTTTGTGGAGAATCTGCCCATTGCCCCCTTTGCGGAGCGGATCGAGGCCATGGTCCTCTACGATTGGGACCGGGCTTATCCGGCGGACGTCCACCTGGATTTGGACCCGGCAGCGGCAGGCTTTACATTGAAGGAGGAGCGCTCGTTCCCCGGCACCTCCCATGAAAAGATCATTCGGAAAATTTATGAACGGGAGGCGGCACATGGCGAAGAGGAGGAGTAAGCGGGAGTGGACGCCGAAGCGGATTGCCCTGGCGGTTCTGATTATTGCGGCGGCCTTGGCGCTGCGCTATCTGGAGGTGCAGCTGTATGATGCGGAGCCGCCGGTGGCAATCACGGAGATTCCCGCCTATGACGGCACCCCCTATACGGCGGTCAACGGCAACGTCCCCGGCTTTACGGAGGAGGAGCTGACCACAGAGGCCTTTGAGCTGTACAGCGAGCTGGACAGCCTGGGCCGGTGCGGCGTGGCCTACGCCAACATCTGCCAGGAGCTGATGCCCACGGAGAAGCGGGAGGACATCGGCCGGATCAAGCCCACGGGCTGGCAGTCGGTGCAGTACGGCAACGTGGACGGCAGGAGTTTGTATAACCGCTGCCATCTCATCGGTTTTCAGCTGGCAGGGGAGAACGCCAACGAGAAAAACCTCATCACCGGCACCCGGTACATGAACGTGGACGGGATGCTGCCCTTTGAAAACCTGGTGGCGGACTATGTGAAAGAGACTGGAAACCACGTGCTCTACCGGGTGACGCCAATATTTGAGGGCACGGAGCTGGTGGCCCGGGGTGTGCAGATGGAGGCCATGAGCGTGGAGGACGGCGGCGAAGGCGTGTACTTCAACGTCTATGCCTACAATGTCCAGCCCGGAATCGGAATCGACTACGCCACCGGGGACAACTGGCTGGAAGAACGGGAGGCCGCCTGATGGAGGAGCTCTGGCGGCAGTTTGACCGCATTGTGGTCTTCGACACGGAGACCACCGGCATTGAATTTGGCAAAGACCGCATCATCGAGCTGGGAGCGGTCAGCCTGGAGGCCGGGGCGGAGGCGGACAGTCTGGACGTGCTGATCCGCCTGCCGGAGAGGCAGACCCTGCCGCCCTTCATTGTGGAGCTGACGGGCATTACCGACGCCCAGCTTCTCTCGGAGGGTGTGGAGGAGCGGGAGGCGGCGGAGGATTTCTGCCGTCTGCTGGAGGGCTGTGCGCGGCCGCTTCTCGTGGCCTACAACGCCCAGTTTGACCTGAACTTTCTCTACCACTTCCTGCGGCCCTGCGGGCGGGTGGGCGTATTGGGCCCGCCCCGGTTTCTGGACGCTCTGACGGTGTACCGGGACCGGCGGGACTATCCCCACAAGCTCTGCAACGCCATTGAGGCCTACGGCCTGGGGAACACGGCGGTGAACAGCCACCGGGCAGTGGATGACGCCAGGGCCACAGTCCAGCTGCTGGAGGCCATGGCGGCGGAGCGGGACGACCTCGTGCAGTACATCGATCTCTTCGGCACCCATCCCAAGTATGGCCTCTCGGGCCGGCGCATCTCTTCGGTGACCTACCGGCCTCAGCCCTATCAGCGGACGAGGCCCCTGTATGAACTGGGATGGGACGGTAATTTGTGAAAAAACTGTAAAGAATGGGATTGCCCTCTTGAAATGCGACAACCTGTCGGGTATGATACCTGACAGGTTGTCGTATTATTTTAGGGAGAGATGAAAAAACTTCTTGACCTTCCCCCTGGCGGAAGCTGTAAACTTTGGATCAATCTTCCGGCGGATTGAAGAAAACGGCGGCCCTGTTTCGTTATATGTTGTTTAGAGAGAGGAAGAGAGGCTATGCCCAGCAATACGTTTTTGAACCTGCCGGAGGATAAGCAGACCCGGCTCATGGACGCCGCCTCCCGGGAGTTTTCCGCCAAGCCCTACAACGAGGTATCCATCAACAAGATCATCCAGGACGCGGGCATCCCCCGGGGCAGCTTCTATATGTACTTCCAGGACAAGGAGGAGCTGTTCCACTATCTGGTCCACGGTTATGTAGAGCAGCTGCTGATGGTGCTGGAAGAAGCGCTGCTGCGGGAGAGCGGCGATGTGTTCGTGGCGCTACGGACCCTGTTCGATTACGTGTGGGAGAAGCGGCAGGAACAGTCCCTGGGCGGCATGGGGGCCATGTCGGCCATCATCAGCCGCAACGGCGGCATGCAGCGGGGAGCACTGCTGGACCTGCTGGACTCCGGCGAGGCGCTGGAGCGGCTGCGCCAGTCCGTGAACCCGGAACTGTTGGATCTGCGGCGGGAGGGAGACTTGGACCGTATGCTGGCGGTGCTGCTGTCCGTCACGGGGCCGCTGCTCTATGCCGGCATAGAGGCCGGAGATGCTCCCGGCTACCGGGAGCATCTGGATGGGATATTGGAGATTTTGCAGAGGGGCATGGCGAAGAATCAGGACGCATGACCGGGCGTTTTGAGGACTGCTGACAGCCCCAGAGTATCAGAAAGCGAGGAGAACAAGACATGAAAAAGGAACTGATGGAAGAGCGGGGAACGGCCCCGGAGGAGACCGCGCCTCAGGCGGAGAAAAAGCGGATCTTTCCCAAGGGAAAGAAGCCCCGGCGGCGCAGGCTGATCGCGGGGGCGGCGGTGATTTTGGCGGCAGCGCTGGTTGTTACTCGCCTCCAGCAGGGAGGCACGGCCCAGGCGGGGGCCAACTACCAGCCGGTCCCCGTCACCCGGCAGGACATTACCGTGACGGTCTCCGGCAGCGGTACCCTGGTTCCGGCGGACGCCTACAACGTCTCCACCCTGATCTCCGGGGCCATCGAGGAGGCTCCCTTTGAGGAGGACGACCTGGTGGAGAAGGGGACGCTCCTGTACACCTTGGACAGCGGCGACGCCCAGAGCTCCGTCCAGCGGGCCAACATCTCAGCGGCCCAGGCCCGGCTGAGCCTGGAGCAGGCCCGGGAGGCCCTGAACCCCACCGCACCCATTACCGGCATCATCAACGAGGTCTTCGTCCACAACGGGGACAGCGTCACCGCCGGGACGCCCCTGGCCAAGATCATGACCAGCCGGGACCTGTCTATTGACTTCCTGTTCCCCTACGTGGCGCCCTCGGAGTTCTATGTGGGCCAGAGCGCCACTGTGTTTGTTGGGGACTTTGTGGACTCCGTTCCGGGCACTGTTGAGGCAGTGTCCGACTCCACCGCCGTCATGAGCAACGGCCAGGAGGGCAGTTCCGTCCGGGTGAAGATCACCAACCCCGGCGTGTTGTCGGACAATTTCAAGGCCTCCGCCGCTATCGGCAGCTATTGCAGCTATGGGCAGGCCACGGTTTCCATGGCCGGTACCGCCACGGTGTACTCCGTGGGCAGCGGCACGGTAACGGGCTTTAACAAGCTGGCGGGCAGCAATGTCACCAAGGGCGAGGTGCTGTGCACCATCGAGTCTGAGGCCAACCGGGCCCAGGCGGAGAACGCCCGGCTGAGCGCTGCCAGCGCCAACCTCTCCGCCGGCAGCGCCGCCGACAACCTGGATGACTACCGCATTGAGTCTCCCATCTCTGGTACGGTGATTGAGAAGAAGTTCAAGGCCGGAGACAAGGTGGACGGCGCCGCCTCCGGCACCCTGGCCATCATCTACGACATGAGCTATCTCAAGGTGGAGATGAATGTCAACGAGCTGGACATCGGTAAAGTGCGGGCCGGACAGACCGTGGAGATTACGGCGGCGGCCCTGATGGGCCAGACCTTCCAGGGCACTGTGGAGCGGGTCAGCGTCAACGGCACCACCACCAGCGGCTTTACCACCTATCCGGTGACCATCGTCATCGAGAACTACGGCGAGCTGAAGCCGGGCATGAACGTCTCTGCCACCATCATGGGAGAAACGGTGGAGAATGCCCTGTGCGTGCCCGTGGGCGCCGTGAACCGGGGCAATACGGTCCTGGTCCCTGGCGAGGGCGCTATGACCGAGGACGGCGCCGCTGTGGCGGACCCCTCTAAACTGGAGGAGCGCCCCGTGACATTGGGTAAGAGCGACGACGCGTACATCGAGATCACCTCCGGTCTGTCGGAGGGAGAAACCGTGCTGATTCTGGACCAGACGGCGGTTATGGGAGGCTGAGGGTCAAGTGGAGCATCTCATCGAGCTGAAAAATGTCTATAAGATCTACCAGATGGGCTCCGAGGAGGTCCATGCCCTGGACGGGGTGAATATCACCATCGACCCAGGAGAGTTCGTGGCCATCGTGGGCCAGTCCGGATCCGGCAAGTCCACGGCCATGAACATCATCGGCTGTCTGGACGTGCCAACCTCCGGCACCTACCACCTGGGCGGCACCGACGTCTCTACTATGGATGACGACCAGCAGGCGGAAATCCGGAACAAAATGCTGGGTTTTATCTTCCAGCAGTACAACCTGATCCCAAAGCTGACCGTGCAGGAGAACGTGGAGCTGCCCCTGCTGTACGCCGGTATCTCCGCCGAGGAGCGCCGGGAGCGGGCGGTCCGCTCCCTGGGGAGGGTGGGCCTTGCCGAGAAGCGGAAGAACCTGCCCAGCCAGCTCTCCGGCGGCCAGCAGCAGCGGGTGTCCATCGCCCGGGCCCTGGCGGGGGACCCCTCCGTCATCCTGGCCGACGAGCCCACTGGCGCCCTGGACTCCCGCACGGGACGGGAGGTGCTGGGCTTCCTCCAGAAGCTCAACGAGGAGGGGGATACGGTGGTCCTCATCACCCACGACAACTCCATTGCGGTCAAGGCCAAGCGCATTGTCCGCCTCCAGGACGGACGGGTCATCTACGATGGCGACGCCGGCGATCCCAAGGCCGTGGTGCGGCCGGAGGACGCCGGAAACGAGGAGGTGGGGGCATGAGCTTTACCCAGTCCTTCAAGCTGGCCATCAAATCCCTGCGGACCAGCAAGGCCCGGGCCATTCTCACCATGCTGGGCATCATCATCGGCGTGGCGGCGGTGATCGTCATCATCTCCCTGGGCAACGGCCTCACCGGCATGGTGGAGCAGCAGGTGGAGAAGGTGGGCATTAACCAGATCTACGCCTACAACTGGGGCTTCGGCGGCGGCGCCCTGGCCCTGGACGCCCAGGATATCTACGACCTGGTGGAGGAGCGGCCGGATGTGTTTGTGGGCGTCACCCCCTGGGTCAGCGCCGGCAGCGGCGCCCGGAAGGGAAGCGAGAAGTACGAGAAGACCAGCATCTACGGTGTCAGTGAGGCCTTCTACAACCCGGAGCTGTCCACCACCCTGGACGGGGACAAATTGGCAAAGGGACGCTTCCTGGGCTATGTGGACGTACTCCAGCGGAGCAATGTCTGTGTCATCGGCGCGTACTTGGAGGAGAACGCCTTCCATGGCGACGCCCTGGGCCAGGGGATTATCGTGGGCGGTGTTCCCTACACCGTCATCGGCGTGATGAAGCAGGGCGGCGAGGTCATGGAAGAGGGCGGCGGCGACGACTTTGTTTACATCCCCTATGAAAACGCCCTCCAGCTCTCCGGCACCCGGCAAATCCAGCTCTTCCAGCTCACCTGCACCTCCCGGGAGACCTCCGGCCTCGCCAAGGAGCTTCTCACGGAACTGATGCTGGACTTCTACGGCGAGCAGTACAGCGACAACGGGCAGACCTTCTACATCCAGACCATGGCGGAGCAGGTGGCCATGATCAACGGCATGATGGGCGTGGCCATGGCGGTGCTGGTGGCCATCGCGGCGATCTCCCTGCTGGTGGGCGGCATTGGCATCATGAACATCATGCTGGTCTCCGTCACCGAGCGCACCCGGGAGATCGGCATCCGCAAGTCCCTGGGGGCCAAGCGGCGGGACATCCGGCGGCAGTTCGTCATCGAGGCCGGCACCACCTCCGCCATCGGCGGGCTGCTGGGTATCGGCTTCGGGTTTTTGATGGCCACGGGCATCGGCGCCATTATGGGAGGGATGCTGGTGCAGTCCATGGGGGTCAGCGGCATCACCTTCAACGCGGTTCCCACTTTCGGCGCCATCGCCGTGTCCTTTGGTGTGTCCGTGGGTATCGGTGTCTTATTCGGCTACCTCCCCGCCAACAAGGCCGCCAAGCTCAACCCCATCGACGCTCTGCGGTACGACTGAGGGCTGCTGGGCACACAAGCCCGAAGGCATTTCCGTAATAGAGGAAAAATTCCGGTGAAAATTTTTCGCCGGAATTTTTATCTTTTCAAACTTTTTCCGCTCCGTCATCGTCTATAATACAGAACGACACAGAAGGGAGGTGTGTGCATGGCGTCTTTGAAGGAGGAACGGCTGGAATCGTATCTCGTCGGCGGACAGGAGCGGTTTTACCGTCTGGCGTACAGCTACCTTCGGGACCGGGAGGAGGCCCTGGACACGGTACAGACTGCCGTCTGCCGCTGCCTGGAGCGGCGGGACAGCCTGCGGGATGAGGCGGCCCTGGGGACCTGGTTCACCCGCATTCTGGTGAACGCGTGCATGGATCTGCTGCGGCAGAGAAAGCGGGTGGCCTTCGTGCCGCCGGAGGTCCTGGACGCCGGCAGCTACGAGGATCCCCTGCCGGAGGACGGTACCCTGGCCGACCGGGTGAACGGCCTGCCTCCGGAGGCGCAGACCGTGGTGAAACTGCGGTTCTACGAGGATATGACCCTCCGGGAGATCAGCGAGGTCACCGGCTGGAACCTGAACACCGTCAAGAGCCGCCTGTACGCGGGATTGAAAAAACTGCGGGTATCACTGGAAGGAGTGACATTAGAATGAACGAATTCAGAAAAGCCAGGGAGGACTATGAGGCCACCCCCATTCCGCAGGAGCTGGAAGACCGGGTCCGGGCGGGCATCCGCCAGGGGAAGGCCAATTACCGCCGCCGGCGGTGGCGGAAGTACGCCACAGGGGCCGCCGCCTGCCTTGTGGTGCTGGTGGGGGCGTTGAACCTGTCGCCCACCGTGGCGGCCGCGGCGGCGGAGGTGCCAGTGCTGGGCGGCCTCTTCCGGATCCTCACCGTGCGGGACTTCCACGGGGAGGAGGACGGTATCAACTATGACATCAGCGTCCCCGGCGTGGAGGCGGAGGGCGGGCTTGCCCAGCGTGTCAACGATGTGATCCAGGAGAAGGTGAACGCCCACCTGGCCAAGGCTCAACAGGACTGGGAAGACTACAAGGAGGCCTTCTTCGCCACCGGCGGCACCCAGGAGGAGTGGGGCGGCCGGACCATGGATGTCGTTGTGGACTACGAGGTCAAGAGCCAAACGGACACCCGTCTCTCTTTTGTGGTGACCTTTGGCGAGGGCTGGGTGGCCTCCATGGAGGAGACCTACTGCTACAACCTGGACCTGGCGGAGGCCCGGGACATTACTCTGGCGGAGCTGCTGGGGGAGAATTGGGTGGAGCGGTGCAACGAGACCGTCCGGGCCGGAATTGCCGCCAGCGTGGATGAGGAGGGCTTCACATTCTTCTTCGCGCCGGAGGAGGGTGGCTTTGCCACGGTGGACGAAAACACCGCCTTCTATATCCGGGAGGACGGCGTGCCGGTGCTGGTGTTCCCCAGGTACTCCATCGCCGCCGGTGCGGCGGGAAGTCCGGAATTCCCTGTAGAAGGGGAATAAGCGAAAAGGAACGGGAGGGAACCGAAGCGGTTCCCTCCCGAATTGTATGTGGGCTCAATAAAGGCTGGCCGGATTAAAGTGGTTTCTTTGCTGGCGCCGCAAGGGCTTGTTTAATTGCCCGGCCCCGTGGCGAGTAAAAGTTCTCTTTTACTCAGGAGTATAAGGGCCTCTAAACGCCAGAGCCGTTAAAAGGCTCTATATCGTCCAGGAAAAGGCACTCAGGCCAGGAAGCCTTTGAGGATGCAGTCCTCGGCCTCCTCCTCAGTGAGGCCCAGGGTCTCCAGCTTCAAGAGCTGGTCGCCGGCGATCTTGCCGATGGCGGCCTCGTGGACCAGCTGGGCTTCGGTGCAGTTGGCGGTGATGGCGGGGATGGACTTGATCTTGGCGTCCCCCATGATAATGGAGTCGCACTGGACATGGCCGAAGCACTGGGCGTTGCCCACCATCCGGGGATAGAACACCTGGTGGGACTGGTCCTGGGCCACGGAACGGGAAATCACCCGGCCCTTGGAATCCTCTCCGTCCAGAATGATTTCCATGTCGCTTTCCGCCGTCTGGTCCCCGTGGGTCAGCAGACGCTCCGTGACCACGGCTTCGGCTCCCTTGCCGCAGACGATCTTCGTGGACCGTTTGGTGGAGTCGATGCCCCGGATCTGGACGGTCTCCATCTGGATGGAGGCCCCCTCCTCCAAGTAGACCACCGTCTCCGGATTCATGATCCGGCCGCCCTTGCCGTCCCCCTCGCCGTAGTGCTTCTCCGTGTACTTCACTTTGGAGTTTTTGCCCACGTGGAAGGTGTGGACGCCGTCGTGGCGGCTGGTCTGGTCGCCGCAGTTGTGGATGCCGCAGCCGGCCACGATGTCCACATCGCAGTTTTCCCCGATGTAGAAGTCGTTGTAGACCATCTCCTCCACGCCGGATTTTGTGATGATGACGGGGATGTGGCAGGTCTCGCCCACAGTGCCGTCCTTGACGCGGATGTCGATGCCGCTCTTGCCGTCAGTCTTGCTGATGATCTCGATATGCTCCGTGGACTGGCGGCCGTCGCAGCCGCTGTCCTTACGGATGTTGAAGGCCCCTACGGGCTTGCCGGTGAGGTCCGCGATCTTTTCCAATAACGCGCGGTCAATCCCGGTGTCCATCATAGCGCGTTCGCCTCCTTTGTCAGTACAGGGCAGCCGCCCAGGGTATCCGCCAAAATCTGGGGCAGAATCTCGGAAGCCGTGCCCCGGTGGCGGATTGTGCCGTCTCCCACCACAATGACCTCGTCCGCCAGAGAGATGATGCGCTCCTGGTGGGAGATGATGATCATGGTGCCGCTGCCCGCTGTGTGGATCTGCTCAAAGGTCTCCGTCAGCCGGGCGAAGCTCCAGAGGTCGATGCCCGCCTCCGGCTCGTCGAAGATCATCAGCTGGGCGTTCCGGGCCAGTATGGAGGCGATCTCGATTCGTTTGACCTCGCCGCCGGAGAGGGACACGTCCACCTCCCGGTCCAGGTAGTCGTTGGCGCACAGGCCCACCCTGGTGAGGTACTGGCAGCATTTGTCCTTGGAGAGCTTTTCCTCCCCGTGGGCCAGGGTCAGCAGGTCCCGCACCGTCAGCCCCTTGAAACGGGGGGGCTGCTGGAAGCCGTAGCTGATGCCCAGGCGCGCCCGCTCCGTGATACCCAGGGATGTGATGTCCTGTCCGTTCCAGAGGATCTGGCCGGAGGTGGGGGTTACCAGGCCCATGATGATCTTGGCCAGGGTGGTTTTGCCGCCGCCATTGGGGCCGGTGAACACCACCAGGCGGTGGTCCGGAATCGTGAGAGAGATGTCGTTCAAAATGCCCAGCTCACCGTCCCCCTCCCGGACGGAGTAGCTGATGGACTTGAGTTCCAGCATGTTTGGAACCTCCTCAGAATGTGAATTTTAAAACGTATTTATTGTACCAGATATGTCAGAATAAGACAACATATCAATAAAATAGGTTTTTAATCAAAAATCTGAATTACGAAATGTAGTGTACCCCGTTTGACAGAATTTTACCTGTAGCAAATGTCACAAGGAACAAAAAAATCCGCCGGCGCATAGGATGGGGCGCAGACGAAGAGCAAAGGAGTGGCTTTTATGGCGCAGAATCTACATAGTCCTGAGGTGTATGACTTCCGGCGGTATGACCGGGTGTGGCAGCGGGTGGCCCCGGATCTGGAGCCCTATCCCGGCATGAATGCGGCGGCCGTGCCCGCCCGCCAGTCCCAGACAGAGCCGGCGCCTGCCGCGGCTTTGGCCCGGCAGGAGAGCCAGCTGCCCGGGGCCGCCCAGGACCCCTGCTGCATGGGCAGCGCGGCGGCAGAGATGCTGGAGGTACTTACTGGGTTTATCGAGGAGGAGCTGGCGGACCGGCGGTACTTCCTGGCCATGAGCCGCCAGGCCCCCTCCTGGGCCCGGCAGCGGCTGCGGGACATTGCCGCCGACGAGGGCGCCCACGCCCGGCGTCTCATGGCGGCCCACTACCTCATCACCGGACAGTGCTACCGGCCGGCCATCGCCAGCGGTACCATCAGTATCGGGCGCTGGTGTCCGGCCCTGCGGGAGCGGTATCATATGGAGGCCTGCAACGGGCTGAACTACGCCCGCTCCGCGGACGGCACCACAGACCCGTGCCTCAGTAAGCTCTTAAACGAGCTCAGTGCCGACGAGTACCGTCACGCCGGGGAGCTGATGACCATGCTGGAGCGGGCCATCCAGGGGTAAAAAAGGGAGCGGGGTCATTGACCCCGCTCCTCTTTTTTGCTATAATCGGCAGGAAAACCGAGCAGTACAGGGGAGATAAAACTATGTTTACCGGATTTACAGACGAGACTGTGGACTTCATGTGGGGCATCCGCTTCAACAACGAGCGGACATGGTTTGAGGCCCACAAGGAGGTCTACCTGACCCATTTTTACCGCCCTATGTGCGGCCTGGCGGACGAGCTGTACGGCTTCATGCTGGAAAAGCGTCCGGACTGCGGATTGATCCGCAAGGTGACCCGCATTTACCGGGACGCCCGGCGGCTCCATGGCCGGGGGCCCTATAAGGAGAGCCTGTGGCTTTCTGTGGAGCAGGCGGGGGAGCAGTGGACCGCCCGTCCCACCTTCTGGTTTGAACTGATGCCGGAGGGCTGGAGCTACGGCATGGGCTACTGGATGCCCAAGCCGGCCACCATGGCCAAGCTCCGCGCCCGTGTCACCCGGGACCCCAAGACCATGGAGCAGCTGACACGGAAGCTTGCGGGGCAGGCGGAGTTCACCCTGGAGACGCAGGACTACAAGCGGCCCAGGTGCGCCGCGCCGTCGGTGGTGCTGGAGCCCTGGTTTCAGGCCAAGTCCTTCACCATCATCCACCAGGACAAGCTGACGGAGGAGCTGTTCAGCCGGGAAATCGTGGCGCGTCTGAAAACGGGTTGGGAGTTTCTGCTGCCGTATTATGACTATTTCGCCACCCTGGACGGAGATCCGGACCCCGCGGCGGAATAAACCGGCCCCGTCCTGCGGGCAGTTCCGGCGCCGCTCCGCTGATTTCACCTTTTTCCGTGGGAGCCCTGAGAGGAGAGGTCCAATGAATGAGCGTTTTTTTGACTGTTTACAAAGCAGAGGGTGGAAGATCGAGCGATACGGGGGACCGGCCTCCGGTGTTCCGGGGACACTGCGGAAACGGTATCCTGCTGCCGAACAGTGGTTTGCGTGGATTGACGGTGTGAAATCCGCTGTCAGCGGCGATGAGACAACATGGCTCCTGTGTGCGGAGGATTATGCCGGACAGGGCGGGACGGCGTTCCGGTGGAACGAATGGGAGCTGCTCAGCTTGGAGAGCGCGGCTGGAGACCCGGCCTGGGAGGCGGAGATCCGGTGCTTTTGGGACGCGCATCTTCCCATTATCATGTCAGTGGCAGAAGGGCATTATTCCTACTATGCCATCTCTGCGGCGGACGGCGCGGTGGTGTCCGGCAGTGAGCCGGAGTTTGAGAGCTGCGAAGCGGCCGCCGCTTCCCTGGAGGCATTTTTGGAGAAGATCTCAGGGGGCGGTGTTTTGCTGTGATCCCTGCTTGCCTGCGAAAGGGTTGAAAATCCAGCTGTAACCGTCTATACTGTTCAATATTAAGACTGACAATAAAGGAGCGATTACGATGAAAACCTGTCCCGGCCGGGCGGCAGCCCTGGCACTGCTGAAAAAGTACAACTCAGAGCCTTTCCATATCCAGCACGCACTGACGGTGGAGGGCGTCATGCGGTGGTACGCGAACGAGCTGGGCTATGGCGGGGAAGCGGACTTTTGGGCCGCGGCGGGCCTTCTCCACGATGTGGACTTTGAGAAGTGGCCGGAGGAGCACTGCAAGAAAGCTCCGGAGCTGCTGGCGGAGATCGGCTGCGGTGAGGAGCTGGTCCACGCCGTGTGCAGCCACGGCTACGGATTGTGCTCCGATGTGGAGCCTGCTGAGGAGATGGAGAAGGTCCTCTTCGCGGCGGATGAGCTGACGGGCCTCATCGGCGCGGCGGCCCGGATGCGCCCCAGCAGGAGCTGCCAGGACATGGAGGTCAGCTCCCTCAAGAAGAAGTTCAAGGACAAGAAGTTTGCCGCCGGCTGTTCCCGGGATGTCATCAAGGAGGGCGCGGAGCGGCTGGGCTGGACCCTGGAGGAACTGATGGAGAAGACCATTTTGGCGATGCGGTCCTGCGAGGAGAGCGTGTCCGTGGAGATGGCGGCGCTGTAAAAGGCCATGGAGAAGACCTGGAAGTGGTTTCTTCGGATTGATATCGCCGTGACGCTGGCAGGGTTTGCAGCCATAGTGGGATATTACGTCTATTGCTTTTTCGAGCTGTCGGATGCCATGCTCCTGGGGGCCATAATCATATTCGCCCTGGATTTTTTCGGCCTGCCCCTGCTGGCTGCGGCGGCGCTGGTTCTGCTGGTGTCCCGGCGGAGCCGCAGTCACTGGGGGGTCCTGCTGGGCACGTTTTTCCAGCTGCTGTACGGCGGCGCGTACACCTTCTTTTTGGCAATGGCGGGGGGCTTCATAACCCCGGGCTTCATGGCCGGTCCCATCTTCCTGGCGGCGGGCATTGCGGGGGCGGTCATGTGCCTGACCATCCCAAAGGACCAACGGGGCTGGGAGAGGCGGACCCTGCCTCCGGGGGAGATTGAATGACAAAAAGAAGCGGTATGGCCTGGGCCATACCGCTTTTTACATGGTTCGCTCACTCCATGGAGATGATATAGTAATACACAGGCTGTCCGCCGGAGAGGACGGCCACCTCGGCGTCGGGGCAGGTCTCCTCAAAAAGCTTCCCGGCAGCCTCCGCATCCTCCTGGGACACGTCCTCGCCGAAGTACAGGGAGATGAAGGAGGAGCCTTTTTCCGCGGCGGAGCCCGCCAGCCGCTCCAGCAGAGCGGGGAGGGACCCGTCTGTGCCAAAGAGCCTGCCCTCCGCCAAAGCCAGGTAGTCTCCCTCCTTGATGTCAAAGCCGTCAAAATCGGAGTCCCGGGCAGCATAGGTGATCTGGGCCGTGGTGACAGTGGGCAGGCTCTCGGTCATGGCGGCGGTGATGTCCTCCGCCGCCGGAGACTCGAAGTCCACGTTCATCATGGCAGTGATGCCCTGGGGCACAGTTTTGGTGGGGATGACCACCACGTTTTTCTCCGTCAGGGCGGCGCACTGCTGGGCGGCCATGATGATGTTGCCGTTATTGGGCAGGACGAACACCGTCTCGGCGGGGACGGCGTCCACGCCCTCCAGAATGGCCTCGGTGGAGGGATTCATGGTCTGCCCGCCGGACACCACGCCGTCAACCCCCAGGTCCTTGAAGACTGCCTCCAGGCCCGCCCCGGCGCACACCGCCAGGAAGCCGTACTTTTTCTCTGGTGGGGCCACCGCATGGCCGCCGGCGGGGGCGGCGCCGGATTCAAGAGCCTGCTCCACGGCGTCCAGGTCGTCGGTGCTCTGGACATGGCGGCCGGCGGCCAGGTCCTCCGCCTGGGTACGCATGTTCTCGATTTTGGCAAGCTCCAGTGTGCCGTACTTCTGGGCCTCTGTCAGAGCGGCACCGGGGATGTCCGTGTGGACGTGGACCTTGAAAGCGTCGTCGTCCTCGCCGATGACCAGGCTGTCGCCGATGCTGTCGAGATATGTCCGCAGGGGGTCCAGGGACCGCTCCACCGTCTTGCGGACGATGAACACGGTGTCAAAGGTGAAGGTGATGTCCTCGTCGGAGAGGGCGGCAAAGTCCGCCTTCTCCTGGGGAGCGTCCTCCGAGGCCTCCGGCATGGGCTCGCCCCGCATTTCCGCCAGCATCCCCTCCAGAATCAGCAGGTATCCCTTGCCGCCGGCATCCACCACGCCGGCCTTTTTCAGCACGGGGTTCATGTCGGTAGTCTGGGCCAGGGTCTCATATCCCTCCCGGATGGCCTCCTCCAGCACCTTCTCGATGTCCCGCTCCTCCGCGGCGGCCTCCACCGCCCGCTTGGCGGCAAGGCGGGAGACGGTGAGCACCGTGCCCTCGGCGGGCTTCATCACCGCCTTGTAGGCGGAGGAGACGCCCTGCTGCATGGCGGCGGCAAAGGCGGCGGCGTCGGCGGTCTCCAGGCCCTTGAGGCCCTTGCTCATCCCCCGGAACAGCAATGAGAGGATGACGCCGGAGTTGCCCCGGGCGCCCCGCAGCAGCGCGGAGGCGGTGAGGTCGGCGGCCCGGGTCAGCGTGGCAGGAGCGGCCTTCCGCAGTTCGGTGACAGCGGTGCCGATGGTCATGCTCATGTTGGTGCCGGTGTCCCCGTCGGGCACGGGGAAGACGTTCAGGTCGTTGATGGCCTGCTTCTGGGCGGTGATGGCGGCGGCGCCGTGGAGCACCATCTGCTTGAAGAGGGCTCCGGTAATCTGTTCGTTCATTCGATTCGTTCCTCCCTCACAAGGTCATGGAATCCACGCACACGTCCACAGCCTTGACGGGTACGCCGGTGTTTTTCGTCACAACATAGCGCACCTCGTTCATAATGGAGCGGCACACCGCGGGCAGGTTGACCCCGTTTTCCACGATGATATGGAGCTCGATGGAGATGGAGTTGTCGTCGTGATAGGTGATGCTGACGCCTTTGCTCATGGCCTCCCGCCGCAGCAGGTGGACCAGGCCGTCGGTCATGGAGCGGAAGGCCATGCCCTTGACGCCAAAGCAGTTGGTGGCGGCCATGCCGGTGATGTTGGAGAATACGGCGCTGCTGATGGAGATCTCACCCTGATCAGATTTGAATTGAATCATGAGAACGTCCTTTCTTTCCTGATATTGACAGGGGAGGAAAAACCGCCCCTGTGACAGCCATATTAAGAGAATTCTATTATATACGATTCCTCCGGAAAGTACAAGTCCCAAAAAAGGGGGTCCGGGACGTAAAAATCTATTGAAAACCGGTGGGATTTGCCGTAGAATAGGAAAAAACCGCCAGGAGACGGCGGGAGGACAGAGGAGGGAGCGCCGTGCGCGTCATTACCGGCTCTGCCAGGGGCCGCCGTTTGAAGGAACTGGAGGGGATGGAGACCCGCCCCACCACCGACCGGGTGAAAGAGGGACTGTTCAGTGCTCTCCAGTGCGACATTGAGGGGCGGCGGGTGCTGGATCTTTTCGCCGGCACAGGCCAGCTGGGCATTGAATGCCTCAGCCGGGGAGCGGCCTTTGCCGTCTTCGTAGACCGTCGGGAGGATGCGGCGCAGCTGGTTCGGGAGAACTTGACCCTCACCGGCCTCCGGGACCGGGCCAGGGTGGTGCGGGGGGACTCTCTGGAGTACCTGCGGACGGCACGGGAGAAATTCGACCTGGTCTTTCTGGACCCGCCCTATCAGGCAGGGCTGCTGGAGCCCGCCCTGGAGATGCTCGCGGCATTTGACATTTTGAATCAGCATGGTATAATTGTGGCGGAACACCCGGCGGACAGGGTGCTGGCGCCTCCCGGGGCGCTCTGCCGTGTCCACCGGACCTACCGCTACGGGAAGATCGGACTGACTGTCTTCCGCCGGAGCAGAAACGAAGAGAACGAGGAACAACTCCCATGAGAACAGCCGTTTGCTCAGGCAGCTTTGACCCCATCACGCTGGGCCATCTGGACGTGATCCAAAGGGCCGCCGCCTGTTTTGACCGTGTGGTGGTCTGCGTCAGCCCCAACGCGGAGAAGCGCAGCCAGATGTTTACGCCGGAGCAGAAACTTCAACTGGTGCGCTCCGCTGTGGCGGAATTTTCCAATGTGGAGGCGGAGCTGTGGCCCGGCCTGCTGGCGGACTTTGCCGCGGCCCACGGGGCGAATGTCATCGTCCGGGGCGTGCGGAACGTGACGGACTTTGACGCGGAGTACCAAATGGCCTTGATCAACAGGGGAATTCACCCGGAGCTGGAGACCATGCTGCTGCCCGCCGGCCAGGCGTACCAGCACTTCAGCTCCTCCATGGCCCGGGAGATGATCCGGTACCGCCAGCCGCTGGAAAAATACCTGCCCGCATCCATTGTGCCCATGGTGCTGGAGATGATGGAAAGTCAGAAAGGATAGGGACCTATGGCCAATGATATTAACCGTCTGATCGACATGCTGTTTGAACGGATCGAGGACGCCAAGTCTCCGGCGCTGAAGCCCAATATGAGCCTGGTGGACCGGGACGAGATCCTGGACCTGCTGGAGGAGCTGCGGGCCCAGCTGCCGGTGGAGATCAAGCGGGCTCAGGAGCTGCTGGCTGCCCGGGACAAGTTTGTGGAGGAGGCCAAGCGGGACGTGGAGCGCATGATGCGCCAGGCGGAGCTGGACGCCAAGACCAAGGTCTCCGAGAGCGAGGTCATTTACGCCGCCAAGGAGAAGGCCCGCCAGATCGTGGGCCGGGCGGAGGAGCGCTCCCGCCAGCTCTATCAGGTGGCCAACGAGTACGCCGAAGACGCCCTGGCCCGTACGGAGGAGGCCGTCCAGGCCGCGCTGGACGAGGTGAAGCAGTCCCGGGTTCGATTCCGCACTGCCTCTGCCGCCGCTATGCAGGAGCAGCGGGACAAGCTGGCGGGCAAGAGCGATCCGGAGGGCCCTGCCGGCTGAGTTGACCATAATCCCCACCTCCGCCGGTGCGCTGCGGCAAACCGCTGTAAAAATTTGTGGAAAATGACGGGAAAACCGGCGAAAAATTTTTAGGAAAACTATATCTGGGTCTCGAGATACAGAGCGGCACCCGTAAACACAAGATTTTGTGTTTACGGGTGCCTTTTGTTTTACGTCAACCGACTCAACTATTATCGAACGCACGTTTGAAAAACGGGGTTTTGGACAGAAAATGGGAGAATTTATGAGATTTTTACCAATTTCCGGCGGAAAAAAATCCTTGCAATTTCCAATCCTTTTGCGTATACTAAAAACATTGGTGGGGAAAAGTGGGTAATTTGAGGTGTTAAGTGCCATCAAAGCCCATGAAATCCCAAAAAGAGGGGAGAAAGGGGGCGGCCTTCCATGGCAAGACTGCTGGGTAAATCCAACAACAGTATTGACTCCAAAGGCCGTCTGGTAATTCCCTCCGCCATGCGGGAGGCCCTGGGCGATACCTTTTATATCACCATTGGCGCGGAGCACTGCCTGACCATCTATCCCCAGGCCAAGTGGGAGCAGATGTCTGAGGAAATGGACGATTTGAGCTACAGCGAGATGCGGGCGCTGACCCTGCTGTACGCCAACGCCGTCCAGTGCGAGCCGGACGCGCAGGGGCGGGTACTGATCCCCGCCAGCCTGCGGAATCACGCGGGGCTGAAAAAGACAGCCACCATCGTGGGCCTGAACTCCTTCGCCGAGATTTGGGACGAGCAGACATGGGCCGAGCGGGAGCGGAAGATGCTGGAGAGCGACGATATGGCCGCTGCCATGGATGCCCTGGCCCGCGCCCGCCGCAGCCGCGGGTAAGCGCCTATGGAATACGTTCACAAGCCCGTCCTTCTGGACGAGTGTATGGAAGTGCTGAACATCCGCCCCGGCGGGGTGTATGTGGACGGGACTCTGGGCCGGGCCGGGCACTCCCGGGAGATCGCCCGGCGGCTCACCGTCGGCAGGCTGATCTGCATCGACCAGGACATGGCCGCCATTGAGGCGGCGGAGGAGCGTCTGGCCCCCTGGCGGGACCGGGTGACGCTGGTCCACGGCAATTTCTCCGGTCTTGCGGACATCCTGCGGCAGGCGGGAGTCTCCGGTGTGGATGGGGCCCTGTTTGATCTGGGTGTGTCTTCGCCCCAGCTGGACGACGCCTCCCGGGGCTTTTCCTACATGCAGGACGCCCCGTTGGACATGCGGATGGACGCGGCTGCGGCCCTGACGGCCCGGGAGGTAGTCAATACTTGGAGCCCGGAGGAGCTGCGGCGTATTCTGTATGAGTACGGCGAGGAGCGGTACGCCCCTGCCATTGCCCGGGCCATCGTCCGGGCCAGGGAGGAAAAACCGGTGGAGACCACGCTGGAACTGGCGGACATTATCCGGGGCGCCATGCCCCCGGCGGCGCTGCGGGAAAAGCAGCACCCCGCCAAGCGGACTTTCCAGGCTGTCCGCATTGCCGTCAACGGCGAGCTGGATGTGCTGCCGCCTATGCTGAAGGCGGCGGTGGAGAGCCTGAACCCCGGCGGACGGCTGGCGGTGATCACCTTCCACTCTCTGGAGGACCGGATCGTCAAGCGGACCATGCGGGATATGGCCCGGGGCTGCACCTGCCCGCCGGAATTCCCGGTGTGTGTCTGCGGCAAAAAACCAATGCTCCGCCTCGTGACCCGCAGGCCTATTGTGCCTGGAACGGAGGAACTTAGCGAAAATCCCCGGGCCAGGAGCGCCAAGCTGCGGGCGGCGGAGAAGTGTGAAGCATTTGATATTTAGCGGGACAGGCTGTTCCGCACATTTTAGAGAAAGGGGGAGTCTTCTTTGGCTTCGGCGGCGAAGAATTTGCGTTACCGCAATGGCAGGTCTGTATCCGTGGACGGCAATCTGGCCCGCAGCCTGGACTTTGAGGTTCGGGAGCGGGAGCTGCGCCACGCCGGAGAGCCCCCCCGGCGCCGGGAGGCGGTCCAGGAAAAACCCAAAATACGGAGTCTTCCCAAGGTCCAGCTGCGGGAGGCTCAGCATGTGGCCCCGCTGGCCGTGGTGGGTGCGGTGGCGGCCGCGGTGCTGGCTGTGCTTCTGCTGCTGAGCTATATCCAGTTGACGGTCCTCTCCTCCGATATGGTGGAGCTGCGGAGCGAATTGAAGGCGCTGGAGAAGGAAAACGTAATCCTCACCACCCAGTATGAGCAGATATACGACCTGGCCACCGTGAAGGCGGCGGCGGAGGCAGCTGGCATGACGAAGCCCGGCGCCAGTCAGGTTTACTATGTGGACAGCTCCGGCGGAGATGCCGCCGTGGTTTACCGGCAGGAGGAGACGGGCCTGTTGGACAGGCTGAAGGATTCCCTCCACCACGGGGTCTACACAGTGGTGGAATATTTCGATTGAGCGTCGCACTATAATGCTTTGAAGAGAACCATCGGTTGACAAAGGGCAATACGCCTGCCGGCGGCTTTCCAGCCTCCAAAACCGGATTGCCTCTTGCCGGCGGATGGTTTTGCGGGGAGTGAGAAGAGGTCTTCTTACTCCCTCAATTCGGTATGCTGCGCCGGACGGCGTGAGAAAGAGAGGACCCATGGCAGGTAATTCCCCGAGAAAAAGCGAAGCGGCCCGCAGGGCCAATCAGGTGGTTCGCAGCAGGACGGTGATCATCATGCTGCTGCTGGGCGTGTGCACCTTTGTCATGCTCTTCTGGAAGCTGTATGACCTGCAGATCCGGCGGCATGACGAGCTGCAGGCCCAGGCGGCCGTGCAGCAGACCCGGGAGAGCGTGGTGACCGCTTCCCGGGGGACGATCTATGACCGGAATTATCATCCCTTGGCAACCTCGGCCACGGCGGAGAACGTGTGCATTTCTCCCCTGGAGCTGGCAGCCTATGTCCAAAAACAGGAGAAGGCCAATGAAGAGGCCCAGGAGCAGGCAATCAAGTCCGGCAAGACCTATGTCCCGGCGGTGGTTCTGGATGAGGCCTATGTGGCCCGGGGGCTGAGCCGGATCCTGGGCGTGCCGGAGGAGGATATTCTCCAAATGGCCTCCAAAACCAAGACGAAGTACCAGGTCGTCAGCAAACGGGTGGAGCAGGACGTGGCGGACGAGGTGCGCCGCTTCATCAACGGTGAGATCGACGACGAGGGACGGGAGCTCACCTTTGTCAACGAAGAGGGAAAGACCCGCCTGCTGTCCAACCCAACCAAGGCCCCCACGGCCCTCCAGGGGATCTTCCTGGAGCTGGATTCCCGGCGGTACTATCCCTACGGCACCCTTGCGGCCAACGTGGTGGGCTTTGTCAACGGCGAGAACCAGGGGGCCTACGGCCTGGAGTCCAAGTTCAACGACGTGCTGGAGGGCACCAGCGGCTACACTGTGGCCGCAAAAAACGCCCGCAACACGGACCTGCCCTTCCACTACGAGAATATCATCGACCCGGAGAACGGCTATGACATGATGCTGACCCTGGACACCCGGGTCCAGGCCTCCCTGGAGAAGAACATGGAGAGCATGCTGGAGACCTTCGACGCCAAAAACGGCGGCACCGGCATCGTCATGGAGGCGAATACCGGTGCCATCATCGCCATGGCCTCCTATCCCACCTTTGACCCCGGCAATTACAGCGCTATCCAGGATGAAAAGCTCCTGGCATCTGTAGAGAAAGAGCTGGAGGAGCTGGAGAAGAAAAAGGACACCTACGAGGCAGAAGAGGATTACAGTACGGCCATCAGCAATACTTGGAGCAAGGCCCAGGGTCTTCAGTGGCGCAACCGCTGCGTGTCCGATACCTATGAGCCCGGCTCCACCTTCAAGCCCATCACCCTGGCGGCGGCGTTGGAGGAGGGCGTGGTGAACATGAATTCCTCTTTCAGCTGTTCCGGCTCCGTCATGGTTCAGGGGTGGGATAAGGCCTTTAACTGCTCCAAGAAGAGCGGACATGGCACCCAGAGCCTGAAGGTGGCCGTTGGCAACTCCTGCAACCCCGCCTTCATCTCCATCGGATTAAAGATGGGCACCCAGAAGTATTACAGCTATCTTCGCTCCTTCGGCCTGATGGACCCTACGGGGTTCGATATGGCGGTGGGCGAGGGCAAGGGCATCTTCGCCGACGAGAAGAACTTCAACTCCAACGTGGTCTCCCTGGCGTCCTACGCTTTCGGCCAGACCTTCAACGTCACGCCCCTGGAGCTGATCCGGGCCCAGGCGGCCTGCATCAACGGCGGCTATCTTTACACGCCCTATATCGTGGACCAGGTGCTGGACGGAAACGGCAACATCATTGAACAGCACGGAGCCGCCACACCTGTCCGGCAGGTGGTCAGCGAGGAGACCTCCGCCCTGGTGCGGGAGTGCCTGGAGTATGTGGTGGCGGAGGGAACCGGCAAGAACGGCCAGGTAACCGGCTACCGCATCGGCGGCAAGACCGGCACTGCCGACAAGACCGGCACCCGAACCGACAGCAACCCCAAGGGCGATGTGGTGGTCTCCTTCATGTGCTTCGCTCCGGCGGACGATCCCCAGTACATCATGCTCATCACCATGGATACCCCCAGCCGGAATACCGGCGTCTTTGTCTCCGGCGGCAACATGGTGGCTCCCACCGCCAGCCGGATCATGGGTGAGATTCTGCCGGATCTCGGCATCGAACCGGACTACTCCTCCTCGGAGCTGCTGGTGGCCGATGCGCCGGTGCCCAATGTGGTGGGACTTACTATGGCGGATGCCAAAGCCAAGCTGGAGAACGCCGGCTTTGCATGCCGCACGGTGGGCGACGGCGAGACCGTCACAGCCCAGACCCCGGCAGGCGGCGCCATTGTACCCAACGACGCGTCCATTATTCTGTATCTGGGACAGGAGAAGCCTGACGCCCCCTGCACGGTGCCAAACGTCTCCGGCAGGACTGCCGCGGAGGCCAACCGGATGCTGACCAACGCGGGACTGATCATGAAGGTGGCGGGCACCACGGTAACCGGCTCCGGCAACGTTCACGCCATGTCTCAGAATGTGGCGGAGGGCACGGAGCTGCCCGCCGGCAGTGTGGTGACGGTATGGTTTGGCGACAGCTCTGTGCTGGACTGACCCGGAGGAGACCGGAGAACAGTTTTTGCATATCTTTTGGCACCTTCTTCCGTATACTTTGCAATCTCTGCCGCCTATAATGGAAATCGGCGGGTCTGCCGCCGATTCACAAAGGAAGGGGCGCGGTTTTATGCGGTTAAAAGAACTTTTGGAGGGGATCACCGTGCTGTCCGCCACGGCGGACATGGAGCTGGAGATCCCGGATGTCAGCTATGACTCCCGGACGGTAAGGCCCGGCGGATTGTTTGTAGCCATGACCGGCTTTGCCGTGGACGGACACGATTTCATCGGAAAGGCTATGGAGGCCGGCGCGGCGGCGGTGCTGTGCCAGAGGGTGCCGGAGGGGAATGTCCCCTATATCCAGACGGCGGATTCCCGCCGGGCGCTGGCAGTGGTGGGAGCAAACTTTTTCGGACATCCCGCTGAGGACATGACCATGGCGGGCATTACCGGCACCAACGGAAAGACCTCCTCCACCTATCTCCTCAAAGCCATTCTGGAGCAGGCGGCGGGGGCCAAAGTGGGCCTCATCGGCACCAACCAGAACATGGTCGGCCAGGAGATCATTCCCACAGAGCGCACCACGCCGGAGTCTTTTGAGCTCCAGCGGCTCTTCGCCCAAATGCGGGACGCGGGCTGCACCCATGTGGTGATGGAGGTCTCCTCCCACGCCCTGGCCCTGGACCGGGTGTACGGTGTGCGCTATCAGGTGGGCGTGTTCACCAATCTCACGCAGGACCACCTGGATTTCCACGGCACCATGGAGGAGTATTGCGGCGCCAAGGCGCTGCTGTTCCGAAACTGCGGCACCGGGGTGGTCAACGCAGATGACCCATGGACGCCCCGGCTGACGGCGGAGGCCTCCTGTGAGATCTTCACCTACGCCGAAGCGGCGGAGGCAGACCTGCGGGCAGAGGACATTGTCCTGGCGGCGGACCACGTTGCCTTCACGGCGGTGACACGAGAACAACGGGTCCCCATCCGGGTGAATATTCCGGGCCGCTTCATGGTTTACAACACCTTGGATGTGCTGGGAGCGGCACTGGCCATGGGCATTTCTCTGGAGGACAGCGCCAGGGTCCTGGCGGAGGTTCCGCCGGTGAAGGGCCGGGTGGAGGTCGTCCCCACCCCGGGAAAAGACTATACTGTTTTGATCGACTACGCCCACAGCCCTGACGGGCTGGAGAATGTTCTCTCCTCGGTGAGGGGCTTTGCCAAAGGGCGCACCGTAGCGGTGTTCGGCTGCGGCGGTGACCGGGACAGGACCAAGCGCCCCAAGATGGGGCGAACCGCCGCCCAAAATGCCGATTTCCTGGTGGTTACCACCGACAATCCCCGCACCGAGGACCCGGAGGCCATCATTGCAGATATTCTGCCGGGGCTGGAGGGCTATGGCACACCTTACGAAGTGGTAGTGGACCGGATTAAGGCCATCCATTGGGCCATGGACCATGCGGAGCAGGGCGACGTGATTGTTCTGTGCGGCAAGGGCCACGAGACCTATCAGGAGGTTAACCATATCAAGCACCATATGGATGAGCGGGAGATCGTGGCGGATTATCTGGCAGGCGGGGAATAAACACCGCCGGGAGTCCGGCGTCAAGCGTTTTGCGGAGCAAAACCTTGAAATCGGCCGAATTGAATTCGGACGATTTGAGTCAAATGCGGGGTCCCCGCAAAAGCGGAGCTTTTGTGGGGCGTTACCCATATCAAGCACCATATGGATGAGCGGGAGATCGTGGCGGATTATCTGGGAGCCGGAAAATAAACTGACAGTGAAAGCGCCGGTGTGTGTGGCCGGCGAGGGGGAGCGAGAAATGGTATGGATCTGGACTGAGTGGATCGAGGCGCTGATCGCCGCAGGGGCGGCCTTTTTGCTGACCCTGGTGATCGGAAAGTTTCTGATCCCCGAGCTTCGGAAATTGAAAGCTGGCCAGGAGATCCGGGCCGATGGCCCCAGCTGGCACGCCTCCAAGGCGGGCACGCCCACCATGGGTGGCATCATGTTCATCATCGGCGCGGGCGTGACGGTGTTTGCCCTGGGCTGGACGCGGATGCTGCAAGGGGACTTTGCCCATCTGTACGTCTACCTGTTCGCTCTGTGCTTCGGGTTTATCGGCTTTGTGGACGACTACCGCAAGGTGCGCCAGCACCAGAACGAAGGTCTGACTGCGAAGCAGAAGTTCATTTTACAGCTGCTGGCGGCGGTGGTCTTCCTCAGCCTGATGCGCTATGAGGGCATGCTGACCAACCGGCTGTATATCCCGGGGCTCCAGGTGAATATCACCGTCAACTGGATATTCTATCTGATGTTTGCCGCCTTCGTCATCGTGGGAGCGGTCAATGCCGTAAACCTCACCGACGGCATTGACGGCTTGGCCTGCAGCGTGACCTTTGTGGTGATGGTGTTCTTCACCGCTGCGGCGGCACTGTGGCACCTGACGGCTCTGGCCCTGTTTCCCTCTGCCCTGGCGGGCGGCCTGGCGGCCTTTTTCGTCTATAACCATCACCCGGCCAAGACCTTTATGGGGGATACTGGCAGCCTCTTTCTGGGCGGCGCTGTGGCGGCGCTGGCCTTCGCCATGGATATGCCGCTGATCCTGATTCCGGTGGGCATTATCTATATCGCGGAGACCCTCTCCGACATTATCCAGGTGGCCTATTTCAAGGCCACCCACGGCAAGCGCTTTTTCAAGATGGCTCCGGTGCACCACCATCTGGAGCGGTGCGGCTGGAGCGAGGCGAAAATTGTCACAGTATTCAGCGGCGTCACGCTGGCTTGCTGCATTCTGGCGTATCTGGCCATTCAGGGCCGATATTGAGGACGCCGCTGTGCGCGGAAATATATTGAGAGGAGGGGACCTATGGTTGAGACACGGCGGCGGAGACGGCCCATCAGCCGGGAGGAGGCACTGGCCCGGCAGGAGAAAAAGCGTCGCCGCAAAGAGCGGGAGGAGCTGAGCCGGGAGCTGGCCCGGGGGCCCATTGACCTGCCCTTTTGCCTGCTGGTGCTGATGCTGATGGGAGTCGGCCTTGTGATGCTGCTCTCTGCCAGCTTCCCCTCTGCCTATTACGACAACGACGACCCCATCAAGTATTTCCGGCAGCAGGGTGTTTTTGCCATTGCCGGTGTAGCGGCCATGCTTTTTATCGGCAAGATCAACTACCAGCGGTTTCGGGGCGCGGCAAAGCCGCTGCTGTATCTCTCCATCGTGCTGCTGGTGCTGGTTATCATTCCCGGAAATCCCATCGCCCTTACCCGAAACCACGCCACGCGCTGGCTGGGAATCCGCAATACCAGCTTTCAGTTCCAGCCCTCGGAGGTGGCAAAAATGGCGGTGGTGCTGTATTTTTCCGACACCATCTCCAAGAAGAAGGATAAGATGAACACCACCCGGTACGGTGTGGCCCCCTATCTGCTGATCCTGGGGGTCCTCTCCCTTCTGATGATGCTGGAACCCCATCTGTCCGGCACGGTATTGATCCTCAGCGCCGGTGCGGTGCTGATGCTGGTGGGCGGCATCAATCTCACCTGGGTGGCGGCGGCAGTGGCCGGCGCCGGCGGCATCGCGTTTTTGATGTTCTCCGGCGTCATCAAATACGGCCAGTCCCGCCTGGCCATGTGGCAGAATCCCTGGCTGGATCCCCGAGGCGACGGCTACCAGCTGGTGCAGAGCCTGCTCTCCATCGGCTCCGGCGGCCTGTGGGGCGTGGGACTTGGCAGGAGTATGCAGAAGTTTTTGTACCTGCCGGAGGAGCACAACGACTTTATCTTTGCCATTGTCTGTGAGGAGCTGGGCCTCATCGGGGCCACTATCATCATGCTGCTCTTCGCGGCGCTGATCCTCCGGGGCTACTGGATCGCCCTCCACGCCCGGGACCGGTTTGGAAGCCTGCTGGTGGTGGGCGTTACCACCCTGATTGCCATGCAGACATTTTTGAATATTGGCGTGGTGACGGGCCTCCTGCCCACCACGGGCATCTCATTGCCATTTTTCAGCTACGGCGGTACGGCGCTGATGATCCAGCTGGCGGAAATGGGTATCGTATTATCCGTATCGCGGCAGATGAAACCTACGAAAGCAGGCTAGAGTCTGCTTTTTGAGGGGGAGCGGGCTCCATTTCCGGCATAAGGACCGCCCTGCGGGCGGTTGGCCTAAACGTGCCGGGCGAAGTCTCGGCCTCCCCCTGCCGCACAAGGCGGCCGGGGTATTTTCACCGCGTACACGCCGCGGCGAAAATGGTTGAAACCTCTTCTTCTGAACTCCTTTCTTCGCGCCTGCGGGGCGCAGGAATACAGGGGGAGGTATCTGTATCTATGAGAGAGGGTGTTTGCCTTGCCTCAAAACCTGAAACGGGTCATCTTTACCTGCGGCGGTACGGCGGGGCATGTGAACCCGGCCATCGCCCTGGCGCAGCTGATGCGCCGGAAGGACCCGGAGACGGCATTTTTGTTTGTGGGAGCGGAGCGGGGATTGGAAAAAGACCTGGTCCCCAAGGCAGGGTACGATTTTCGAACCGTCCATATCTCCAGTTTTCACCGCTCCTTCAGGCCCAGGGAGATCCGGCACAATCTGATCTCCGTCTGCAACCTCCTGCGGGCGCCCCGGGAGGCCCGGGCGATTCTGCGGGAATTCCGGCCGGATGCGGTGATCGGCACCGGCGGCTATGCCAGCTACCCCATGGTAAAGGCTGCCGCCAAGGACGGCATTCCCACGTTGGTTCACGAATCCAACATGGTGCCGGGCCTGACTACGGAGATGCTGGAGCCCTTCGCGGATCGGATTCTGGTGGGCTTTGAGGCCTGCCGGCAGCATTATAGACACCCGGAAAAGGTGGTTGTTACCGGCACACCGGTGCGGGGGGACTTCTTTGAGCTGACAAAAGAGGAGGCCAAACGGAAGCTGGGTGTGGACGGTGGAAGGCCGCTGATCGTCTCTTTCTGGGGGTCCCTGGGGGCCGCCGGTATGAACCGCCAGATGGCGGACTTCCTGGCCCTGGAGGCACAAAAAGAGCCCTTCTACCACATCCATGGCGCGGGGGAGGCGGGATATTCCGTTCTGCTGGCGCAGCTGAGAGAGAAGGGCGTGGATTTGAAGGATCACCCGGCGCTGGACGTTCGGGAGTACATCTATAATATGGCCGCCGTCATGCGGGCGGCGGACCTGGTTGTGTGCCGGGCGGGAGCCTCTACTATCAGCGAGCTGACGGCTCTGGGCGTTCCGGCGCTGGTCGTGCCGTCTCCCTATGTGACCAATAATCACCAGGAGAAGAACGCCCGGGCCCTGGAGGAGGCGGGTGGCGCGGCGGTGCTGCTGGAAAAGGACAGCTCCGGTCAGGCGCTGTTCCAGGCCGCCTGCGGCATCCTGCACGGAGAGACCCGCCGCGCCGGCATGGAAAAAGCCATGGCGGCCCTGGGAATTCGGGATGCAGCGGAGCGTATTTACGATACGCTCCTGGAGGTTTGCAAGTAACCAGTTTTTCTCCATATCCATAAGATGGTCTGTATGAGATCATTTTTGGGTACGGGGGGAACATGTATGAGCCAGCTTTTGGTGCGGGGCGGCAACAGCCTCAGGGGAGAAGTGGCCGTCCAGGGAGCGAAGAACAGCGTGCTGCCCATTTTGGCGGCCACGCTGCTGACAGGCGGACAGGTGGAGCTGCGGAGCTGTCCCCATCTGCGGGACGTGGACGCCTCCATCCGCATTCTGAAGACTCTGGGCTGCGACGCCCGCTGGGAGGGGGACAGCCTTCTGGCAGATACTGCCGGGTTGAACAGCTGCGCCGTCTCTGATATACTGATGCGGGAGATGCGCTCCTCCGCCATCTTTCTGGGGGCCATTCTGGCCCGGTGCGGAGAGGCGGAGATGAGTTACCCCGGCGGCTGTGAGCTGGGCCCCAGACCCATTGACCTGCACCTGGCGGGCCTGCGGGACCTGGGGGCGGAGATTCAGGACAGCGGCGGCGTGCTGTACTGCAAAGCCCCCCGCCTGCGGGGAAGAGAGGTGATTCTCAGCCTGCCCTCCGTGGGAGCCACGGAGAACCTGATGCTGGCCGCCTGCGGGGCGGAGGGCGTCACCGCCATCTCCAACGCCGCCCGGGAGCCGGAGATCGTGGATTTGCAGGAATTTTTGAATGCCTGCGGCGCGGCTGTATCCGGAGCAGGTACCTCCACTGTCACGGTGGAGGGAAAACGGCCCCTTCACGGCTGTACTTACGGGATCATGCCGGACCGTATTGTGGCGGCCACCTACCTCTGCGCTGCGGCTGCCGCCGGTGGGGAAATCTACTTACGGAATGCCCGGGAGGGCCATCTATCTACCGTCGCCGCCGCGCTGCGGGAGGCGGGGTGCGCCATTCGGGCGGACCGGGACGGCGTGAGCTGTACCAGCCGGGGACAGCTGGGGAGCATCCGCCCTGTGCGGACGGCGCCATATCCGGGCTTTCCCACGGACGCCCAGGCGGTTTTGATGGCCGCGCTGCTGCGCAGCCGGGGGGCCACGGTCTTTGAGGAGAGCATCTTTGAAAACAGATACCGCCATGTGGATGAACTGATCCGCATGGGGGCGGATATCCGGGTGGCGGGCCGGGTGGCGGTGGTCACCGGCGCGGAGAAGCTCCGCGGCGCACCTGTACGCTGCACGGACCTGCGGGGCGGGGCGGCGCTGTGCGTGGCGGCTCTGGCGGCGGAGGGAGAGACTTCCATCGATGAGATCGGCCACATTGACCGGGGCTACGAGTGCATTGAGCGGGATTTGAGGACTCTGGGCGCGGACATTGTCCGCACAGAGCTGGAGATATAGGAGTTCAAGAGAGATATGGCAAGACGCAGAAAATCCAACCGGCGGAGGAGGGGAAGGTCGGGCTTCCTCTATAAACTGCTGTCCGTTTTGGCCATGTGCGTCTGCCTCATCACGGCGCTGACGCTGTTTTTCAGGGTGGACACCATTGTGGTCACCGGCGGCGTGCGCTACACCGAGCAGGAGCTGCGGGACGCCACCGGGATCAAGACCGGGGCCAACCTGCTGCTTTTGAACAAGGGCAGGGTGGCTGCCAGCATGACAGGGACCCTGCCCTACCTGAAGGAAATCAGCAGCATCAGCAAAAAACTGCCGGACACCCTGGAGATCCAGGTGGAGGAGTGCGGAAAGCCCCTGGCGGTGATTCAGGACGGCGCTGCCTGGCTTATCAGCCCCACCAACTCCGGCCGGGGCAAGATCGTAGAGCAGGTGCCGGCGGCGGCCGCCGCCGGCTACGGGGTCATCGACGGCTGCCAGCTGCTGGCGCCCTCGGTGGGCACCGGCCCGGCGCTTGCCACGGAGTATGCCGTCCAGCAGAGCAGCCTCCTCAGTCTGCTGAACGCGCTGGAGGAAGCGGAGATGCTGGAACAGGTGGAGGCCATCCACTTGGAGAACCCTGCGGAGATCACCATGGAGTATGCCGGGCGCTTCACCGTGCGCCTGAGTTACAGTGCGGACTACGCCCGCAAGCTCACAAAGCTCCAGTGGAGTCTCACCGAGGGCATTATCCAGGACAATATGACCGGCACCTTTGATATGCGTGGGAGCAGCAAGGATTTTTTCCAGCCGGACCTATAGTGAGAAAATGGATGTTTTTTCCGTTTTCTTTTGGAAAAAACCCTCGAAAAGAGACATAGGGGACTTGACCGGAGCAAAAAAGTGGCATACAATAGACATTATATATTGGGATACTGGATATTGTGGAAAGCGCCGGGCATCTTCGCCCTTTTCTACAAATGATAGCAGGAGGCAGCACTTATGGCATTTGGATTGGAAACGGGTTCCGATACCGTTGTCAACATCAAAGTAATCGGCGTTGGCGGCGGCGGCAACAACGTGGTCAACCGCATGGTCCGTTCCGGGACCAAGGGCGTGGATTTTGTAGCAGTAAATACGGATAAGCAGGCGCTGAACGTGTCAAGTGCCTCTGACAAGATCCAGATTGGTGAGAAGCTGACCCACGGCAAAGGCGCGGGGGCAGACCCGGAGATCGGCCGGAAGGCCGCCGAAGAGAGCCGCAATCAGATCGCCAAGGCCCTGGAGGATACGGACATGGTGTTCATCGCTGCCGGTATGGGCGGCGGTACCGGCACCGGCGGTGCGCCCATCGTGGCGGAGATCGCCAAGGAGATGGATATTCTCACCGTGGGCGTGGTCACCAAGCCCTTCGGCTTTGAAGGCCCCCGCCGGATGCGGGCCGCCGAGGCGGGCATCGCCGAGCTGGAGGGGAAGGTGGACTCTCTGGTCATCATCCCCAACGAGCGGCTGAAGTACGCCACCGACCAGAAGGTGACCTTTGCCAACGCCTTTGAGATCGCCGATGATGTGCTGCGTCAGGCGGTGCAGTCCATCTCCGACCTGATCCGGGACACCGGCTTTATCAACCTGGACTT
>NZ_CAJULS010000006.1 GCF_910587525.1 uncultured Oscillibacter sp. | reverse complement strand
ACCTGGAGGATCACAGGGGCCTTCTCCTCGCGGCAGGCCTCGGTGATGCCCTGGACGATCTCCATGTTGTTGACGTTGAAGGCGCCGATGGCGTAGCCCCCGTTATAGGCCTTCTTGAACATCTCGGTAGAAGTGACCAGTGCCATAACAATCATCTCCTCATTTTATTGCGTCCGCCCTTCCCCACTCTGTCTTTACAAGGCAGGCGGTTTCCTGCCAAATTGAAAAATACAGGATTTGAAAAGGCGAAAACGTTTTTCTCCCTAGATAATATCACAAAAAAATTAAAATGCAAGTATTTACAATTCTTTTTTTCAATGATATGATAAATTACACCATTGATTACTGTTTACGATCAGGGACAACACAAATTTTTAGGAGGTTTTTCCCATGAGTGAATTGAAAGGCGCCTGCATCTTTGGTCAGTCCGGAGGCCCCACCTCTGTCATCAACGCCAGCGCCTACGGCGTAATCAGCACTGCGCTGAAAAATCCCAACATCACCCGGGTGCTGGGCGCGGAGCACGGCATCAAGGGCGTTTTGAACGACCGCCTGTTCGATATGGACCAGGAGGACCCTGCGGAGCTGGAGCTGCTGAAGTACACTCCTTCCTCCGCCCTAGGTTCCTGCCGCTACAAGATTGCGGACCCGGACGTGGACGACACCGATTACAAACGTATCCTGGAGATTTTCAAGAAGTACGATGTCCGCTATTTCTTCTACAACGGCGGCAATGATTCCATGGATACCTGCAACAAGATCAGCAAGTATATGCAGAAGGTGGGCTATGAGTGCCGCGTGATGGGCGTGCCCAAGACCATCGACAATGACCTCTTCGGCACTGACCACTGCCCCGGCTTTGCCTCCGCCGCCAAGTATATCGCCACCAGCTGCATGGAGGTCTATCAGGATGCCCGGGTCTATGACACCGGCATGATCTGCGTCATCGAGATCATGGGCCGCCACGCCGGCTGGCTGGCCGGCGCTGCTGCCCTGGCCACCGCCTATGGCGCGGGCCCCGACCTGGTGTACCTCCCCGAGGTGGACTTTGACATGGAGCAGTTCCTCAGCGATGTGGACCGCATCTATAAGGAGAAGGGCAACTGTATGGTGGCTGTCTCCGAGGGCATCCACTACGCCGATGGCTCTTTTGTCTCTGAGGCGAAGACCTCCGCTACCGACGGTTTCGGCCATGCCCAGCTTGGTGGTCTGGCCGCCACACTGGCTGAGGCCTGCAAGGCAAAGACCGGCGCCAAGGTCCGGGGGATCGAGCTGAGCCTGCTACAGCGCTGCGGCGCCCATCTGGCCTCTGAAACCGATATTGAGGAGTCCTTTATGTCCGGCAAGGCCGCCGTGGAGAATGCCGTGTCCGGCATCACCGACAAGATGGTGGGCTTCGAGCGCAGCTATGAGAACGGTCAGTATGTCTGTAAAACCAAGCTGCTGGGCCTCACGGATGTGGCCAACACAGAGAAGAAGGTGCCTTTGGAGTGGATCAATGAGACTCACAACGGTGTTAAGAAGGAATTTATCGACTACGCCCTGCCTCTGATCCAGGGTGAGCCCACCCTGCCCAAGCAGGACTCTCTGCCCCGCTTTGCCAGATTGAAGAAGGTTTTGGCGAAGTAAGCGCCGTCTCGTCATTGAAACAACCCCGCTCTTTAGGAGCGGGGTTGTTTTTCTCATTTCTCGATACCGGACCAGGACAAACGCCATTCCCCATCCTGGTAGACCAGCTCCATAGTTAGATAGCTGTAACTCTCCCCTTCCTCCAGGTTCAACCGGTGTTTGACGGAGACCTTGGCGGAGACTGGGTCCTGGTCATTGTCCGGCATGTAATCCACAGAGGCGATGGAAAGGTACTCCCAGACGTCTTCCCCATAGGCGTCTGCGTCCGCATCTGCCGCCAACAGGTCAGAGATGCCGGAGAGGTCATTGGAAAACAGCGCCGGGAACAGCCGGTCTGTGGTTTCGTAAAGCCCCTGCATCCAATCTGGCACCGTCTCATCCGAGGGAACTACCCGGAAGCTGGACGCCATGTCCCGGAAACGGGTCCCCATTCCCTCCTCTGCCTCCAGGAAATAGCGGGAAATCAGGACAAATGTTCCCCCGCGGCCATCTTCCACAAACCAGAGCTCCGCCTGTTCAGAATCCCAATCTGTGCCGTTGCTCGCCCGAAGATAGAGGCTGCCTGGCAGGATGGCGGCCATTTCTTCCGAGGTCAACTGCGCATAATAGTCTTTCACAACGTTCTCCGCATCCGTCTTAACCATATCGGGAGCCGTTCCGGGCAGATGGAGGATATCCAGTCCCAACTCCGGGAAATCCTCTGGTAAAGGATTGGTACTTCTGATACGGTAAAGTCCATTATCTTCACAAATATAAAATTGCTCCTCGTTCACATAAATGAGGAAATCCGCTGCTTCTTCCTGAGATAACGGCGCGTAGCTGAGCAGGCGGAGGGTGCCGCCGTTGCTGCCGGGCAAAGGCAGAAATGTTTCCCGATTGTCAGGGACTACATATTCAAGGGGGGGATTATCGTAATTGTCTGGATCCTGAAATTCCGGCTGAGGCCAAAAGCGGCCCGCTGTCAGCAGTATTGCCAGACATGCCGCCGCTGTAAGGCAGTATCTGGCCCAATGCCGCTGCCGTTTTTCACTGCGGGCGACCAAATACGGATCCACTTCGCCAATGGCGTTAAACAGCCGATCCTGCTGATTCATAAAACCTCCTCCTTTTCCAAATACTGCCGCAGTTTCTCTCGGCTGCGGTACAGACAGGTCTTTACGGAGTTCTCCCGCATCCCATACCGGCCCGCGATCTTTGCCAGAGGCTCACCAAACCAGTACCGGCGCAGAAATACATTGCAGTCCCGCTCCGGCAGTGTATACAGAAAACGGCTGACCGCCTGCCCCAACTCTGCTGCCTCCAGCGTCTGCACAGTGTCATTGGCGGAGGCACACTCCGAAAGTTCCTCCAGCACCAGGGGAAACTCCCCTCCGCCCCGTTTCTCAGCCCGGGCGGACTTATAGCGGTTAAAGGCCAGGTTTCGGGTAATTTTGCCCAAAAACGGCGCCAACAGCGTGGGGCGATTCTCCGGTATAGCGTTCCAGGTCCCCAGCCAAGTGTCGTTGACACACTCCTCTGCATCCCGGGCGTCATGCAAAATATTACGGGCAATGGTTTTGCAGTACGGTCCATACGCCTTAGCAGTCTCCCGGATAGCTTCCGGGTTCCGTCTCCAGTACATCTCAACAATGACATGGTCCTCCATTCATTCACTCCTCTCTGATCTTTTGAAAGGCCTCTCACCTATCCAGACAACAAATCATCGGAAAAGTTCTCTCCGAACAGAAAAAATCCGGCGCAAAGAGCGCCGGATAAAACTCAGCGGTTTTTCTGATAGATGGTCCACAGTCCGTCCATTAAGAGGAATTTGTCATAGACAATAGGATTCCGGCAATACCGGACGATCACCGGGGCGTTGCCCCCGGTGGCCACCACGCTGACCTGCTGCCCTGGGAACTCCTCACAAATACGGTCGATGATACCGTCCAGCATTCCGGCGGTACCATAGACAATGCCGGAGCGCATACAGTCCTCCGTGGTCTTGCCAATCAGCGCCTTCGGGTGCTGGAGGGAGATGTCCGGCAGCTGGGCAGCCCGGCGGCTCAAAGCCTCCAGAGATACATTGACACCAGGGAGCAGAAGTCCCCCTTCATAGTTCCGCCCCTGGGAAATCACGCCGATAGTGGTGGCTGTACCCATATCGATAGTGATGATGGGCGGAGAAAATTTCTCTAGAGCGGCCACAGCGTCGGCTACAATATCCGCCCCCACCTGGGTCTGGACAGTCAGACGAATGTTCAGTCCTGTCTTGACGCCGGGGCCCACTACCATGGGCGGACGGCCTAAAAGCCTTGTCAGAGCTTTCTCCATCATGAAATTCAGGGGAGGCACCACACTGCACAGGATTGCACCGCTGACCTGGTTATAGTCAAAATGGTATAATGTAAACAGGTTCATTAGGTCCACGCTGATCTGATCGGCGGTTTTCCGGCTGTCTGTGTCCAGAGAGGCCAGGAACCGCAGATTCTTTCCCTTGTCAAACAGCCCTACCGAAGTGTTGGAATTCCCTACGTCAATGGCCAGTAACATGGCAGCCTCCTCCAATTCAGATTTCTTTTTATAATGTTATGATAGCACGATTTTTCCCCTCTTGCAAGCTTTCCAAAAAGCTGGTATACTAAAATGGAAAAAGGAGGCGCGCAATGTTTTTCACAGATATCCCCTCCCCTGTGGGCTCTGTGCGTCTGGCCTCTGACGGAACGGCTCTCACCGGGCTTTGGCTGGAAAACCAGAAATATTTTGCCGCCGGATTGGACCCGGAGGCGCAGAAGGCGCCGGCACTTCCCATATTTCGGAAGGCCGCGCTTTGGCTGGACGATTACTTTGCTGGAAACTGTCCCCCTGCCCTGCCGCCTCTGTCCCCTGCGGGGAGTGCGTTCCAACAAGCCGTTTGGAGACAGCTGCTGGAGATCCCCTGTGGGCAGACCCGTACATACGGGGCCCTGGCGGCGGCGCTGGGTTCCTCTCCCCGGGCAGTGGGAAACGCAGTGAGCCATAATCCCATTTCCATTCTTATCCCCTGTCACCGTGTGCTGGGCGCGGGCGGCAGCCTGACGGGCTACGCCGGAGGCGTGGAGAAAAAGCGGTTTCTCTTGACGCTGGAGGGTGTGAACACAGCAAGGTCTAGCACCCTTGAACGTGAAAAAAGGCCGGGGTTCCAGTATCTGCCGGAGGCCAGGAAGAATCTGCCCTTCGCCCCAGACGAGCCGCTTCCCCCGCCGGAGCCGGGGAAGTTTCCCTGCCCCTGCTGCGGCTACAAGACCCTTCCCGTGCCGGAAAAGGACGCCGTTGCCTATATCTGCCCAGTCTGTCTCTGGGAAAATGATGTATTCGACCCTGGCGAGGACCAGCCCAGCGATGAAAACCACGGCATGACCCTCCGCCAGGGCCGGGAGACCTTCCGGCGTCTGGGCGCCGTCCGAAAGGACCTTGTAGGGTATGTGCGCAGGCCTCTTCCGGAGGAAATACCATAAAAGAGAGGGCATTGGAAACCCAATGCCCTCTTTTAAAATTTACAGGATAATGCAGATCAGCCCGCCGCTGCCCTCGTTGATGATGCGGGTCAGGGTCTCCTGAAGCTTCTTCCGGGCATCCTCCGGCATCCGTTTCAGCTTGGCCTGGAGATCATCGTTCACCAGCTCGTGGAAGCTGCGTCCAAAGATGTTGGACTGCCAGATCTTGCTGGTATCCCCCTCGAACTCCTGAAGCAGGTAATTCACCATATCCTCAGACTGCTTTTCGTTGCCCACAATCGGCGAGACGGCGGTCTCGATGTCCGCCCGGATCATGTGGATGCTGGGGGCGCTGGCCTTGAGCTTCACACCGTACCGGCCGCCCTGTTTCATGATCTCCGGCTCCTCCAGCGTCAGCTCGCTGATGCCGGGGACGACAATGCCGTAACCCGTCTCCCGCACGTCCCGCAGGGCCCCGGCTACCTTGTCGTATTCCGCTTTCACCGCCGCCAGACGGGTCAGCAGGCTCATGAGGTCGCCGTCATCTCCCACCTCAAAGCCGGACTGCTCTGACAGCGTGTGGTAGAACAGTTCCCTGGGCAGACTCAATCTGGCCGTGGCCACGCCGGTCCCCAGATCAATACCGGTGATTTTCGCTTCACTGATATTTTCGCAGCCGCCCAGAGCGCTGATGACACCCTCGATCTCCCGGATGTGTCGCAGCTCCGCCGTTCCCTGGCGGATGGCGTCATACAGCCCTGCCTTGATGGGATGATCCGCCGGCAGAGCGTCCACCCAGGGGGGCAGGAACAGGTCCAGCTCCTGCATGGGGAACTCATAGAGGACGGCCTTGAGGATATTGGCCACATCCTCCTCCCCCAGGTCCAGGCAGTTCACCGGGGCGCAGTTCACCTCATACCGGGAGGCAATATCCCTGGCAATGGCCTCCGCCCGGTCTCCCCTGGGGTCAGCGGAGTTCAGCAGTACGATAAAGGGTTTTCCCAACTCCTGGAGTTCCCGGATTACCCGCTCTTCCGCCTCCAGATAGTCCTCCCGGGGAATGTCGGACACCGTGCCGTCGGTGGTAATGACGATACCGATGGTAGAGTGCTCTGAGATGACTTTCCGGGTGCCGATCTCCGCCGCCTCGGTCATGGGAATCTCGTGGTCAAACCAGGGTGTGGTGACCATTCGGGGTGCGTCGTCTTCAAACTGGCCGATAGCGCCCCGGACCATGTAGCCCACGCAGTCGATAAGACGCACGGAGAAGGATCCGCCATCCTCCAGCTGGATCTGGGCGGCCTCCTCCGGTACAAACTTCGGCTCTGCCGTCATGATGGTACGCCCAGAGCCGCTCTGGGGTAGCTCATCCCGGGCCCGCTCCTTGCGGTAGACGTTTTCAATGTTGGGGATCACCTGGGTTTCCATAAAGCGCTTGATAAAGGTGGACTTGCCCGTGCGCACCGGTCCCACCACACCGATGTAAATATCCCCCGCCGTGCGGGTGGCAATATTCTGGTAGATTGTAGTATTCATAGCATCCCGTCCTTTTTCCGCTCCATATTCATGGTTCACTCTATGTCCCAAGAGATAAAAGTATGACAGCCCGTCTTTTTTTAGCAAAAATGTACAAATTAAGCCCGGCTTTTTCTTGTAGTTTCCGGTCATTTTTTGTATTTACAGAGACAATTTAGCATGATAAACTGCTAATGTACTAAACGGATGGACAGCCGTCCAAATCTGGAGGATGAAATGATGAAGAATCGAAAGAAGTTTTTGGCCCTGTCGCTGGCGCTGGCCGTGGTCCTGTCTCTGGCCGCCTGCGGCGGAAAGAAGGACGAAGCTCCCATTATCGGCGGAGCGGATGGTCCCACCGGCATTCAGGTTACCGACAGCGATATGGCCTATATCAAGGATAAGGGCACCCTGATCGTTGGCATCACCGAGTTTGAGCCCATGGACTACCAGGATGCCAGCGGTGAGTGGATCGGTTTTGACGCCGATCTGGCCAAGGCCTTTGCCGAGAGCCTGGGCGTGGCCGCTGAGTTCCAGCTCATCGAGTGGGACAGCAAGGTGATGGAACTGGAGGGCAAGACCCTGGACGTAGTTTGGAACGGTATGACCCTCACCGATGATGTGAAGGCCGCCATGGAGTGCTCCAACCCTTACTTTAACAACGCTCAAGTCGTGATCGTCCCCAAGGATAAGGCTGATCAGTATCAGACCGTGGAGAGCCTGGAGGGTCTCCAGTTCGCCGCAGAGAACGGCTCCGCCGGTCAGGCCGAAATCGAGAAGCTGGGCAATTCCTGCACCGCTACCCAGGACCAGGCCACCGCTCTGCTGGAAGTTCAGTCCGGCACCGCCGACGCCGCCGTTATCGATTACCTGATGGCCGTCGCCATGACCGGTGAGGGCACCAGCTATGCGGACCTCACCTATACTGTGAGCCTCAATGACGAACAGTACGGCGTTGGCTTTCGCAAAGGTTCTGATCTGGCCGCCGCTCTCAATGAGTTCTTTAAGGCCAGCTATGCCGACGGTTCCATGCAGCAGATTGCCGACACCTATAAGATCGGTGACAAGCTGGTGGAACAGAAGTAAACAGGCGCGCTGAATCCGCAGGGGCCGATTTCAAATCGGTCCCTGCTTTCTCCCTGCAATCTGATCTTTGAGGAGTTGACAGCCATGTTCATGACCGTTGTAGGCGCCCTCAATGAGGGTTTTGTTCAGACGCTCGCCCTCTTTGCCGTCACGCTGGCCGGGGCGCTGCCCTTGGGCCTGATTGTATCATTCGGGTCTATGAGCCGCTTTACCCCATTGCGGTGGCTCACCCGGACAGTGATCTGGGTCATCCGGGGCACCCCTCTGATGCTCCAGCTGTACATTATCTTTTTCATCCCCGGCATGGTGTTGCCCTCCGGCAACCCCTGGCCCGCCGGAACTGCGGGACGGTTTATGGCGGCGGCAGTGGCCTTTATCATCAATTACTCCTGCTACTTTGCCGAGATCTATCGGGGCGGCATCCAGGGAGTCCCCGCAGGCCAACAAGAGGCGGGAATGGTGCTGGGTATGACCAAGTCCCAGATCTTTTTCAAGGTTACGCTGCTACAGATGGTAAAGCGCGTCGTACCGCCCATGTCCAACGAAATCATCACCCTGGTAAAGGACACCTCTCTGGCGCAGGTCATCTCAATTCAAGAGGTTATCTGGGCGGGCAAGGCCTTTTTGAAGAGCTCTCACGGCTACAAGGGACTGCTGTGGCCCCTGTTCTTCACCGGTGTGTACTACTTGGTGTTCAACGGCGGGCTGACGCTGCTCTTTGGCTGGGTGGAGAAAAAGCTGGACTATTTTCGGTGAGGAGGCGATAACATGGCAATTTTAGAAGTACACGACATCGAAAAACACTTCGGCGCCACCCGTGTGCTGGAGGACATCACTTTCTCTCTGGAGCAAGGTCAGGCTTTGGCCATCATCGGCTCCTCCGGCAGCGGCAAGACCACCCTCCTGCGGTGCCTTAATTTTTTGGAGACCCCGAACCAGGGCCGCATTCTGGTGAATGGAGAACTTCTATTTGACGCTGCGGACCCTAAGACCCAGCTGGAGAGCGAGATCCGGAAAAAGCGTCTTCACTTCGGCCTAGTGTTCCAGAACTTCAATCTCTTCCCCCAATACACAGCCCTGCAGAACGTCACCTTGGCCCGTGAGCTTCTGGCCAAGGAGCGGGGCGATGAGACTAAAGAACGCATTCTGGAGGCCGGCAGGGAGCTGCTAGCCCAGATGGGCCTTGCGGACAGGACCGACCACTATCCCCACCAGCTCTCCGGTGGACAGCAGCAACGGATAGCAATTGCAAGGGCTTTAGCTTTACACCCTGATATTCTCTGCTTTGACGAGCCCACCTCCGCCCTGGACCCGGAGCTCACCGGCGAGGTCCTGCGTGTCATCCGGGGACTGGCGGAACAGAAGACCACCATGATCATTGTCACTCATGAGATGACCTTTGCTCGGGACGTGGCGGATCGCATCATCTTTATGGATGGCGGCGTCATTGTAGAGCAGGGCGATCCTAGACAGGTCATCGAACACCCCCAGGAGGAGCGGACCCGGCAGTTCCTGTCCCGGTATGAGGAGGGCTGACATGGAGGCTCTAAAGCTTACCAGTCCTGCTTTTCGGGAGGGCTGTCCCATTCCAAAACGGCACACCGGTTTTGGGGAGGACCTCTCCCCTGCCCTGCGCCTGTCCGGCCTCTGTGATAACGCAGTTTCCGTTGCGCTGATTTTAGAGGATTTAGACGTCCCTCTCTGTAAAACCTACTGCCATTGGCTGATATGGAACCTGCCTCCTATGACAGATATTCCGGAGGGAATTCCCCACGGACCGTCAGTCTTATCCCTGGGAAATGCCGTTCAGGGTATTGGATACGGCGCTAACCGCTACCGCGGCCCCCATCCGCCGCCGTTTTTGCGCATCCCCCACCGGTATGTTTTTCGTTCCTATGTGCTGGACTGCCGTTTGAACCTCCTGCCCGCCTCCCGGCGGCGGACACTTATGAAAGCCATGTCCGGCCACATTTTGCAGGAAGCCTCCCTTCTGGGCATCTTCCGGCGAACATAAGATGAAAAGAGCGTGGAGCACGCCGCAAGGCGGTCTCCACGCTCTTTTCTTATGCCCGTTTTTTGGGAATCAGCAGCAGCTTTTCTCTGGGAATATCCTGCTCCTCCTCCAGTTGATTTGCCGACAGGATCGTTGGAATGGTGGTATTGTACTTCTTCGCCAGATCCCAAGCGGTCTCCTGTTTTCCCAGACACCGCAGTACCAGAGACGGCGCGCCGCTCAAATCCTTGACAGACTCTGTATCCAGCTTGGCGGCAGAGATGCAGATTTTCTTCACCCGTGCGCTGGCCTCGGCCCGGAAATCCACAGGAAAGCGTACCTCAATGCCTCGGTCACCCAAGGTACCCTGCACCTCTTCAGCGCAGACAGCCCGGGCGGTGATTCGGCAGTCCTCTGGCAGCTCCAGCTGGCAGACCACATCGATGCATCGCTCCGCTACCAGCGGCACGCCGCCTTCATCCAGATACAGCGCCTGAATAGAGGCCCCAGTGCGCAGGGTGACGCCCTCTCCCTCCCTGCTGACAGACACCGGTCCGCAATTGACCGACAGGGACAGGATGGAGTCAGCTACCACACCAATCTCCAAAACCTCCCGGACAGTCTGCCGGCGCGTCATGGTCTCGCAAAAGCTGGTCAAATTCAGCGGCCCGGCTTCATAAGTCATGTCATAAGCGGTGGAGTAAAGGTCGTTTAATACTGTGACCTCCTCCTCTGTCCGGAGGAGGGCCACAGCGTGAAAATACAGTGTCACCGAAATTTGACGGCCCTCGTCGTCCGCACCATCAATCTGGAAGTCTGTCCCGGTGAGCTGCAGCTGCACAGTGGCCGCCGCTCCCTCCGAGGCCCCCTCCATCTCCATGATCTGGGAGAAAGGCAGCTCGGCGGAGGTCGTACAACAGCGGCCCTCCGCCGTGCGATAGAGCAGAGTGACACTGAACATCCCTTTGAAAACCAGCTTGCTGCCCACGACCTTTGCCTCGGTAACGGTGCCGCATACCCGGCTTGTCAGTAACTCCGCTGCGCCCTCCCGCCCGGGAGAGAGGTTTATCTCCTCTGAAAAGGTATAATCCTTTTCAGCAATGTGAGTCAGTAAAATAGCATGCTGCTGTTCCTGCCGCTTTTCCACACAGAGATTATCCTCCGCCTCCACATCGGTGCAAAAGTCCAGGGGAGCCCGCTGATAGCCAGTGAGACGCGTTACCAGCTTGCAGTGGGTGAAAACTTTTCTTGGATTCAGCATTCGGGTCTCCAAAAATTCCGACTCGGTCTCCGCCGTCAGATATGTACAGCCTGCCATGGCCCGGCTGTCACTCTCCACTGTAAAGGGCATGGCAAATTCCAGCGTGCGGATACCGCTCTCCCCGTCCGGCGTATACAGCACCGTCACCCGGATGGTACCGGACACCTCTGCTTTCCCATCCCGCAGTTCCCTGCTGTGGAGGAATACTTTCCCCTCTGTCTCAATGATCCGCGCAATGTCCGGGCAGTAGTCCGGCACAATGGTCTCCGTCGTCTCCTCTTGGGTCAATGCCAGTTCTCCGCCCACCTCATAGGCGTTCAGACCGGCTCTTTTCAATTCCAGCTCCATAAATGACAGTCCTTCCTTTCCCGGCAGTTCATGTCCCAGTCTATGAACCACCAGAGACGTTTATGCCATCTTTTGAAGGACAGCCTATTTTTGCATGGTGAATGATAAAGCAGGATCAATCCTTGATCTTAAACAGCCGGCGCAGAATACCCCGCAGGGCTTTGGGCGATTTCCAGACCACGATGTTCATATGAATACTCCTTTCTACCGCTTACAGCAGGCAAGACCACACGCAATCAACAAAAATGCTACCAGGAACATCAGCAACCCCGCGGGGAAGATAGCCGCAATCAGGATCCCAGCTCCCAGCGCTACCGCGAGAACCCCCAGAAACCAACTGCCTCCCGGCCCTCGATTGCACATGTGTCCCGCCCCCTCTTCCGGATATAGTGTGGACTGCCTATGAAGTATGACACACAGCTGCTTTCATAGGTGTGTCAACTACAACAGTATATCCTCAGAGTCTGTCCGTGGTGCTAAGCAATAAAAAGGACCGCTGGACAATTGCATCCAGCAGTCTTTAAAAATGCGATATAAAGATATTTTTATTCAATATAATGGAATTATTTTTTCCCTTTTTGCCTCTGCCAATCCTGAAGCGGTTTCAGTTCCTCATAAAGCCGCAAATAACCACTGTGGCGGCTCTTTTGAATTTTTCCCTGGTTCAAAGCCTCCAACACGGCACAACCTTTCTCCTTGGTGTGGCTGCACCCAACAAATTGACACTTATCCAGATAAGGAGCAAATTCCAAAAAGGTCTCCGGCAGGCGGTTCTTCAACTCCAGATTCAGCTCATCCGTCTCAAAGGAGGAAAAACCTGGGGAGTCCACCACCTCGGCCCCACAGCTCAGTTTGTAAAGCTCCACATGGCGGGTAGTGTGGCGGCCCCGCCCGAGGGCCTGACTGATCTCTCCCACCTGAATACGGAATGCAGGGTCCAGTGCATTCAAAATGCTGGACTTTCCAACACCGGAATTTCCTGTAAAGGCAGATAACTTTCCAGCAATCAGAGCTTTCAAATTCTCCATGCCCTCCCCGGTCTCCGCGCTGACGCGGAGTGTTGGAAAGCCGGCGGCATGGTAGATTTCGTATAGTTCATCCGCCTGGTCCAAGTCGCATTTATTCAGGAGAACCACGACCTGGCACCCTTTCAGCGCCGCGGTAGCTGCCACCCGGTCTATGAGGTACGGGTCTGTCCTAGGAATGGCGGCAGAGGCGATGACCACCAACTGATCGATATTAGCCACGGCAGGTCGGGCAAAAGTATTCCTTCTTGGGCAAATGCGCTCCACAAATCCTTCGCCTCCGCCCAGTTCCCGGATCTCTACCAGATCTCCCACCAGGGGGGAAATTCCGTCCTTGCGGAATTTCCCCCTGGCGCGGCAGGTGAGAATCTGACCGTTTGTCTCTACATAATAGAAGCCGCTGAGGGCTTTTTGAATTCGTCCCTCTGCCATCATGTGCCAAACGTAATGTCTTCTTCACGGAATAGTTCACCGTCAATATAGACAGTTATATGGGCTGTCCCTGTTCCCTCCAGAGGAATGAAATAGCTGCCGGGACGGCAGTCCACAGGCTCATTCAGCAGGCACTCCGTATCTTGGAAAATCTGCAGAACGGCACTGTCACGGTCTGTAGGCAAGGGGATGGTATAGCTATACGTCATAATGTCGCCTACTCCCTCTTCCGGACCATCGCTGACCACCACGTTAATCTTTGTACCGGGGGCCACTTCTCCGGACGCGGGGTCCTGACGAATGATCAGCCCCGCATCCACCTCAGAGCTGTTTTCATATGTGACCTCACCAATATCCAGTCCAAATCCTTGCAGCATGGCCCTGGCCACATCGACCGAGATATTATTTACGGGGATAACATGAACCGGCTGCGGCCCTTTGCTGAGAACCACCCGAATGGTATCCCCGTTTTTCAGCACCGATCCCTCGGCGGGCTCAAAGGAGATCACGTGACCCTCAGTCACCTCATCGTCATACTCTCGTTCTGCTTCCTCAATGGTCAGATTGAACTTCTTCTTCAGATCCTGCATCATCACCGTGACTTCCGCCATGGAGCGGTCCTTCAGGTTCAGCATATTTCCAGTCTCCTGACCGGCGCTGATCCAGACCTGGATCTCCAGATTGTCTCCTTTGCGGGTCTCCCCTGCCGCCGGCTCCTGTTTGGCAATCTCTCCCGGGGCGTATTCGTTGGAGTATAGGGCCTCGTCCTGCTGCGTAATGGTGAAAATGTCCTTGACCTCCGGCAGATTGCCGGCATTTTCCAGGGTGTAGCCTAACACACTGGGAACAGTGTACTGCTCCGGCGCCACTGGCTGAAAAGAGCCCAGAATGGAGCGGAACAGCACTCCTGCCAGCGCCAGCGCCAGCACACAGGCCACCACAACCAACGCTACACGTCCCTTGCTGACGCCTCTCTCCGGTGGATCGTAGTCGTCGTAATCCCGGCGGCGTTCCCGCTCCCGGACAGAAGTGGAGCGGTGAGAAACCGCAATGCTGCTGCCGTGGGGCCCGCTGGTCCTCAGCTTCATAGTGGGCTCGTCCACCTCCTCAGGCCGCAGATCCCGCATCTCAAAGTCCAGATTGGTGTCCGGATTTTTGCGAAAAGCCTCCAGATCCAGAATCATTTCATCCGCAGAGCCATACCGGCGGTTGATATCCGGGGCCATGGCCTTCATGCAGATCAGCTCCAGCTGTTCAGGAATCTCAGGATTTACCTCCCGGGGGGGCAGTGGAATGGAACTCAGGTGCTGAATGGCAACGGACACAGCGGAGTCCCCCTCAAAGGGCAGCCGTCCCGACAGCATCTCATACAGCACCACACCGGCGGAATAGATATCGCTGCGGGCATCGGTCCGGTCGCCCCGAGCCTGTTCCGGCGAGATATAGTGGACGGAGCCCAGGGCCTCCTGTGTCAAGGTCTGGGCAGAATTTTCAAGGCAGGCGATGCCAAAGTCGGCCACCTTCACGCTGCCGTCCCGCAGAACCATAATATTCTGGGGCTTGATATCCCGGTGCACAATCCCCCGGCTGTGGGCGTGAGAGAGGCCGCGCATGATCTGCGTGATAAAATGGAGGGACTCCCGCCAATTCAAACGGCCACGTTTCTCCATATACTGCTTCAGCGTGATACCGTCAATGAGCTCCATGACGATATACTCGATGTCACCGCCCTTGGACACATCGTAGACAGATACGATATTGGGGTGAGACAGCTGAGCGACTGCTTGGGACTCCGCATTAAAACGGCGGCGGAAATCTGCGTCCTGGGCTAAATCGCTCTTTAATATTTTAATGGCTACCAGGCGGTTCAGCCGGTGGCATTTGGCCTTGTAGACCACCGCCATTCCGCCCATACCGATTCGCTCTAAAATCTCATAGCGATTATCCAGCATTTTTCCGATGTATTGGTCCATACGTCTCCCCCCTTCTTACAGCATTTGCAGCAGCACAGCCGTCACATTGTCCGGCGCGCCGTGCTCCTTGGCGATCTGCAGCAGCCGCTCCAGGGAATGTTCCGGGCCCTGGCCGCCGAGGATCTCGGAGAGCATCTCCTGGTCTGTGACAGTGTTGACCAGACCGTCACTGCACAGTAGCAAAAATTCCCCTGCCGCCAAGGGGCAGATGTACCCGTCGCATTCGGCGTCAATATCCGGGCCCAGAGCCCGGGTGATCAGGTTCCGGTTGGGATGGCGGCGCGCTTCTTCGGCGGTGATATCTCCCCGCTCCACCATACTCTGTACCAGAGAGTGGTCCCTGGTAACCCGGGTGATTTTTCCGGCGGCGATATGGTAAGCCCGGCTGTCCCCCACGTTGGTAATGACTGCCCCGCCCTCATAGACTACAGCAGAGACCAGTGTGGTGCCCATGCCGCCATACTCCGGCGACTCTCCGGCAGCGGCCCGGATGGCCCAATTGGCCCGTGAGACGGCGTAAGATGACGCCTCCCGCAGCTGTTCCGGGTCCATGGAGGCAGACAGTACTTTCTCCAGCTCCTCCAGATAGGTGGTGACGGCGATGCGGCTGGCCAGTTTTCCGCCGGCAACACCGCCCATGCCGTCACAGACCACGCAGATTGTGTGGCCGGAATCGGTCTCCTCCCTCACTGCGTAGGCATCCTGATTTTCCTTGCGAACCAATCCTACGTCAGTGATACCCTGTACTCGAATCATTGGGAATCCTCCCCTTTCTGTGCTTCTTCCATTGCCTTCCGGCGGAGCTGTCCGCAGGAGGCGTCAATATCTCCGCCCAGACTCCGCCGCACGGTGGCAGTGAGGCCATGGGATTCCAGGCGCTTTTGAAAGGCTGCCAACCGCCTTGATGGCTTCAAAGAGCTCTCCGCCACGTCGTTCAGAGGGATCAAGTTCACATGGCCGGGCATTCCCCGCAGTTTTTGGGCGATCAGATCCGCCTGCCAGTCGTGGTCATTGACGCCATCGATTATGGCGTACTCAAAGGAGATCCTCCGTCCGGTTCTCTGAAAATAATCGTGGCAGGCGGCAAAGAGCTCCTCCACATCATAAGCCCGGTTCACCGGCATGATCTTTGAGCGGGTCTCACTGTCCGGTGCATGGAGAGAGACAGACAACGTCAATTGCAGTCCCGTCTCCGCAAGGCGGCGAATACCAGGGACCACTCCACATGTAGACAGGGAGATGTGACGCATTCCAATGTTCAGCCCCTTCGGGTGGTTCACCAGCTCCAAAAAACGCAGGACCGCGTCAAAGTTATCCAGCGGCTCTCCGATGCCCATCAGAACAATATTAGAAACCGTCTCCCCAGTATCCATCTGAGTGAAGATCACCTGGTCCAAAATCTCAGCTGGCGTTAGATCCCGGACCTTTCCCGCAATAGTGGATGCACAGAAGGCACAGCCCATCCGGCAGCCCACCTGGGTGGAGACGCACACGGTATTGCCGTAGCGGTACCGCATGAGAACGGACTCGACGCAATTGCCGTCCGCCAGCTCCCACAGGTATTTGACGGTCCCGTCCAGCCGGGAGACCTGCTTTCGGGCCGCCTTCGGCACAGCCAAAGGGCAGGTCTGCGCCAGTTTCTCCCGGAGGCCCTTAGGGACGTTTTTCATCTCATCATAGGATTGTATCCCCTTGTGAAGCCAGGTAAACACCTGATTTCCGCGAAAGGCCGGTTCCCCCATAGCCCGCAGGACCTCCGTCAGCTCCGAAAGAGTCATGGACTTCAGCTCGTTCATAATTTCCTCTCTTGCCGCCGCATACGGCAGATGTAAAAGCCGTCGGTTCCGTGGCGCTGGGGCCACAGGGTGATCTCCCCCGGGACCTCGCCCAGGAACGGCATGGAAAAGGTTTCCCGGGAAAAGTCCGGGTGCTCCGCCAAAAAGGAGTCTACAGTCTGGCCATTCTCCTCCGGTAAAATGGTACAGGTGGAATATATCAGTACACCGCCGGGCCGGACATAGGCGGCCGTGTTGTCCAATATGTCATGCTGCACCACCGGCAGAGCAAAGAGATCGCCGGCCTTTTTGTACCGGATATCCGGCTTTTTCCGGATAATTCCCAGGCCCGAACAGGGGGCGTCCACCAGCACCGCGTCAAATCGCTCCGCCCACTCCGGACAGGCCGTCCTGCCATCGGCGGCAGCGGTCTCAATACAGGTAAGCCCCAGCCGCTCCGCACCCTCCCGGATGCGCTTCAGCTTGTTCGCGTGGAGGTCGCAGGCCAGAAGGTTCCCCCGATCCTCCATAACGATGGCAGCGGCAAAGGATTTGCCCCCGGGAGCGGCGCACACGTCCAGCACCCGGTCTCCCGGTTTTACATCCATCGCTATGACCGCCAGCCGGGCCGCCGGGTCCTGGATATAAAACAATCCATCCCGGAAAGCTTTCAGGCGTTCCAAATCCCCCGTCCCGGACAGAAGGAGACAATCCGGAAGCCAGGGATGGGATTCGGCCTTTACGCCCTCCAACTCCAGCGTCCTGCAGAGCTCTTCCGCCGTCCCCTGTCTGGGATTGACCTGAGCCGCTGTGAGCGGCTGGCTGTTGCTGGCGGCGAGAAATTGCTCCGTCTCCTCCCTGCCCAGCATGGCTAAAAGCCGCTTCACCAGCCACTTGGGATGGCTGTACCGGATGGAGAGGTACCTTGCCTCGTCCCATTCCGGAATGGGCGGCAGATTGTCTTTATTCTGGGATATCTTCCGCAGAACAGCGTTAACCAGGCCGGCGGCCTGTCCCCGTCCCGCCGTCTTTGCCAGCTCTACGGAGGTGTTCACCGCGGCGCTGTCCGGCACCTTGTCCAGAAACAGAATCTGATAAGCGCCGATGCGGAGGATATCCAACAGGGGCGGCTGGAGGTGGTCCGGCTTCTGGGAGCAGTACGCAGTGAGATAGAAGTCGAGCAGCAGCCGGTTCTGGGTCACACCGTAGACAATCCTGCTGCAAAGCGCCGCCTCCGGACCGGACAGGCCGTCCCGGCCCAACTGGGCTTTCAGGGCGGCATCCGCCCAGGCCCCGCTCACTCGGCAGCTGGACAGCACCCGCAGGGCCGTCTCCCGGGCGCTCACCGGCTGCCTCCCCTGCGCCCGTTATTGCTTCGGCCCAGGAAGATCAGCACGAACCGCAGCAGCTGCAGGGCGGACATCAGCAGTGCCGCCACATAGGTCATGGCCGCCGCCCGCAGAACCTTCTTTGCCCCGCCGATTTCATCTCCCTCCAGCAGACCCTGGCCCTCAATGGTCTCGATGGCCCTGGCGGAGGCGTTGAACTCCACTGGCAGCGTCACCAGCTGGAAGAGCGTGGTCAGGGAAAACAGCAGAATTCCCGCAAGAAACAGCGTCTGGCTGTACAGTGCCATACCGATAATCAGCAGGATAAAGGAGAATTTGGAGCCGATCTGCGTGGCGGGAATGATAGCCCCCCGCAGCCGCACAGGGCCGTAGTTCTCAGCGTACTGGACAGCGTGGCCCGCCTCATGGGCCGCCACCCCCACCGCCGCGATGGTCGGGGCGGCGTAGACAGAATCCGAGAGATAGATGGTGTTATCTCTGGGATCGTAGTGGTCCGTCAGCTTTCCCCGGCAGGAACGGATGGGAACATCGTACACGCCGTGGGCATGGAGAACTGCCTCTGCCGCCTGGGCGCCGGTCAGACGCCTGCGGTTGTCGATGGCACCGTACCGCCGGAAGTTTCCGCTGACCTGGGCCTGGGCCCAGAGGGAGAGGATCATCACCGGGATCAGCAGGATACAGTAGATGTTGTTGGCAAGAAAATCTCCGTAGTTGTAGTAATAAGGCATAGAATTCCTCGATTCAGCATTGGATTGGGTGCCCCAGTAGATAGGCTGCCGCAGTCATCCGCTTGCCTCCCTGGGCCTGGAGCTCTACAATTCGAAGCACGCTCCCATTTCCGCAGGCAATATCGATGCCCTGTTTGCCAGCTGCCGTGATGGTTCCGGGCTCAGCTGCGGTCTTCTCCCCGGTCTCCCGTACGGAGAACAGCTTCATAGGCTCCCCGCCGATAATATCCGTAGAGGCACAGGGCCAGGGAATCAGCCCCCGCACCTGACAGGCGATCTCATGGGCGGAACGGGTCCAGTCTACGGGGGACATCTCTTTGCTCAGCATAGAGGCATAGGTCTGCAGGCGCGCATCCTGAGGTGTCCGCCCGGCAGTCCCTGCTGCCAGGGCTGTCACCGCCTCAGAAAGTGCCTCGGCCCCCAGTTCTGCCAACCGGACCGTCAAAGCCTGGGCGTCCTCCTCCGCCCCGATGGGCGTCGGCTTCTGCAGGATCACATCTCCGGCGTCCAGCTCCTTTGCCATATACATGATTGAGACGCCGGTCTCTGTTTCGCCGTTCAAGATTGCCCAGTTGATGGGAGCTGCCCCCCGGTACTTGGGCAGAAGGGATGAGTGGACATTGATGGAGCCATAGAGCGGAACATTCAAAATATCCTCCGGCAAAATCTTTCCGTAAGCCGCCACCACGATCATCTCCGGTGCCAGCTCCCGCACCAAGTCCAATGCCCCTCCGTCCCGCATAGTGACGGGCTGATAAACCGGAAGGCTTTCTGTAATGGCATACTCCTTTACTGGCGAGAAGGTCAGCCGATGCCCCCGGTTTTTCGGCTTATCCGGCTGGGTGAAGACACCGCAGACCGCGTGGCCGTCCGCTACCAGCCGCCGCAGAGACGCCACAGCGAACTCCGGTGTTCCCATGAACAGAATGCGCACAGACTCATTCCTCCTCTTCGTCCAGATACTCCTGCAGTTCCTCCTCCGTGAGGAAGTGGTCAATGTGCTCCGTATACATATGTCCGTCCAAGTGCTCGATCTCATGGCAGAACGCCCGGGCTGTCAGCCCCTCGCCCTCAGCCTCGAACCAATTGCCGTCCCGGTCCTGGGCTTTGATACGCACCACATTAGGCCGGGTGACAATCCCCCATTTTCCAGGAACGCTGAGGCAGCCCTCCAGCCCTGTCTGCTCGCCGCTCTGGGCAATAATTTCCGGGTTAATCAGCTCCAGATACTCCTCTGTCTCCTCATCCAGCACAAGACAAGCCCGACGCAGAACCCCTACCTGTGGAGCAGCCAGCCCCGCGCCGCTGGCCTCCGCCAGCGTCTCCGACATGTCGTCCAGCAGCTGGTGCAGCCGGGCGTTAAAGTCTGTCACAGGGCGGCAGACCTTGGTCAGGCAGTCCTCGCCCTGTTCTACGATTTTCCGCAATGCCATAAATTTTATCCTCCCAAATGGTCCGAACCGCTGTTTTGGAACTCACTCCAGCCCGTTGCAGTCCGCAAAAATATGTAGTCCGCGATTTTCGCGGTTATTGGCAAATTCCTTCAAGACCCAGCTCACCAGCTCCCGGGTTGGCTTGTCGTTCTTTCCCACCAGCAGCACCCGGTAGCGGTAGCGGTTGTTCAGCTTCACCACCGGAGCAGGTGCAGGTCCCAGAACCTCTGGCTGGCTGGCCGCAATCTTCGGCGCAGTGCATAGAACCCGCAGGCGCTCCCGCAGGGCCGCCGCGGCCCGCAGAACACACCCCTCCTCCGACCCGGAGACCGTAAAGGTAAAGAGGTCGGCAAAGGGCGGATAGCGCCGCAGCCGACGCAGGCGGATCTCATTTTTATAAAACCCATCGTAGTCCTGCCGGGCGGCACATTGGATCACGTCGTTTCCCGGCGTGTAGGTTTGAATCACCGCCCGGCCCGCCCGGTTTCCCCGGCCCGCCCGTCCCACCACCTGGGTCAGCAGGCTGAAGGTACGCTCGGCGGCCCGGTAGTTGTCCACATACAAAGAGAGGTCGGCGGACAAGACGCCCACCAGTGTCACATTTTCAAAATCCAGCCCCTTGGCCACCATCTGGGTGCCCAGGAGAATCGGTACCCGCTCCTTCTCAAAGTGAGATAAAATCTCCTCATGGCGGCCGGAGGCGGTATCTGCATCCATTCGCAGTATCCCCACCTCCGGAAACAGCTCCCGCAGCTCCTCCTCTACCCGCTGAGTGCCGGCGCCCACATGCTTCATCATACCGCCGCATACTGGACAGTTATCACTCACTCTCTGGGAGTGCCCGCAGTAGTGGCACATCAGCCGCCCGTTGGCGGAGTGGTAGGTCAGCGCCGTACTGCACCGGGGACACTCCGGCACATGGCCGCACTCCCCGCACAGCAGCATGCGGCTGCTGCCCCGGCGGTTCAAAAACAGAATGCTCTGTTCTCCCCGGGCAAGATTCTGTTCCAGTTCACCGCGCAGAATGCCGCCGATCAAGCCGGAATTCCCGGCACGGATCTCCTCCCGAAGATCTGCAACCAGCACGTTTGGCAGGCTGTGCCGGTTATATCGCTGCTGGAGTAACGCCCTGTGGTAAATTCCGCTCTCTGCGGCCCAGGCTGTCTCCACCGCTGGTGTGGCAGAACCCAGCACAAGCGTGGCTCCATGCCGGCCGCAAAGGTATTTTGCCACGTCCCGGGTGTGATACCGTGGCGGGTTCTCTGATTGATAGCTGCTCTCCTGCTCCTCATCCAAAATAATCAGCCCCAGCTTCCGCAGCGGCGCGAAAATGGCGGAGCGGGTACCCAGAACCACCTGGACCTCCCCCCGCCCAATGCGCTTCCACTGGTCATAGCGCTCTGTCATGCGCAGGCCGCTGTGAAGCATAGCAGCCCGGTCTCCAAAGTAGGAGGAAAACTTTCGCATCATCTGCGGTGTCAGCGCGATCTCCGGCACCAGCACCATGGCGTCCCTGCCCCGGGCCAGCATCTCCTGTACCAAACGCAAATAGACCTGGGTCTTGCCACTGCCGGTGACGCCCTGCAAAAGCGCCGCCTGTGCCAAGGGCTCTTCTGTCAGAGACAGGACCAGGTCAAAGGCCCTCTGCTGTTCTCCACTCAGTACGATGGCCGGGCCAGGTTCCGCCTGTTCCAGGGTGGAAAGCCGCAGAGTTTCCTCCTCGGAAAAGGCCACAAGGCCCATCTTTTCCAAAGTCCGCAGCGTCCGCATGGACGCACCGGTGAAATAGCACACATCGGCAACGGAAATCCGTCCGGCGGAGGCCAGGAGATTCACCGTCTCATAGCGCTGAGGCGCGGAGCGCCGTTTTGCTTCCACTGCGGCCAGGGCCTCCTCGGCCGGAAGAGCAAGCTCTACCATACGACGGGATTTGTCCCCGATCTTTCGCCGGGCGGCAGTCTCACAGGTGACCACGCCGGTCTTCTGGAGCCTGCGCAGCACCGCCTCTGTCTGCTCGCCGCAGCTGGAGCGCAGTGTTTCCAAATCCGCGCTGCCGCCGTTGGCGTACAGCACGTCCAACACTGGAACAGCCTGCTTAACGGAGGCGGCCATGCCGTCTGCCGTCAGCCGGTCCATCTGCAGGTCCGACAGCATCCAGACCTCTCGAAGCTGATACCAGAGCCCCGCAGGCAGAATGGTCTTCACAGCCTCGAAGAGGGTGCAAAAGTACCGCTGCCGCATCCAGAGCGCCAGCTCAATCCCCGCCCGATCCAGTACCGGCTGCCGGTCCAGTACCGCCGTCAGCAACTTAAGCCGCTTGTCTCGCGGTCCCGTTCCCAGCGCCAGAATCACACCCTCGGAGCTCCGATTTCCCCGTCCAAAGGGGACCATCACCCGGACACCGGGGACCGCCGCCTCCAACATGGCCTTCGGCACCAAATAATCATAGGGCTTGTCTATGGCATAGGGCGCGGCACTGACCGCGACCTTACAAATCACAACGGCCTCCATGCCCCGCCCCCTTTCGTTCCGGTTACTCCGCCGTGTCCTCGTCCGCCGTCAGATTCGCATTGCCGGCTTCCAGACGGCCCTCTGCCACCTCATGGATAGCCAGGGTTACCGGCTTCTCGTCCAGGGGCTCACCCGCCGCTTCGGCGGCTTCGGCGATCTGGCGGGCACGGCGGGCCACCACGTTCACCAGCATATAGCGGTTGGGTACATAGCTTGTCAGTTTGTCCATTGCAGGATACAGCATCATAATACTCTACTTCCATTCTGCCAAATCAGGCTTAAAAATTTTGCCGGAAACTGCCGCGTGTAAAAATAGGGCCTCAGTTTCCGTTTATGATCTCCATGCGCTCCTTAGGCTTGCAGTGCTCTGCGGTCATGATGGCCTCCAGCTCCCGCACCGCGTTTTCCACATTGTCATTGATGACAAAGTAATCGTAGGTGTGGGCCGTCTGAAACTCCACCTTGGCCCGCAGCAGCCGCTTCTGGACCTTATCCGGGCTGTCGGTGCCCCGTTCGGTGAGGCGGCGCTCCAGCTCCGCCCAGCTGGGCGGAGCAATGAAAATGCTCACCGTCTCCGGCCGCTTGCTCTTCACCTGGATGGCTCCCTGGATCTCGATATCCAGAATCACATCCTCACCCCGGTCCATGGCCTCATCCACATACCGTTTGGGTGTGCCATAGAAATTGCCCACATACTCCGCGTACTCCAAAAACTCCTCCCTGGCGATCCACTGGCGGAAGGTGTCCACCTCCAGGAAGTGGTAATGCACGCCGTCCTCCTCACCGGGGCGAATCTCCCGGGTGGTGGCGGATACGGAGAAATATACGTTTTCCCGCCGGTCCAACAGGGACTTGAGTACGGTACTCTTACCAACCCCGGACGGGCCGGAGACAATAAAAGTCTTTCCCCTCTTCATATGCGCTCACTCTCCTCTGTATTCTCCTCTCTGCCGCCAAACCGCTCCGGCGGCAGGGCTGACAGAATTACATGGTCACTGTCCATCACAAAGACGGAGGCAGTCTTCCGCCCGTAGGTGGCGTCGATCAGCATTCCCCGCTCCCGGGTCTCCTGAATCATACGCTTCACCGGAGCAGAGTCCGGACTGATGACGGCCACCAGCCGCTCCTCCGAAACCAAATTCCCAAATCCGATGTTAATCAGCTTCATGGCTCACTCTACATTTTGAACCTGCTCGCGCATCTTCTCCACTTCAGCCTTGAGGCCCACCACTACCTGGGCAATCTCCACATCGCCGCACTTGGAGCCGATGGTGTTGGATTCCCGGTTGACCTCCTGAATCAAAAAGTCCATTTTCCGGCCCATGGGCTCGTCAGACTCCAACATGGTTCTCAGCTGGCTCACATGGCTGCGCAGACGGACGGTCTCCTCGTCCACCGCCACCTTGTCGGCGTAGATGGCCGCCTCTGTGAGGATGCGCTGCTCGTCCACCGTGGTGCTCTGGAGTACCTCCTGCATTTTGGCGGTGAGCTTGCGGCGGTACTCCGCCACCGTCTCCGGGGAGCGCTGCTCCACCTGGCCGGTATAGGAGAGAATGTTGTCCAGCCGGTTTCTGATATCCTCCGCCAATTTCCCACCCTCTGTGGCCCGCATGGCGTTGAAGGCAGCCAGCGCCTCCTCCAGCACGGCGCACAGGTCCTCGCTGACTGTCTCCAGGTCCTCATCCGCTTTGGTAACGGTGAGAACGTCTGGAAAGCGGGCCAGCTGGTCCGGCGTAATTTTATAAGCCGTAGGACCGCAGACCTCCGCCAGCGCGTTCAGGGCGGCGGCGTACTGGGCCGCCAGCTCCCGGTTGACGGCGACCTTCGCCACATCGGCGGCGGAGGCATCCACAGTGATGAACACGTCCACTTTTCCCCGGGAGACAGCCTTCTGGACGCACTGTTTTACGGCATCCTCGGCAAAGGCATATATCCGCGGCATCTTCACCGCGCAATCCAAATAGCGGTTATTAACGGAACGCACCTCCACGGTGATGTCCCGCTTGTGCAGTTCCCGCCGGGCCCGGCCGTAGCCGGTCATACTCTTGATCAAATCGCTTCCCTCCCCAGCTCTCAGCAGCAGCAGACATATCCGCCGCCGTTGCAAAGCGCATAAATACAGCACAGATCCAAACACAGATTGCCTGGGCAGACCTCCGTCCCAAAAGGTCCGCCTCCGGGCCGGTAGGCTCCCCGGGGACCGCCGGCCATAAAATTCAGCGCCTGACGGTATTCCGGGTTGCCCGGCTCCATCTGGCAGGCGGTCTCATAGTACCGCTTGGCCTCGTCCATCCAGCCCCGGCGGTAACAGATCACACCCTTGAGGAAGTTCCACTCGGCGTTGTGGTCGCTGTAATTGGCCAGCAGCGCCTCCGCCCTGCTCAGATCGCCGCTGTTAACGGCCATGCGCGCCTGCTGAAGCACAGAGGATGTGGAAGAACCAGAAGAATGGTACTGCTGCCCGCCTCCATATCCATAGTTGTATCCGCCATAGCTGCCGCCGGACCGCACGCCGCCTCCGCTGCGCTCTTTGGTGATCTGCTCATAGGCGGCGTTGATCTCCTTCATTCGCTCCTGGGCAAGATCCGCCAGAGGGTTGTCGTGGTAGTTGTCCGGATGGTACTTTCTGGCCAAGTCCCGATAGGCCTTTTTGATTTCCTCATCCGTTGCGCTCTCAGAGACGCCTAAAACCTGATAGGGATCATTCATGTGGTTTCCTCTTCATTCTTGTGATTCTTTCTGATCCTGCCCCGCCTGACTGCCTGGAACGTGCCGTCCAACACAGCTTTTCCCACCTGAAACAGGCCGTTGTAAAAAGTGCTCTCCAAAACCGGCGTCCATATGCCGAAATCCCACAGCTCAAAGGCTGTTGCCATCCTGTGAATGGAGTGATCCAGCGTAGCGGCGAATTCCCGCCGCGCCTCCGCCGTCCAAACGCCGCTCACTAACCCAAAACGCAGCGCCACAGGGTTATAGTTTCCGGAGACGGCGTCTTTTTTCAGATCGTCCGCCGCATCTACCAGATAGACCCACCGGCCCAGGTGATACAGCAGCTGTTCCAACACCCGCCGCCGGACAGGGTCATCCACCTCCTGGGCAGCTGCCTCCAGCAGAACTGCAAAAGCATCTGCCGCCCGGTCAATGGAGGAACACCGCTCCGCCTCCAGCTGTCCCAAGAGCTCCAGCTGGAGGCGGGTCCGCTCATCAAAGGCAGGCCGGAGGGCCGCTGCCTTGCGATACACCGGTTCCAGAATTTTCGATACGCTCCTGTACTTCAGTCCATGGAACCAGTCGTGATCCGCCACGCCGTCCCGCAGCTGCCAATAGGCGAGAATGACGCTCTCGTCCGCTGCCAGCTCCAAGGCGGCATTGGCCGGCTGAAAGCTCCGCCGCCGGAGGGGACTGACGAGGCATCTGGCCCTGCATGCCTCATCCTCTCCTGGCTCCGAGAGGATGATGGCCAAAAATGTGAAATCATAATTCAGGATAAACCGGGCCGCCGGACCATACCGCCGGCCCAAGGTATGGCACAGTCCGCAATAGATCTGTCGAAACCGCTCCGTCTCCTCCTCCGGCAGCATTCCGAGGGGCGGCCTGACGTAGCCGTACATCAGAACAGCCGGACGATCTGGAAGGAGAGGCCGCCTTGCCGCCGCAGGCGGCGGTCATAGGAGACCGCCAGCAAAATGCCCGCAGCAAAACCAATCCCGGCAATCAGATACTGGATTGCCGTACTGGACGTCACCGTCATGGTGATGAAATAGCCGGCAAGGAACAGCAGCACTGGTGTGAGATATACCAATGCAATAATCCGCAGCATATTGCCGGTGTCGCTCTGTACCACCACCTTCTGTCCGGGCCGGGCACCGATGGGATTCAGGGCCTTGGCGTGAACCGCCGCGCCGGTGACGCCGCAGCCGGCGCACTCCTCGCAGTCGTGTCCGCACGCGGATTTCCGGGGCACGGAGATCTCGGCATGGTTTGCGTCGATGATCCGCTCCACGGTTGCTACCTGCGTCATGTCTCCTCACCTTCCTCTCCGTCCTCCTCCGGATTCATGGCGGCGATCTGGTCGTCTTCCGGAGGCTCCGGTTCATCGCCGGGTTCCCGGATGATCACCTGTATTTCATACTCTCCAGTGACGCCAATGTCGCCGCCGGAATCAATTTCCACTGTGGCCGGAATGGCGTAACTGCCCAAAGCCGAGCCGTAATCGCTGAGATCCGCCACCAGAGTGATATGCTCTCCGCTGATAGCCGCCACATCCGCCTCGGTGCCAAAGACCGTCACCACGACCTCAGGCATCTGGACATCCAGATTTTTGCCCTCGGGGGCATTGTCAAACCGAATACGGTCTGTAACCACTCTGGCCGTAGTCTTGTCCGGATAGGAGATGGTCAACGTGGACCGGGTGACACCGCTGAGGTTTGTGCATCCATCCGGGACCGTGATGCCATAGGTGTGGGTGCTCTCCGTATTTCCAACAGACAGTAGATCGAAGTCACCCAGGACGATAGTCTCCCGATCCCGGAGCACTTCCGCCGGTCCCGAAACCATAATGGTCTCCGGATCCAGGTGGGGTCTCATGCTCCGCAGCCGGGCTCCTGGGGCGTCAATATAATTCATGGTGAGCCGCAGTTCCTTGGTCACAAACACCGGAAGCGATACCTGTATCTGCTCCACTGTGGTCCGAATGCCGGCGTTCTCCAACACCTCGCCGTCCACAGTATAATACTGCGCTGCCAGCGTCTCGGAAATGCTGCCCGTGGCGCTGCCGATATTCAGCTTGACTTTCGCGTAAGCGACCTGGTCTATAACGTCCTGCCGGCCCCAGATTTCAATACTGCTGTGGGACATCTGCAGCTGTCCGGCATTGTAGCCCTCCGCCACGTTGCCCACCAGCTCGCATTTGACCTCCACGGTCTTGCTGTAAAGCTCACTGATGTTCACAGTCGCCATGGAAATGCTCCGATCAGTCACCTGCACACTGCCGGAAAACTGCGGAACCACCGATACCTGCGTCGATATCCGCTGTTCCCCGGCGGCCGTAATATCCCGAAGATCCACCAGGACCCGAATACTGGAGCTGTTCATCCAGGCGACGGTTGTGCGTTTTCCCTGTACGGTGACGTCCATCGTGGTGTCCGTCCCCTCGTCTTGAAGCATCAGCCCCCGGTCCGCCAGAACGGTGTCCTGGCCCATATAGAGGATAGGGATGTCCGTAATCTCCATCTCTATCGTCCGGTCTCCCGTCTCATCTACAAAGAACCAGATCGCAACCGCCACGCAGAAGGCCAGCAGGAGATACAATACCTTGCGCATACCGGTCTTCTCATTCTCCATCGTCCGCACCTCCGTTCTTCCGGCCCCGCAGCAAGCGGGTCAGACTGAACTTCTGCTTCTCTTCGCCGGACTCCTCCTGCGGCAGCAGCTCGTTACGCAGCAGATTCTCCAACGTCTCCGGCTTCAAATGGCGCTTCAGCATCCCGCCGATAGCCACTGAGATAGAGCCTGTCTCCTCCGAAACAATGACCACCACCGCGTCGGAGTTCTCGCTCATGCCGATGCCAGCCCGGTGGCGCATTCCCAGGTCCCGGCTCAGGTTTACATTTTTGCTCAGAGGAAGCATACAGCCTGCCCCCAGCACCCGGCCATGGCGGACAATCACTGCCCCGTCGTGCATGGGCGCCTTGACGAAAAAGATATTCTTCAAAAGCTCACTGGAAACCGAGGCGTCCAAAACGGTGCCGCTGCGGACCAGATCGTCCAGCATGATCTCCCGCTCGAACACAATCAGTGCGCCGGTGCGGCTTTGAGACATCTCCGTACAGGCCAGCACCGTCTGCCCAATCGCCTGGTCCATCACGTTCCCCGCCTCGCTGTGGCTGAAAAAGGCAATAATCCGGCGGCTGCCCACCTGCTCCAGAATCCGGCGGATTTCCGGCTGGAACAAAATGATCAGAGCCAGCACGCCCCACTCCATCATCTTGCTCAGCAAGTAATAGATTCCCTTGAGCTGGCAGACATAGGACAGGGCCAGTACGATGAAGAAGACCAGCAGTCCTTTCAGCAGGCTGGCGGCCTTGGTGCTGCGCACCAGGGTCAGCACCTTGTACAGCAGAAACGCCATGATGACAATATCCAGCACATCGGTGATCTGGAGCGTCAGCAGATACCTGCCGGCAAACGCGGGAATCTGTGAAAACTTCGGTTCCATAGTTGGGTCATCATCCCTTTCAGGCCATGAATATTTCAATTATATAAAATATGCGGGTAGATTGCAAGGCAAACCGGGGAAAAATTCACGGACTGTTCAGAAAATCCCAGCGTTTTCAGGGAAATCCGCCACCGGAAGGGATTGGAAAATAAAAACCGCCTGCCGGCGGTTTTTATTTGCAGTCATTTTTTCTTGTCAGGAGAGGATCTCCCGCATGGCAGAGACCAGACAGGATACCTCCTCCGGCGTGTTGAAATCCGAGAAGCTGAGGCGAACGGTACCGCTCTCCAACGTTCCGGCGGAGCTGTGGGCCAGGGGTGCGCAGTGGAGTCCCGCCCGCACGGCAATTCCCCGTTCCGCCAGAGCCTCCCCCAATGCCTCTGCCTCCCGGCCTTCTGCGGTGAAGGACAGCACCCCCGCCTGGGCGTGAAGATCCGGCCGGGCATACACTGTCACACCGGGCAGCACCCGTAGCTCCTCCGCCGCCATCTGTGCCAGTTGACGCTCCCGGCGGCAGATGGCCTCCAGTCCCCTCTGCCGGACATACCGAACGCCTGCCAGCAGACCGGCGATGCCGGGCACATTGTGGGTGCCTGCCTCCAGACGGTCCGGTAAAAAGTCCGGCATCTCCTGTTGAATGGAAAGACTTCCGGTGCCGCCCTCCAGCAGAGGGCGGGGCATAACGCCTTTTCCGCACAGCAGTACACCGGTACCCTGGGGACCGTAAAGGCCCTTGTGCCCCGGCATGGCGGCAAACGCCGCCCCCAGCTCTGTCATATTCAACGGCAGTACACCGGCGGCCTGGGAGTCGTCTATGATCAGCGGCACGCCCCTTGCCCGGCACAGGACCGCCACAGCCTCAACGGGCTGGATAAAACCAAAGACATTGGAGACATGACTGCAGATCACTGCATCCACGCCTCCGTCCACCAGCTTGGCAAACGCATCTGACACCGCCTCCGGCTGAAACAGTGGTGCTTCTGCGATCCTCACGTCCGCCTCCAAAGCCGCCAGTGGACGGGTGACGGCGTTATGCTCGTAACCGGAGATCACTACCCGTCCTCCGGGGGGCACCAGGGTCTTGATGGCAATATTCAGCCCGTGGGTAGCGTTGAAGGTGAAGGCCACCTGCTCCGGGTTATCCAGGCCAAACAGCTCCGCCAGTTCACTCCGGCAGTCAAAGGCAGCCTCGGCAGCCGCCATGGCGGCAGGGTATCCTCCCCGCCCTGGGGAGCTCATGGCGCGCAGGGCCTCCACCATGGCCGCCTCCACGGCGGAGGGCTTTTGGAAGGTAGTGGCGGCGCTGTCGAGATAGATCATCTCCCCACCTCCCGGTACAGTCCTCGTTGGTACAAAAATATTTGAACAGGGTCCAATGATTCCCTGTGAAGGGCCGTTAACGCGTCCGTCAGGCCGCTGACTGTCACACGCACGGCATAGGCACAGCCCAATTCTGTCAGATCCCGGGGGGCGCGGAAAATCTGGCAGCGGATGCCCGCCCGTGCCAGCGCCCGCTGCATCCGCTGCGCATAGGTGACAGACCGTGCGATAATCAGATAGTGATCCACAGGCACTCCTCCTCTCTACCCATTCTATGGACGGATAGAAGAAAGGTGCGTCAAAAAAGGCTCCGCCGGTGGCAGAGCCCTTTCGTTCATTTCGCAGATATCCGGTTTCCGCGGGACTGCCCCTTATCCCGGGCCCTCTAAAAGTGCCACGGCGTAAGCTGCCATGCCGGAGCCATCCCCGGTAAAACCCAATCCCTCCTCAGTGGTGGCCTTTACATTGACCCGCTCCGGTTCAATCCTCAGCGCTTTGGCAATATTCTCTGTCATCTGCCCCTTGTAAGGGGCAATCTTTGGTGCCTGGGCCAAAAGTGTGGCATCAATGTTCACCACCGCATAGCCCTGCTCTGCCAGCAACCGTCCTACCTCAGCCAGCAGTTTCAGACTGGAGATCCCGGCGTAGGCCGGGTCTGTGTCCGGAAACAACTGCCCGATATCTCCCAGCCGGGCGGCCCCGGACAAGGCGTCCATGACGGCATGAACCAGCACGTCGGCATCGGAGTGACCCAGGAGCCCCCGCTCCCAAGGGATCTCCACACCGCCCAAAATCAACGCCCGTCCCTCCACCAGCCGGTGAACGTCATACCCATGACCAATGCGCAGGTTCATCATCGTCCTTCCTCCCGGGCCTGCAAAATGGCCTCCGCCAGGATCAGATCTACCGGAGTGGTAATCTTCAGATTTTCCTCCTCGCCCTCCACCAAAAATACCACTTTGCCCAGCCGCTCCACAGCGGAGCAGTCGTCGGTAACAGGAGTGCCGCTCTCCAGTGCCGACTGGAGAGCCGCTTTCAAAATACTGGCCTCAAACACCTGGGGTGTCTGAACAGCCCGGAGGACATCCCGTTCCAGAGTCTGCTCCACAGCGCCGTCTTCCCGGACAGCTTTGACGGTGTCTTTCAGTGCCACGGCAGGCGCCGCAGCACCGCAGCGGGCAGCAGCGCTGACCACGCGGCCGATCAGCTCCGGCGTCACCAGCGGGCGGGCACCGTCCTGTACGGCCAGCAATGCCGACTCCGGAGAGGCCTCCAGGGCCGCTAGCAGTACGGAGTGGACGCGGCTCTCACCACCCCGCACCACCTTGGCACACTTGTCAATGCCATATGTATGACACAGGTGAGATATCTCCACCAGTTCCTCCTCCCGGGCGGCCACCACGATCTCATCAATCTCCTCCGCCAATTGGAGCGCGGTCAGAGTCCGCACCAGCACCGGCACACCTTCCAGGGGTTCCAGCAGCTTGTTCACGCCCCCCATGCGGCTGGAAGCACCTGCGGCAGCCACCAGAGCGGTGCAGCGCGGGCGGTTCGTGTCTTTGATCTTGCGGAGAAAAGAAAACATATTGGCCTCCATGCACCCTCCGGCGCTTCCATATGCAACTGCGGCCGCCGGTCACACGGCGGCCTCCTGGGTCATAGCGCAGTCAACTCGGGCCTCCACGATCTCGTAGTCTGCCTGCTCTGTCAAAACAATCTCCGAAATCAGAATCCGCTTGGCGGTCTGGAGCATCTTCCGCTCCCCGGTGGACAGCCCCCGTCGGGTATCCCTGGTCATCAGGCCCTTGACCACCCGGGCCACCTCCCGCAGATCGCCGCTCTTGAGGCGATGCAGATTCTCCTGGTATCGTTTGTTCCAATTGGCGCTGCTCTCCACTTTCAAAGCAGGCATGGACGCAATGAGCGCCTCTGCCTCCTCCGGTGTGATGATGGCGCGAAGGCCGATGGTCCCGCTGTTGGACACCGGGATCTTCAGCAGCAGCCCGCCCACAGGCATTTTAAACACATAATACTCTTCCGTACTTCCTGCTACCTTCTCCCGGACAATGGCGTCTATGACGCCGGCCCCGTGCATTGGGTGCGCGACGAGATCCCCGATCCTGAACATGGCAAGCCCCTCCCCTTTTTCATCGGTTCATTGTGGTGCTTGGTACTCGCTGATGCGCCATCTCTATATTCCTATATTTTCTATATGATATCTTTATTATATCCTCCTTTTCCTATATTTACAAGCACTTTTTCAAAAAATTACAGATAATTTTTCAAGAATGCTGCAAAAAATGGCGGACAGTCAAAAACTGTCCGCCATTTTGAATGATGATTTACCGCTTGTTGGAGCGCCGCCAAATATGCATCTTCTCCGCCTCAGCGATCAGCTCCTCCCGGAACTGGGGATGGGCAATGCCGATGATGCCCTCAGCCCGCTCCCAGGCAGATTTGCCCTTGACGTTGAACTTGCCGTACTCCGTCACCAGATAGTGAAGGTTTGTACGGGTAGCAGTCACAATGGAGCCTTCCAGCAGTGTCGGCCGGATCCGGGACTTCAAATGGCCGCTCTTTTTATCCATGTAGGAGGATGAGCAGCAGATAAAGCTCTTGCCGCCCTTGGCCAGGTATGCGCCCATGACAAAGTCCTGCTGGCCGCCGGCGCCGGAGATATGGCGGGTACCGGAGGACTCGGAGGACACCTGGCCGAAGAGATCAATATCTACGGCGCCGTTGATGGAGATAAAGTTCTCAATCTGGGACACCCGGGCGATATCGTTGACATAGCTCACCGGCGCAGCCATGCACTCCGGATTGTTGTCCAGGAAATCATACAGCTTTTGAGAGCCTGCGGCAAAGGCGTAGGTCTGGCGGCCCCGGTCAAAGGGCTTGCGCATGCCGGTGATGCGTCCCGCCTCGGACATATCCACAAAGGCGTCCACATACATCTCCGTATGTACGCCCAAATCTCGCAGGTCAGACTCTGCCACCATCTTGCCGATGGCATTTGGCATTGCGCCGATGCCCAGCTGAAGGCAGGCACCGTTGGGAATTTCCGGAACAACCAGCCGGGCCACCGCCAGATCCACCTCGGAGGCGGCTCCGCCGCCGCCCAGAATATCCATGGGAGGATTCTCTCCTTCCACGATCATATCCACATCACTGATATGGATACAGTTGTCATAGCCGCCAAGGCACACCGGCATATTCTCGTTAATTTCCACAATGATGGTCTTGGCACATTCACAGACGGCTTTCAGGTGGGACCCGCCAGGGCCGAAGTTAAACCAGCCGTGTTTATCCATTGGCGCGACCTGAAACATAGCCACATCCAGAGACTGGATACAGTTGGTATAGTACCCCGGCAGCTCAGAATAGCGCAGGGGGATGTAAAAGGCGAATCCCGCGCTGACAGCCTTGCGCTCAATGCCGCTCATATGCCAGGAATTCCAGGTGAAGTGGCTGGCGGCATCCGGCACATCAAAAATTGCGGGCTGGTGGGTCAGGATTCCGCCCCGGATCTTCACATCCGTCAGCTCGTTCATCCGCTGCGCCAGGGCCTTGTCCAGCGCGATGGGAGAGCAGACGCTCCAGCCGTAATCCAGCCAGTCACCGGACTTGACCACCTTTACCGCCTCGCCGGCAGAGGTCAGCTTCTGTTTATACTCGTCCTGATAGCTCATTGTTGTTCCTCCTGTATTCCCTTTTCTATAGCCAAGCGGGTATGCTCCCGCTCAGATCGCTTCAGAGAACAACCACAGCCATGGCGGGCAGCTCGGAAAGATTGGCCGCCGTGATTGTCACACTTTTCACAAGACAAAATTATACCATACCGTCCCCATGATTGCAATGAAGATGTCAAAAAAATCACAAATTTTTTCATATAAAGAGAGGCAGACCTTTGGCCTGCCTCTCCAATGCGGTTTTCTTACTCCTCGATCTCCGCAGGTTCATCAGTCTCTTCCACAGCAGGGGTCAGCAAAGCGCGGATGGACAGAGAGATCTTCTGCTTCTCCTCGTCGATGGCAGTGATCTTCACATCCACGGTCTGGTTCTCAGACAGTACGTCCTCCGGCTTCTCAATGCGGCGGTCCGCGATCTGGGAAATGTGGATCAGGCCGTCCACACCGGGCACCACCTCGGCAAAGGCGCCAAAGCTCATCAGCTTGACAATGCGGACGGTGGCCACATCGCCAACAGCGTACTTGTCCATAAAGACCTGCCAGGGATTGACGCTGTGGTCCTTGACACCCAAAGAGATCTTCCGCTTTTCCGCGTCGAAGGAGATGACGTACACCTCCATGGGATCGCCGACCTTGCACACCTCGGCGGGGGTCTTGATACGGCTCCAGCTCAGCTCGGAGATATGTACCATGCCGTCCACGCCGCCGATATCCACAAACACGCCATAGCTGGTCATGGACTTCACAGTGCCGGAATAACGCTTGCCCTCCTCAATATTGGCCCAAACCTCTTCCTGAGCGGCCCTGCGGGCCTCATCGGTGACAGCCCGGATGGAGCCAACCACCCGGCGGCGGGCACGGTTGACCTCCGTGACACGCAGCTGCACCTTCTGCTTGACCATGGCGCTCAGATCCGCGCCGCGGGGCTGTCCGCTCTGAGAGGCGGGGACAAATACCCGCACACCCTTGACAGAGACCACGATGCCGCCCTTGTTCTCCTCGGTGACAGTACCCTCAAGCACAGTCTTTTCCTCGACGGCGGTCTCGATGTTCTCCCACACCTTGACAGCGTCCAGACGCTTTTTGCTCAGTTCGGCGTAGCCCTCTACGTCATTGACGCGGACGATGTAAGTCTCAATCTCGTCGCCCACCTTGACAATGTCCTCAGGCTTGGCATTAGGGTCGTCGCTCAGTTCGCTGAACTTGATGTAGGCGGCCTGCTTGGCGCCCACATCCACCTGCACCTCAGTCGGCGTGATGGCCGTGACAATGCCAGTTACTTTCTCTCCTGTATCTAAAGTTTTGAAAGACTGATTCAGTAATTCCTCGAAGGACTCCTCTTTGCCCTCGGCCGCTTTGATTTCTTCGCTCATCGTTGCATATACCTCCTTAATAATGCCCGCTGGCGTGGAGGCTCCGGCCGTAAGGCCCGCAACAGAACAACCATCGAACAAATCCGGCGAGAGCTCGTCCGCCCCCTCAATCTGGAGGACGCGGGGACATCTCTCTTTGCAAATTTCGGTCAAATGTTTGGTGTTGGCGCTTTTACGGTCTCCCACCACGACCATCACGTCCACCCGGGCGGCGATTTCCACCGCCTCAGACTGACGCTTGTGCGTAGCATTGCATATTGTATCAAATATTTTCGCGTTTGTACACTCTTTTTTTATGATTTTCCAAGAAGTTTCAAAAAGTTCACGAATACAGGTGGTTTGAGCCGCTACCGTCAGGGGGATCTCCCGGTTTTCGGAAGCGCTGCCCAGCCAGCGGCGAACGGCCTCCGGCCCGTCAAACACCAGGGGCTTCCGGCACCAGCTGGCCACGCCCGCCACCTCAGGGTGTCCCGGATCACCAATGACCACTGTCCGGCGGCCCTCCGTCTCAGCCTGGGCCACTAGACGCTGGATACGCACCACGTTGGGGCACGTGGCATTCACACAGCGCACTCCCCTGGCCTCCAGATCGTCCAACACGCTCTTCCGCTCCCCGTGAGAGCGAATAACCACCGTGTCCCCGGGCCCCAGTGACGACGGGTCGCCAGTTTTCCGGACGCCTTTCCGTGTCAGATCCTCCACCACATGGGCGTTATGGATTAGATCCCCCAGCATCCAGCAGCCGCCGGTCTCAGCGGCGGTCTTCTCCGCCAGCTCCACCGCCCGGCGCACGCCGTAGCAGAATCCGGCACTCTGTGCCAGCAGCACCTCATTCACAGCGGCTCTCCCCCTACGGACTGGCCGCCCAGAGCGTAAGCCGCCGCCAGGATATCGTCCGCGATCTTCTGCATCTCCTCAGACGTACCCCGCCGCCCGGTGTAATGGGGCACATAGGGCTCACCGAAGATAATGCGGGTGCGGCGGAACAGCCTCTTCTCCCCGTCCACAAAGACAGGCACCAGCACCGCGCCGGTCCGCACGCCGATCATCGCCACGCCCGCCTTGGCGTGGGCCGGCAGACCATCTATGTACCCCACGCCATTGCGGACCACGGTCCCCTCCGGGAAAATCAGCAGATTGTCGCCGTCCTTAATGGCCTGCATAGCAGTCCGCACAGTATTGATATCGTTGTTCCCCCGGCTGACGGGGAAAGCCCCCACCTTCCGCAGCAGCCAACCCAGCAGCGGATTTTTGAACAGCTCCTCCTTGGCCATAATGTGGAGGCGGTAGTTCCTGGGCAGCTTCAGCGCCACCAGGATGGGATCCCAGTTGCTGGCGTGGTTGGGACACAGCAGTGCACCGCGTTGGGGAAGCCGCTCCATCCCCTCTACAGAGACTGGGTGCAGGATGTCAGCCACAAACCCCGCCACATAATAAATGAAGACAAACAAACGGTTGAATGGCTTCATGCGCCCCCCGACCTTTCCCGAATGATAGAAAGCAGCGCCGCCTCGCTCTCCTGAAAATCCAAATCCGTGGTGTCCAGCAGCACGGCATCCTCTGCCTGGCGAAGAGGCGCGATGGGGCGGTGGATATCGTTCCAGTCCCGCTCCTCGATCTCCTGCAAGACCTTCTCATAAGGCTGCGGCATTCCTCTCTGCTCCAGCTCCAGACAGCGGCGGCGGGCCCGTGCCTCCGGCGAGGCAGTGAGGAATATCTTCACCTCCGCGTCCGGCAACACCTCGGTGCCGATGTCCCGCCCGTCCATAATGACACTGTGCTCCCTGGCCAGTTTCCGCTGCATCTCCAGCAAAAAGCCCCGCACACCGGGGTGGGCCGAGACGGCGGAGGCACACAGGGAGATCTCCGGCAGGCGGATGGCCGCCGTTACATCCTCTCCGTTCAGCAGCATACACTGCAGACCGTCCCTCCCATAAGCCAATTCCACGGTGACCTCCGGCAGGCAGGCGGTTACCGCCGCCTCATCCTTGGGGTCAATCCTATGGGTATGGGCATAATATCCTACAGTACGATAAATTGCCCCGGTATCCACATATAAGTAACCCAACTTTCCGGCAGCACTGCGCGCAAGGGTGCTTTTACCTGCGCCGGAAGGGCCGTCAATGGCAATGCGGATGGTATTCATCTCTCTTCTCTCCTGTCAATCATCGTTGTTCGCCGCCTCTGCCGCCGCAAATCCCGCGGCACGGCCTGTGGCCCAGGCAATCTGTAGATTAAATCCGCCGGTATAGGCGTCTACATCAATCAGTTCGCCCGCAAAGTATAATCCCTTTACAATCTTTGATCCCATGGTATTTGGGTTGATCTCACCCACTTTGACTCCGCCGGAGGTGACAATGGCGTCCGTCACCGGGCAGGGCCCGGCAATTACCACGGGAAAATGCTTCAAAACCGTCAGCAGGCCCCGGCGCTGTTCCCGGGTGACGTCGTGCACCTTCTGATGCGGATCGATCTCAGAAGCTTTCACAACCTCTGGAATCAGCTTCTTGGGCAGCAGATCGTCCAGGGCGTTGCAAAAATCGTGGTTGGCATATTTCTCAAAATCTCCCAGAAGCCGCCGGTCCAAGGTCTGTTCATCCAAAGCAGGTTTCAGATCGATCTCCAAATGGTAAGCCCGCTCTCCAAACCGCCGCATATGGGCGGAGGCCGAAAGAACCAACGGCCCGCTGACGCCGAAATGAGTAAACAGCAGCTCTCCGAAATCCGCATAGATTTTCTTGCTGTTTTCAAAAACCGTCAGTTCCACGTTCCGCAGGCTCAGCCCCTGTAACTCCCGGCCCAGACCGAAATCCCGCAGGGGAACCAGAGAGCCCCGCAGCGGCGTCACCGTGTGCCCCGCCTCCGCCGCTATACGGTGACCCTCCCCGGTGGAGCCGGTAGCGGGATAGGATACGCCCCCTGTAGCCAGGATCACCGCCTGCGCTGGGTATCGGCATCGCTCTCCCGACACGCCCTGCATTGTATTCTCCAGAATATCTAAACGCACCGCCCGGTCCCGGACCAGAGAGACTCCCAGAGCCTTCAGCCGCCGCTCCAAGGCAGCACTGACGTCAAAGGCCCGATCGCTGACCGGAAAGACCCGATTTCCCCGTTCGGTTTTCAAAGGCAGTCCCAGGTCCTCAAAAAATTTTATGGCATCCCGTCCGTCAAAGCGGGAAAAAGCGCTGTAAAGGAATTTCCCATTCCTAGGAATGCTGGCCAGAAGCTCTTCCATTCCGGCGTTGTTAGTCACGTTGCAGCGGCCTTTGCCGGTGATATTCAGCTTCTTCCCCAGCCGCTCATTGGGTTCCAGCAGTGTCACCTCGCCGCCACGCTCGGCGGCGGAAATGGCCGCCATCATTCCGGCAGCGCCGCCGCCGGCTACCACGATCCGCTTACTCATCGTCCGTCTTCCCAAATACATCGTAAGCGTTCCAAATATCCTCCAGCTCAGCAAAGGTCTTGGCCGCATTTGTCCCCAGCCGGACTCCGACGGCAATCAGCAGCGCGTTGATCAGGGACAGAGGCGCCACCATGGAGTCTACAAAGGAGATCATCTCACAGGGGGCCAGCAGGGCCGCATCCGCCATCTGATACACAGGAGACAGCTCATTGTCCGTGATCGCAATAATGGACGCTCCCCGGTCCTGGGCAAATTTCACGGTGTTCAGCGTCACCCGGGAATACCGGGGAAAACTGATTGCCACCATCACATCCTCCGGCCCAATTCGCAGCAGCTGCTCAAAGATCTCTCCAGCGGCGTTGGACTGCACAAGCGTCACATTCTCCGTCAGCAAGTGCATGTAAAAATTCAAATATCCCGCCACAAAGGAGGAGGAGCGAACCCCCAGAATATAGATGTGGCGGCAGCTCAAAAGCTGATCCACCACCCGGTCGAATTCACTCTGGTTGGCCTCGCCGGCCATCAGCCGCAGCTTTTCAATGTCCGACTGCACCACGGCCGGCAGGATGGACCGCCGGTCAAACATGTCCCCCGCCGCCTGAATACGCTGGGTGGAAGTCAGGCGGCTCCGGATCATCTCCTGCAGAGCCCGCTGCATGCTTGGGTAACCGTCATACCCTAGCTCCGAGGCAAAGCGTACCACCGTGGACTCGCTGACCTCCGCCAGCTTGCCCAGCTTGCTGGCAGTCAGAAACGCCGCCTTGTCGTAATTCTCCAAAATATAATTGGCAATCCGCTTTTGTCCCTTGGAAAAGCCCGCCATATTGGTCTCAATCGTATGTAAAATACTCTTCGCCACAATCGTTCCTCCGGCCTGTTTCAGACGACATATGGGCAATCCGCCGCTCCGGAAATCTCCGGACAGAAAACTGCATCCTGTGGTATTGTACCACAAATCCCAAAGGATTCAACCGTTTTTTGCAGGATTTTTTTGGAACTTGCAAAATTCAGACAGCAACTGCCGCTCTGTTCCAAACCTTTGACGAAAAAGGTATTTTTCTGAAATTATTTTAAAAAATAGTTTGACAAGAGAGCGGATATCTATTATAATACTAGTCGTGTCATTGCGAGGTAGCTTATGCTTTTAGATGTAAAATCGATCCTGCACACTCCGGGCGGGCGCCTGGAGTTCCAGTTTGATCTGGACCTCTCTGACGTGGAGTTCTCCGGCCGGTATCCGGTCTCCCACCCTGTCGCCGTCTCCGGTGAGGTGCGGAACGCTGCCGATGTGCTTCATCTGGACCTGACGGCCCGGACCACACTGGACGCCGTCTGTGACCGTTGCGGCAAAGCGTTTTCTCTGGAAACGGAGGTCCCCTGCCACTGTATGCTGGCAGAATCTCTGGAAAACGGCGAGAGCGACGAGATTGAGTTGCTGGAGGACGGCAAAGCAGATCTCGGCGAACTGGCCCGCACGGCGTTCATCCTCGGGATGGACACCAAAACCCTGTGTTCTGAAGATTGCAAAGGACTGTGTTCCCGCTGCGGCGCCGATTTGAACCTCGGCCCCTGCTCCTGCAAAAAGGAGATCGATCCGCGGTTGGCGGTTCTTGCCAAGCTTTTGGAGAACAAATAGAGAAATGAGATAAGGACAGGCCCAGCCTGCACCTTTGAACGATCAAGGAGGTGTCACAATGGCAGTACCCAAGAGAAAAGTATCCAAAGCAAGACGCGACAAACGCCGCAGCTCCACATGGAAGCTGACGTCCCCCGCTCTCGTCGTTTGCCCGAAATGCGGTGCGCAGCACCTGCCTCACAGAATGTGCCAGGAATGCGGTACGTATAATGGCCGCGAGGTCAAGGTCGTCAAGTCCGTTGTCGCAAAATAAGGGATTTTGTACGCTTGTTTAGGAGGGAAGATGCTTCTTCCCTCCTTACTTTTTGTCTTGCTATCCTGCCCTTTGGCGGGTATAATACCTATATCAACATTATCTACAGAGAGAAAGGAAGTGAGGGCCTATGAAACCCATTGTCGCAATTGTGGGGCGGCCCAACGTAGGCAAATCCCAGCTGTTCAACAAACTGGTAGGTCGGCGGGTATCTATTGTGGAGGACACCCCCGGCGTCACCCGGGACCGCATCTATGGCAAGACCGACTGGAACGGGCGGCAGTTTACCCTCATCGACACCGGCGGTATTGAGCCCCGCACCGATAACCTGATTCTGGAATTCATGCGGGACCAGGCACAGACCGCCATTGAGACCGCCACGGTCATCATTTTTTTGACAGACATTCGCACAGGGCTCACTGCCTCCGACCACGAGGTGGCCAACATGCTGCTGCGAAGCGGCAAGCCCATTGTACTGGCAGTAAATAAAATGGACTCCATCGGTGCGCCGGACCCGGACTTCTATGAGTTCTATAACCTGGGACTGGGAGACCCCATCGCCGTCTCCGCCGTCCATGGCCACGGCACCGGCGACCTGCTGGACGCCTGCGTGGCCTACTTCCCATCTGAGGAGACCGAGGATGAGGAAGACGACGCTATCCATGTGGCGGTCATCGGCAAACCCAACGCGGGCAAATCCTCTCTGGTAAATAAGATCCTGGGTGAGGAGCGGGTCATCGTCTCCGATGTTGCCGGCACCACCCGGGACGCCATTGACTCCCGGTTTGAAAACGACAAGGGCAGTTTCGTCTTCATCGACACCGCCGGCATCCGGCGGCGGTCCAAGGTATCCGAGGACATTGAAAAGTACAGCGTCCTTCGGGCCACCATGGCCATTGAACGGGCGGATGTGTGCCTGATCCTCATCGACGCCGTGGAGGGCGTCACGGAGCAGGACAGCAAGGTGGCGGGTCTGGCCCACGAGGCAGGCAAGGCCAGCATTATCGTGGTAAACAAGTGGGACCTGATCGAAAAAGACGGCAAAACCATGGACCGTATGCGGGAGGAGGTCCGGCAGGGCCTCAGCTTCATGGCCTACGCCCCCATCCTGTTCATCTCCGCCAAGACTGGACAGCGGGTAGACCGGCTCTTTGAGCTCATCGACTACGTCTCCAACCAGGCTGCCACCCGCATCACCACAGGCATGCTGAATAACGTTCTTGCGGATGCCCAGACCCGGGTCCAGCCCCCCACCGACAAGGGCCGGAGGCTCAAGATCTACTATATGACCCAGGTGGGCGTGAAGCCGCCCCACTTCGTGGCCTTCTGCAACGACACCCGTCTATTCCACTTCTCATACCAGCGGTATCTGGAAAACTGCATCCGCAATACTTTCGGTCTGGAGGGGACGCCCGTTATCCTCTCCGTGCGCCAGCGGGGCGAGAAGGAGGAGTGATCGCATGGAAAACTGGTGGCTTCTGATTCTGGTGATGTACGGCGGTTCAGCACTGGCCGCTTATCTGCTGGGCTGCTTCAACGGTGCTGTCATTGTCTCCAAGTATATCCTGCGGGACGATGTACGGAACCACGGCAGCGGCAACGCGGGGCTCACCAACTTCTACCGCACTTTCGGCGGCCCGCTGACGGCGCTGGTAATTCTGACAGATGTTCTCAAGGCAGTTTTTGCCCTCTTGCTTGGTGTCTGGGTCTTTGGATGGCTTCCCGGAGGCGGCCCGGCACTGTTCGGCCATCATATAGACGGTGTGCTGTTCGGCAAATACTGGGCGGGCCTCTTCTGCCTCCTGGGCCACATGTTTCCCTGCATGTTCAAGTTCAAGGGCGGCAAGGGCATTCTCTCCGGCGGCACCATCGCCATTATGATTGACTGGCGCATCGCCCTGGTGGTGTGGGGCGGGTTTTTGCTGCTGACTGTCCTCACCCGGTACGTCTCCCTGGGCTCTTTGTGGGCCGGGGCCAGCTTCCCCTTTGCCACCTGGGTGTGCTACCCGGACCCGGTGATCGTCATTCTGGGCTTCCTCTGTGGAGGGCTTGTGGTCTGGCAGCACCGGGCTAACATCAAGCGTCTCCTCTCCGGCACGGAGAGCAAATTCAGCTTTCGCCATAAAAAGGAGGGCGGTTTATGAAGACGGCAGTTTTAGGCAGCGGCGGCTGGGGTACGGCCCTGGCCCTGGTCCTCTGTGACAACGGGCACGATGTGACCCTCTGGTCTCACTCCCCGGAGAAGGCAGGCCAGATGGCCCAAACCCGGGAAAATTCCCTTCTGAAAGGCGTCCTACTGCCGGAATCCCTTCATATCACCGGGGAACTGGACTGTCTGTCCGATGCAGAGCTGGTAATCAGCGCTCCCCCCTCCTTTGCCGTCCGGGCCACGGGGGAAAAGATCCGGCCCTATCTGCGGCCCGAGACAGTTCTGGTAACTGTCTCCAAGGGTATCGAGCGTGAGACCGGACTGCGGATGAGCCAGGTCCTCCAGGAAACCACGGAGAACATCCGCAAAGTAGTGGCCCTCTCCGGCCCCTCCCACGCAGAGGAGGTGGGCCGCAAGCTGCCTACTGGCTGCGTCTCCGCCTGTCCAGATCGGGCTGCGGCCCGGTTTGTTCAGGATGCCTTTATGAACGATTACTTCCGCATCTACACCAGCTATGACATCATCGGCGTTGAGCTGGCGGCGGCGCTGAAAAACGTGGTGGCCCTCTCCTGCGGTATCTGCACCGGCCTGGGACTCCAGGACAACACCAAGGCCCTGCTGATGACCCGGGCCATGGCGGAAATCACCCGTTTGGGGGAACAGCTGGGCGGCACCCGGCGAACCTTCGGCGGTCTTGCAGGCATGGGGGATCTGATCGTCACCTGCACCTCTCTCCACTCCCGAAATTACCGGGCGGGTATCCTTATCGGGCAGGGCAAAAGCGTCCAAACTGCCATGGAGGAGGTAGGCGCCGTAGTGGAAGGCTATTACGCCGCCGAGAGCGTCTATCAGCTGGCGGAAAAGGAGCAGGTGGAGATGCCCATCTGCCGCTGCGCCTACGAGGTGTTATACCGTGGCAAGCAGGCCCGGGATGTGGTCAGGGAGCTGATGGGCCGGGCCAAAAAAGACGAACTGCTGGAACGAACCTGGATGTGAGTGGCAAAAACCGGGCGGGAATGTCCTCGCCCGGTTTTCTACAAAGAAAAAATCCCGGACATCAGTCCGGGATTTCGTTTGTACATGTCAAATCGCTCTGGTGACCTTACCGGAACGCATGCACCGGGTACAAACATACACATGGCGGGGCGTACCGTTGACGATGGCCTTCACACGCTTCACATTGGGCTTCCAGGGACGATTGGAACGCCGGTGAGAGTGAGAGACCTGAATGCCGAAAGTCACGCCTTTGTCGCAAAACTCGCACTTTGCCATCCTTTGCACCTCCTTGCTATTGCGCACTTTTATTATAATATCAGGAATACTTACAAAATGCAAGAAAAACTTTCATCAATTTTTCCTGCAGTTCATGCTGAAATCAGGCGACTGCCTTTTTGGCGATCTCGGTCAGCTGGGTGAAGGCGGCAGCATCGCTGATGGCGATCTCAGAGAGCATCTTTCGGTTAATCTCAATGCCGGCAGTCTTCAGACCGTGCATGAAGGTGGAATAATTCATCCCGTTGAGCTTGCAGGCAGCAGAGATGCGGGTGATCCACAGGGAGCGGAAGTCGCGCTTTTTCAGCCGGCGGCCGGTGTAGGCGTAAGTCAGGGACTTCATAACCGCCTGGTTTGCCACGCGGAAGTGCTTGGACTTAGAGCCCCAGTAGCCCTTTGCCATCTTCATGACCTTATTTCTTCTCTTGCGCGTCATCATCGCGCCTTTGATTCTAGCCATTGTAAAAAGCCTCCTATTCTATACAGCTTACTTGTAGGGGATCATCTTGCGCACAGCATCCACATTGGTGGCGTCCGCGTAACCGCCCGCCCGCAGACGGCGGGTGCGCTTGGTGTCCTTCTTGGTCAGGATGTGGCTCTTGAAAGCCTTGAGATCGGAAGAGCGTCGTGTAGGGAAAGAGTGTAGATCTCGGT